>NZ_CP121197.1:3344760-3659681 GCF_029625215.1 Aurantibacillus circumpalustris
ATTATGAAGTACTGATTAGCCGTATTGTTGACCGTGCTTTACGTCCACAATTCCCTGAAGATTATCATGCAGATACACAGTTAATGTTATCTCTCATTTCTTCTGATAAAGAAAATATGCCCGACGCACTTGTAGGATTAGCAGCTTCTGCAGCTATTGCCGTGAGTGATATTCCTTTTAACGGACCAATCAGTGAAGTACGTGTTGCTAAAATTGATGGTAAATTAGTTATTAATCCTACAAAATCTCAATTAGTAGGAAATACAATGGAAATGATCGTTGCCGCTTCGGCGACAGACATCGCCATGGTAGAGGGTGAAATGAGTGAGGTTAGCGAAGACGAAATGTTGGAGGCTATTAAATTTGCTCATGAAGCTATAAAAATTCAAATTAAAGCGATCAACGAATTTGCTGCAAAAGCTGGTTTAAAAACAAAACGTGAGTACAACCACGAAACCAACGATGTTGAGTTGAAAGCTAAAGTGATGAAAGAAACTTACGATGCAGTTTATGCGGCTGCCAAGAAATTAGATCCGAATAAAACAAACCGTAAAGCGAATTTCAAAGCGCCTTTAGAAGAATTTAAAAAACAATATTCTGCTGAAGAATTAAAAGAAAAAGAAGGTCTTATCAATAAATATTACCACGAAGTTGAATACGTTGCGGTTCGTCGTTTAGCGATTGATGAAAAAGTTCGTTTAGATGGTCGTAAAACAGATCAAATCCGTCCTATTTGGGCTGAAGTTGGTTATTTACCTTCGCCTCACGGAAGTGCAGTGTTTACACGTGGTGAGACTCAATCTTTAACTACAGTTACTCTTGGTACTCCAATGGATAAACTAAGAATTGATGGTGCGTTTAATCAAGGTGAAGAAACGTTCATTTTACATTATAACTTCCCAGGCTTCAGTACTGGTGAAGCTAAACCTAACCGTGGCGTTGGTCGTCGCGAAGTTGGTCATGGTAATTTAGCATTACGTGCTTTGAAAAAAGTTGTTCCAACTGATTCAGGTTATACCATTCGTGTAGTAAGTGATATTTTAGAAAGTAACGGTTCATCAAGTATGGCAACTGTGTGTGCAGGTGCTTTAGCTTTAATGGATGCCGGTGTTCAAATTAAAAAACCAGTAGCAGGTATTGCCATGGGTTTAATTACCGACGAAAAAGGTAACTACGCTATTTTATCTGATATTTTAGGTGATGAAGATCACTTAGGAGATATGGATTTTAAAGTGTGTGGAACTAAAGATGGTATTACTGCGGTTCAAATGGACTTAAAAGTAAACGGTCTTCCTTATGAAGTAATGGCAAAAGCTATGGCTCAAGCTAAAGAAGGTAGATTACACATTATGAACGAAATGCTGAAAGCAATTGAGAAACCACGTGAAGATTACAAACCTCACGCTCCTCGTTTTGAGAAGATTGTTATTGCAGGTGAATTCATTGGTGCGATTATCGGACCTGGAGGAAAAGTTATTCAGGAAATGCAAAAAACTACCAATACTACTATCGTGATTACTGAAGATGGTAAAAATGGGATTGTTGAAATTTTTGGCACAAACTTAGCGGACGTAACTGCTGCTAAAAACCGTATCAAAGGCATTGTAGCTGTTCCTGAGTTAGGAGATATCTACCAAGCTAAAGTTAAAACAATTATGCCTTACGGTGCTTTTGTTGAGATTATGCCGGGTAAAGATGGTTTATTGCATATTAGCGAATACGATTGGAAACGCATTGATACTTTAGAAGGATTACTTAAAGAAGGTGATACTATTGAAGTAAAATATGTAGGCGATGATCCTAAGACTAAAAAAATTAAATTAAGTCGTAAAGTTCTTCTTCCAAAACCTGAAGGTATGGTTGAGAAAAAAGAAGCTTAGTTTTAAAACAAATTAAAAGTCCTACGTTACAAATAGCGTAGGACTTTTTTTTGAACTGAAATTTATCACTGGCTTATTCAAAATTATTCAATACCAATTTCATAATACCTAGTAACTGTATCACAAATTAATACTGTTGCAATACTTTATAAATGCAACTTTCCTTGCACAATTGAACCTCGCTTCAATAATTATAGCTCAATAAATTAATTATTGAATAAACAAACAGCTTTTAAACCCTAAAAACGAACAATTCAAAAAAACTTTCTTCAATTAAGTGTTTGTTGGGATTTCAGACCATTTTTTTATTAAGGAATCCTTACAAACATTATAAAGTTAAGCATGGGCTTGCCGAATGAGGATTACCTTCACTAAGCCAAATAGTTCGTCTTTTTCAAAGACTTCTAACGTCTAAATGCAGTTAAACAAAAAAATCCGGCTATTTTAGCCGGATTTAATTTTATACTAGAATTAGTATTACTAACGGTATAGATTAATGGTTCCCTTTTTATCGTAAGCCTTGTCGTCTTTACCAGTTGCTTTTATGGTATAGAAATAAACTCCTTCAGCAGAATCTTTACCCTCCATGTTTTTTCCATCCCACTCAATGTTACCTGTTGCGGATTCTAACTCGTAAACTACATGACCCCAACGATCAAAGATAACAGCACTTATTTTTGAAAGGTTAGCCGCCTTAACAAAGAATAAATCGTTAGCACCATCGCCATTTGGTGTAAACACATTCGGTATTGTTAACACTGATGGAATATCAATCTTAACAACTTTTTGAGTTGAGGCAATACATTGTCCTTTGGTAGCATATAAAGTAACCGTGTAGGTACCAGGACTTGTATACAAATTAGAAGAAGTTATTGTAGTCAGTGAAGTTGTCTTTGTTGTACCGTTACCAAAATTCCAAGTTGATACAACATTTACACTGTCTAACGAAGACCTAGATTTGTTTTTGAAGCTTATGGTCGCTGGTGCATAATTAGTAAATGTTTCAGCTGCAAACTCTGCCGTTAAAGAACCACTAATAACGGTAAATTCAGCAGATTTGGAACATCCGTTCGAATAAGTTACAACCACTCCGTATGAGCCAGGTTGCGTCACAGGCAACTTATCTTTTGTAGGATCACCAATAATTCCAGGTGCTGACCAATTTTGTTTTGGTCCCATTCCTGTGCTATTAGTAAGTACGTAACTTAATTCAACACTTTGTGCTCCACAATCTAAAAAGACCGTGTCTTTAATTAAAAAATCTGGATAAGTTCTATTGTCAATAATGGTAGCTGTTGTAAAAGAGGTACAACCATTATTAAGATCCTTTACTGTTAAAGTATAAATACCAACAGTTGCGCCAGTGTATGTAGTTGCATTTGACAAAGGTTCTTGAGGTGAAGGTCCTGTCCATAAAAATCCAATAACAGGTAGATTACGAGTAAAGATACTTGTTGGAGGTATTCCAGTAGAACTTCCATTCGTTAACACAACAGTATTTGTTAAACAAGTAAGAGAAGATGTTATTGGAGTCACGGCTGGTTTTGGTGCAAATACATTCTGATAGATTGGAATAACCGATTGACTTTTACAAGTACTACTCAAGTTATTAACAATTAATGTGTAGGTATTAAGCACAGTTTGTGTTGCAATAGCGGTCGGTGAAATTATAGCAGTGATTGTATCACCTTGTAATGTATTTATAGGTCCGACGAATTTCCAAGAATATTCAACACCAGATGTTATACTTTTCCCTTTAAGCACAACTTTAGGATTATTACAATCTAAAATTTGCCTTTCAACTACTGCACTAATATCCGGAGCGAAAGTGTTTGATAGCACGGATATAGGAACCCTAGTTTCACATAGAGAGACATTATCTTTGGTAATTACGGTATACGTACCTGGTACATTTACTGTATAAGTTTGAATGCCGCTAAGAGGTCCGTTTGGGGTAACGGAGCTCTGACCAGGGCTTAATATTGTATAAGAAACTGCTCCACCCTGAGGTGTAGTATTCCCATTAACTATATTAACTCCTGCTATACTCTTTGTACCACAACCCAAAGTGAAGCTCTCAGGACTTAGGATACTAAAAGATGGAAATCCTTGGTTTGAAGTAACTGTAAACTCTTTACAGGTAACACATCCATTAACATCGTTTTTTAAACAATAAGTAAAGTTACCAACCCCACCCGGAGTGTATTGGGTAGAATAAGAACTTGCCGAAAATGTACCACCATAAGGAGATAAAATTTGATGGGTAACATTTACGCTCGGGCTTGCGGTTACAATTACATTTGTTGCATTAGCACCAGCAAGGGTTCCGCAAGTTATACTTTGGAACGAAGGACTGATGGTAGATAAAGGAGCAACAATATTAACACCAATGGAAACTGTACGAGTTACCTGACAATTTGTAACAGGATCGACCGCGTTAACAGTGAAGTTTCCTGGATTTGAAATGCTGATGCTGCTTGTTGAAAAAGTCAAACTGGCACTGGCCCAAAAATAATTTAAACTGCCTCCGTTGTAAGAGTAGCTTGTCACTGCATCTAAATTAACAACAGGGTATTCGCAGGTAATACTATTTGAATTAGTTGTGTTAACAATTGTAAATGATGGAATTGGAGGGGCCGAATTAATATTAACCGTAGTTGTAACTTTACAACCTAAAGGATCGCTAGCGGTTATTGATACAATATTAGGTGCTGGCCCTACCGGAAGGGTATAAGTTCCTTGAGTTGTTTGTTGATTCAAAGACAATGGAGTTGGAAACCAAAGTAATGAAGACGGATTAGCAGCAGATCCAGAAGGTGTTAATGAAACAACAGCTAATGTTCCTCCGCATTGCGCTTGAGCAACAGAAGCCCCCAAAAGAGGTGCTGGAGTAATGGTACTGTTTACCACGCGTTGTATTGGCGCACAAGAACCCTCTGGTGACATATAAAGTGTGTATTGAGCCGAAATATTTGTGATAATACACTGATTGGTCATTGAAGGAATAGAATAAGATTGGGGAAGATTTGGTCCTGCCCATGAATAAGGCCCTAATCCATCGGCCGCACAAATGGTAGCACCAGAAGCTCCGCATGTTGGCACGGTGACGTTTGAACCAGCATCGTAAGGGTTACCGTTACCATAAACTGTCATTGGCCCACACTGTGCATCAAAATAAACTTTTCCATAGTGCCCTCCCGCGTTGCAATCTGAAGAAAGGATGTCAATTGTAATATTCTGACCAATATAAGCTGTTAAATCCAATGAGTTTATCTTCCAAGGGTTATAAATAGTGTTTGCAGAGGTCGTACTAGTATACACAGCTCCAGTAAGTGCAACATTATAAACAATTGGAACGGTAGCTGTACATTGACTACTAGGCGCAGATACAGAAAAAACGGGACAAGGAAGAACTGCGTTTGTACTCGCGTTACTTAAGCGAATAATAAACCCACCAGCATCACAACAGCCATGCCCAGGAGCAAATACTGAAATAAATGCAAATTGAAATAAAGCATTACTTGACGACACCGAAAATGTCTTCGATAATCTCTCAATACTACGATCTCCAGTAACACCATCATTAAGTCTTAGCACTTTACTACCAAAAAACTGACCGTTTGTGATTTGAGGGTTAGCAGCAGAAGCAGCGACATTAGCCGGCCCTGATCCAAAAACCGAAAAAATAGGATACTGAGAACCAATTTGAGTATCAATAAAACCTCCAGGTGCACTACAATCAATAAGTTCGGAGTGTGCAGGTGGGGCAGGACAGCATCCTAAAAGATTACATGAATTTGCAGTTGATGGCACACCTGTAGGAAAATAAGGTGCCAACGTATTACTTGAAGGGGGAGGATTAGAAATACCTCCGTTATAACCCTGAGTAATTGTCCAACCAGAAATTTGATTGGTTGCGGTAACAACAGCAGCTGTAGAAAGCTCGAAATCTTCATTTACACAGCCAGGGATAGCTGCTGGCCTATTTGCATTCAAATACTCAACTACATTCTCGTAAAATGAACTCGGCGGCCTTTTTATCAAGTGATATTTTACATCAATGAACTGTCTTTTAAGTTCGTACATTCTAATTTTAAACTCAGACCCTAAAAACTGATCCTGAATGGCGGATGCCCTTGATGAAACCTCATCAAAACCAGCAAGGGAATCCTTGTCAAAATTATGATAGTACATAGGGTCGATCGTGAAATACTGTGCCTTAAACCCGCTGGACGCTAGGAATAAAGCTAAAATAATGGATAATACTTTGTGTTTTTTCATGAGATTTAGATTGTTTTTAAAACTACTCAAATTAATTTAATTTAACAAAAAGGCATCAATATTCATGCCAAGTTTTGTGAAAATGTTGGATCAGATGAATTTTATCGTCTTTTTCTACTATTTTTCAAATTTAAGAACCAGCAGTAAACCCAAAGAGCGTTTAAAATTCAGAGTTGGCTTAAGAACTTTGTAATAGAAATACCACAGACTAAAATCTGAAATTAACAGTATAAACGCAAAATAAGATTGTTAAAAAGTAAAATGGTTCTTTCTCTAAAATAACAAGGTCACTTTGTTTAAAGCACTTATCTTTAGCGGCTGTTAATCGACACGAATATCATTATTTATTAATTTAATAAAAAAACCGGGTCGAAGTACTCAATATAGTCTATCAAATAATTAGAATAATATAGTTTATGAAAGTTTGTAAAACAATACTCGAAACAATTGGAAATACACCAATGGTAAAAATAAATAAAATCACAAAGGAGTTTCCTTGCGATGTTTATGCCAAAGTAGAGACATTTAATCCTGGTAATTCGATTAAGGACCGTATGGCACTTAAGATGGTAGAAGATGCTGAATTGGATGGGCGTTTAAAACCAGGTGGAACTATAATTGAGGGTACAAGTGGTAACACCGGAATGGGCTTAGCTATTGCTGCTGTTATTAAAGGCTATAAGTGTATTTTTACTACTACCGATAAACAAAGCAAAGAAAAGGTGGATGCATTGCGTGCTTTTGGTGCAGAAGTAATTGTTTGTCCAACAGACGTAGACCCTGAGGATCCCCGCTCCTACTACTCAGTTTCATCACGTTTGGTTAGTGAAATACCAAATGCCTGGAAACCTAATCAATATGATAATTTAAGTAATAGTCAGGCTCATTACGAACAAACGGGTCCTGAAATCTGGGACCAAACCGATGGCAAAATAACGCACCTTGTTGTAGGTGTTGGAACTGGAGGCACATTGTGTGGAACTGGTAAGTACCTGAAAGAAAAAAATCCCGCAATAAAAATATTAGGGATAGATACCTATGGTTCTGTATTTAAAAAATATAAAGAAACCGGTATTTTTGATAAAGACGAAATATACCCATACATCACCGAAGGCATTGGTGAAGATTTTTTGCCTGCCAATGTTGATTTCAATGTGATTGATCATTTTGAAAAAGTAACGGATAAAGATGCGGCAGTAATGACGCGTAGAATTCCGCGAGAAGAAGGGATTTTTGCAGGAAACAGCGCTGGGTCAGCAATGGCTGGCCTACTTCAAATGAAAAACATGTTTAAAAAAGGAGATGTTGTAGTAGTAATTTTTCATGATCACGGAACTCGTTATTTAGGCAAAATGTTTAACGATGATTGGATGCGTGATCGAAATTTTTTAGAAGCTACAAAACCTAAAGCTATAGACTTAGTTGCTAATCATAAAAATCAAAAATTATTAACTGTCGACGTTGATTCAACCGTTAGTGAAGCTTTAGAATTATTAAACAAGTACGATATTTCACAAATACCTGTTACCGAAAAAGGAAATTTTGTTGGATCGCTTAATGAAAGTTATTTATTTACAAGACTGATAGAAAACAGCGATGTGAAAAATAAATCGGTAAAACATTTAATGCAAGCGGCTTTTCCTGTTGTTGGAGAAAAAGCACCTATTGAGGAAGTAAGTAAACTCATTACTAAAGAAAATAACGCTGTTCTTTTAAGAGATATGGGCGGCAACATGCATATTATTACCAAACACGATATCATTCAGGCTGTAGCAAAGATGAGTTAATTTACCTGTGATTAAAAAAGCCTCAAGTTAAAGAACATGAGGCTTTTTAAATTAATCAGTTATCTCTTATTCACTTATTTATTTGGCCGGAAGTACTTTTGCTACACATTCACCAAATCCAATTTTGATACCATCTTTTTCACAATAACCTTTCATGATGATGGTATCATTATCATTCACAAACTTGCGCTCTGATCCATCTTTCAAGGTAATTGGTTTCGTACCCCGCCAAGTAAGTTCCATCATGCTTCCATATTCTTTCGGATCAGGCCCACTGATTGTTCCACTCGCCATCATATCTCCCACATTAATATTACAACCATTCACCGTGTGATGTGCTAATTGTTGCTCCATCGTCCAATACATATATTTATAATTGGAAGAACAGATATGATTTTCTTCGCCTTTCTCCGGTTTTAAAAACACATCCAATTTAATATCCAAATTTCTATCACCCTTGTACTCCAAGTATGGCAATACTTTCGGGTCTTGCGTATATCCTTTTGTTCTGAATGGCTCTAATGCTTCTAATGTTATTATCCAAGGAGATACTGTGCTTGCGAAATTCTTAGCAAGAAAAGGTCCAAGCGGCACATACTCCCATGTTTGAATATCTCTAGCGCTCCAGTCATTAAACAATACCATTCCAAAAATATAATCATCAGCGTTGCTGGTTGAAACACTATCTCCCATTTGGGTTTGTTTGCCAATAATAAAAGCTGTTTCTAATTCAATGTCTAATAATTTTGCTGGACCATAAACTGGCAGCTCAGAATCTGCAGGTTTTTGTTGACCTTTTGGACGGTGAAAAGAATGACCGCTAACACAAATGCTACTCGCTCTACCGTGATATCCAACAGGTATGTGTTTCCAGTTACTCATTAATGCATTTTTTGGATCGCGAATCATGGTTCCAATATTTGTAGCATGATCGATGCTGCTATAAAAATCAGTGTAGTCCCCTACCCTTACCGGTAAAAGCATCGTGACACTTACTTGCTTCTTAAATATCTTATTAAATAGTTCCTTGTTTGTTTTTAATTCGGCAGCTACAGGATCAGAATCATTACTTAATAGATCAATAATTTTTGCTCTAACCGCATTGGTTGAAGGTTTACCTAAGGAGATAAATTCATTTAAAAACTGCTGCTCAAGAATTGATTTGTCTACGCTCAAAAATCCGGCATCCGCCAGTTCAACTAAGTCGATAATATACTCGCCAATGGCTGAGCATGCACGGTGTTTTACTTTATTGTCTTTATAAATTCCGAAAGGAATATTATGAATAGAGAAATCGGAATTTGCGTCTACCTCTATCCAGGATTTTAAATTTTTGTTCAACATAATTAAGCTATTCTTGATTTAATGTTTTCAATTAAGTCTTGTGTAAGATTTTCATCCGACTTTTTGCCAGATTGGGCTATTTGCAATGCCTCCGTTAATGTTTTCTCATCGAAAACAGCTTCTATACTTTCAACAACAGATAAAGCCTCAAGTGCCAATTGAAAATCGTCGTGCGTTGCTAACTTTACAAAATCTAAAAAATAAGGAGAAAAATCAAGTCCGCATTCCCAACAGGCTGCCGCTATTATTGTTTTCTCACTCACCCTTTGTGCCTTTGAAAGGGCATCCATCATCATTTTTTGAGAATTGGTTTCCTTAAGTTTAGAAAAGATGATTTCACTTTCCTCTCTTGAAATATTCTTTTCAAGCAAGCCCTCGATAAGATCGGCGCTATTGTTTTCTTTTTTATTAAATCCTTCTCGTCCGATAATCAGTGTACTGTATTCTTCTTCATTGAATAACTTTTGAGGATCGAATGCGTCCTCATCCAATAATTCATCTACTCCCATTTTTTCTCTCACATTAATTGTTTAATAATTTCTTCAACCGACATTCCTTCTGCTTCTGCTTTATAATTTAAAACCACACGGTGGCGTAAAATTGGTAAAGCGATAGCCCTCACATCTTCAATATCAGGACTAAATTTCCCATTCATTGCAGCGTGACATTTTGCCCCAATAATTAAATATTGTGACGCTCTTGGTCCAGCACCCCACTGTAAATATTTTTTAGCTACATCCGTTGTGTGTTCTCCTGTTAAGCGTGTTTTATGAACGAGTTTCACAGCATACTCAACAACATTATCTGCTACTGGTATTTTACGAATCAAGTCCTGAAAATAAACTATTTCTTGTGCGTTTAAAATTTTATTCAACTGAGCTTTTGTGTTAGTAGTAGTTAATTTAACTACTTGTAATTCCTCTTCAAACTTTGGATAATCTAACCATACATTAAACATAAATCTGTCTAACTGAGCTTCTGGTAAAGGATAGGTTCCTTCTTGTTCAATTGGATTTTGTGTTGCAAGTACAAAAAACGGATTATCTAAAATATACTTTTTTCCAGCCGCCGTTATCTGTCTTTCCTGCATGGCTTCTAACAAAGCTGCTTGTGTTTTAGGGGGGGTACGATTTATCTCATCGGCTAAAATAATATTAGAAAACAAGGGGCCTTTAATAAATTGAAAGTGTCTGTTTTCATCCAATATTTCGCTACCAATGATATCACTTGGCATTAAATCGGGAGTAAACTGAATACGGTTAAAACTCAAGCCTAAAGCATCGGCAATGGTATTAACCAACAATGTTTTTGCAAGACCAGGAACACCAACTAACAAACAATGCCCTCTACTAAAAATGGAGATTAACACGTTTTTAACTGTATCTTCCTGTCCAACTATTACTTTAGCAATCTCGGCTGTAAGTTCTTTGTGCTTGGATACAAAGCCTTCAACGGCTTCAGTGTCACTCTTAAAATTCATAGACATAGGCTATAAAGATATATAAAATTAAATTTAAAATTTACTGATAAGAACTTGACTTTTCTTGAGCTCTTTTTCTGTAAGAAAGAGCAAAGTACTCTAATAGTTCATTCATGTTTTCATTCTCAGTTTTAGTTTTATCAATAAAATAATTTGGGTGTACCATTTCTATTTTAGATGTGATAGCTTCTTTTGAATTATTAATAAATACGGCTGTCCAATACTCCTCTTCGTTCTTATTGCCGCTTAATTTATAAATATACATTTTACCGTTCTCATATTTATTTTTCGCTGCAAGCTCTTTAATCAAAACAATGCTATCTGATTTAGTATTATTTTTTTGATCATTATAAAAGTTAGTTAATTTTTTTTGGCTCAGCACTAAAGACTGTATTAGGTTTTGTTGCGTTAAATATTTTTTATCAAATTTATCTGTAAGTTTTTCTTTTTCTAATTCGCTATAGAAAAATGTTGCAGTAAACTTGTTTTTGCTATAATATGTTATGATTGTATCGTTTAAGATGACTCCATGCTTTAAAAGATCTATGGTAACAGGCATGAGAATATCTTGCGTTTTTATTTTTACAATTTTCTCAAAGAATTGTTTTGCTTTTTCATCCGTTTTATAAAATGGCGAAAGCAACCAAGCGTAATTGACTAGTGGTGGGCGGTTATAGGAATCTAAATTTCTTAAATACCCTGAACCTTTGTAAAAGGTGTTATTTGCCAATCCATCGAGGCTTCCTTTGATACTTTGAGCAAGTTCTTTTGCCGATTTCTCTAGATAATCAAAATTTGCTTGATCATTAGAGGATGGTGCTTTTGTTGCTAAAGGGTTATAGCGTTTTAAGGTAAGATTCGCGTCGTTTAAAATTTGATCCTTTCGCACTAGATATAACGATTTGTCAATGATATTTTTATGAACCATTTCTGCCATTAATCCATATACCGCTTCTTTGTATTCCTCATACCTAGTTAGACTTAGCATTCCCGGAAAAAACTTTTTACATAATTCAAGTGAATCGTGAAGCACATAAAACACATCGCGCACTGTATTTCCTGCTCCAACCAGTGGGGTTTCAGCCATTATCAAATTATAAAACTCTGAATAAGAATTTTGCGTCTTTAAATAAGCGAGACCCTTTAAAAGGCAAAGCTGCAAATAAAAACTATCGGTATATTGTTTATAAAGGTCTTTATATGGTTTGATTATTTTCTCATTTTCAAACGTACCTCCATTTACAAATAACTGGGCACGACTATCCTCGCTAACTGAGTTAATTTTAGGAGTCGCAATAAATTTAATAAAATCACCTGCAAAATCCTTTTGAAAACCAATAACTTCGACAGAATGATTCGCCATTTGCTTTACAGCTGTGTCGCTACTGACCAGATCGTTTAATAAATCTGCAAAACCACTCACAAAAATATTTTTTCCTATGAGTGTATCAATTGGCCTAAATGATTCCATAAAATCCTTTGCCCATCCCTTTAACCCAATCGTTGTATCAAATGGTACTGACAGTTCGTGTAACAATCCATTTTTAATAAAAACTTTTACCATTATAGCACGAGAGGTTGCAGTGTCTTTTAAATTGCAGGTGTAGTTAAATAAACCATCTTTAAATTCAACTTTTTTATCACTTGCATACATGGTTGTAGAACTAGTATAGGTCTTCGTAATTTTATCTTCTATTTTATTCTCATTTCTATAATCATAATCGTTGTACTTTTCATAAGTGATGCTTACATATTCATTACTCGAAGGAGAATAATAATATTTACTTTCGGTTCTAAAATTATAGTCCTTGTTCTTTTTTTCTGGAAGTGTGTCTTTTTTTATTTTGCTTGCTTCATAAGCTTTCGCAAAAGCCTGATTGAAGCGACTTAGCGCATTATCGCTAACTTCATCTTTTGCTTTAAAATAAAAGCCTTTATCGGTAATTTCTGTTATCGGATTTATATAATTAAAGTCAAATAACTTAAAGCTGGTGAAGAAATTATCATTAAAAGAAACTTCATTTTCTGAAATGAGATAAATCAAATAGTAATGCACCCCCTTTATAAAAAGTTTTGCTTGAAAATTTAAAGCGGCATCGTTTTTACCTTTGAAGCGTATGCATGGAAACCCCTGTTCATTCTCGATCTTATAATCATTGCTATTTACAAATTTATAATTCAGCAAAATGTTCTTTGCAAATTGATTGAGTTCAAAAGTATCTTCTTCTAAATAATTAAAATCATTGTACACGGCTCGTTTCATACCGTAAAACTTTTTTAATGATTTGTTATAACTGCATAAATCTTCAACAGGCCCTAAGAGTGAGGAGCTGTTGAGTTTTGAATAATTGCAATTTGTAGGTATGCTAACACTAAATCCGCCTGTAATTGGCGTGAAATTAACCAGTCTGTCAGGTTTCGGATTAAATAGAATAGAACTAAAAAACTGTTTTGATTCTATATTACTGGCATAATTTAACTTACCACCCAACTTAAACATAATCATTTCTAAATCAGTAAAATAAATCTGATAATGTTGTTCGTCGCCACGGCGCGTTTTATTAATAATTTCAATTCCTTTAATACCATTATTACTTATAATTTCTTTTTTCAAAATTATTTTTCCAGGAATATTTTCAAATAAAAGGCTATCGACTTTTTGCATTAACATTTCGGGACTAACGCTAAATATTGGTCCAAGATGTTTGAGTCTTACTATAGTGTAAAAACTTCCGTTAACCATATCGGCATGGATGTAATATTTTAAATGGCCAAGATCAACAATAGGATATAGTTTTCCAGGTAAATTCATTGAGAAGAGGGAGTCACTAATCACTTGCTTTTGAAATACAACCGGTTTTACTTTTTGATCCAACTCATCGCGCAATGCATGACTCTTTTTGGAAATCTTCGGCATTATGGGCTCAAGTTTATACCCTTTTTTTCTTAATAGTTCAATAACACCATTTTCTCCTGGTAAATGAGCTGCTCCTACTCCACTAAAAATAATTTTTGTTTTTAAAACCGAATCTATGGTATTTACAAAAAAGATATTTCTGTCATCAATTAAGTACTTTTGAGTATTTTTAGAACTCACTAGTTTACTTAGGCTATCAAGCTTATCAAGATCTCCTTCTCTATAAGCGTCTTCAATATGTTGTGTTGCAGAAAAATAATTACGCGAAGAAGTAATATTCACTTCTTCATCTGGCATGGCCGCCAAACGTGCCTTTATTTGAGATTGAGTAAAATCTTCTAAACTTATAAGTTGCTTACCCAACTTAGATGCCGACTGGTAGATAAATAGATCGATATAAGTACTTTCTTCAAAATTCTCTTTTGCTTTATTTTGTCTATACAAAAGCCCATTAATTATATCTGGATCATAACTTAAAATCCCTTGTAACATTCGTTTTTCAGGAAACGATGCTGTGAATGCAGTTTTATAAAAATCTCCAGAATAATAGTTTGAACTTCTTAGTTGACTGAGTTCCTCCAGCTCACCAGTCTTTTCCATATTTTCGAGCCACTCACCCGGATTAGTTTCTAAGCCAACAACATCAACAGATTGCAACGCTTCAAAAAATTGCTCCGACAAATTGTAGGCAACCCTATTGCTCACATGCATAGTGCCATATAAGTAGGATGGTTTCTTAAGACCATTACCACTTATTTTCCATAACAATGCCGGATACTTTTTTTGAGATTGCGAAAAAATCAATAAAGGAAACAGACACAAGAAAACAATCAAACGCTTCATATCGAAATCAAAAATCACTACATAAACTTAGTAATTATATTTAGGTTGAAGAGAACCCAAAACAAATTTTAATTTTTTTTGGGTAAAACCAATCTGGTTGCTTAAGCGCTTTGAAAGGGTAGTACAGAGAAATAAAAGTTTATTATTTTGTATTGATAATATCATTAAACAAGCTGTTGATGGCATCAATAGCTTTTCCTTTGATTTCATTAATTTTTTCGAAATCACTGTTTTCAATATCAATTAATGTGCGCTTATAATTAAGTAAATCGGTTACAGTTTTCTTTGTAGCCTTAAGATCATTTAATTCTTCATGAGCTTCCGTAATAGTTACCTTCGCCTCTATAGATTGCTGCATTTGTAATTTATTAGATTTCCCACTCTTTACCATACCTAAAGATTAAAAAAAAGTAATGATAAGCAGGTAGATAGACTCTACAGGATATTAACAATTAGTTAACAGTCTGAGGCAAAAGAAAAGTCTTCTGCCTCAGACTGTTAAGCTTCCATAAAATTTAACTAGTGAACACCTGCAGAGGCAAGATACCTTTCTGCATCTAAAGCACCCATACATCCACTACCAGCGGCAGTTACAGCCTGACGGTATGTTTTATCAGCACAGTCACCAACCGCAAATACACCATCAATATTTGTTTTTGAGCTTCCCGGGACTACCTGTAAATAACCTAGATCATCCATGGTTAATTGACCTTTAAAAATATCAGTATTTGGTTTATGACCAATGGCAACAAAAAAACCTGTTACGTTTAGTGTTTTTGACTCACCTGTTTTACTATTTTTTACAATAACACCTTCAACAGTTTCTTTACCCAAAACGTCGCTCGTTTCAGAATCCCATAGAATTTCGATGTTCGGTGTATTCATTACACGATGTTGCATTGCCTTACTGGCACGCATTTCGCCTTCACCTCTACGAACAATCATGTATACTTTTTTACACAATTTGGAAAGATAAGTTGCTTCTTCAGCAGCTGTATCCCCTGCCCCAACTATAGCTACGTCTAGTCCTTTAAAAAAGAAACCATCGCACACCGCGCACGCACTAACACCTCCAGCATTCATTCTTAAACGTGTTTCGTTTTCTAAACCTAACCATTTTGCACTTGCTCCTGTAGAAATAACTACTGTATCCGCTGTAATCTCAGTTGTTTCATCTACCCAAATACGCTTTGGATTTGCATTCAAATCCGCTTCGGTAACCATTCCAAAACGAACTTGTGTACCGAATCTTTCTGCTTGTGCTTTGAGATCCTCCATTAAAATTGGCCCCGTAATTCCTTTTGGATATCCAGGAAAATTATCAACTTCTGTTGTTTCCGTAAGCTGTCCACCGGGTGTTAAACCAGTATAAAGAACAGGTTTAAGATCAGCACGCGCTGCATAAATTGCAGCAGTATATCCAGCAGGGCCAGATCCAATAATTAAGCAGGTAATATGTTCAGGTTGAGATTGCATAGTCATAATTTAAAATTCAGAGTGCAAATGTAGTGTAAGCAAGGAAATAATACTTTATAGAAATCGCGTTTTTTTAACAATTTGTGAATTGTTCGAGATGAGGGATGATTGAGAACTAAAATCCTCTTTTTTCAATTTTCATTATTTCACTCTTGAGTTGACTCGAAATAGAAACTTTTATTTTTTTGCTATGATCATATACAACAAGCACATCCATTGCTTTGGCAACTAATATATTTTCTGAGTTATAAAGCTCGTAAAGTAATTGCATACTCGTGTTTTTGATCCAATCTACTCTGCACAATACACTTACTTCACCTGGATAATGCATTGGACTTTTATATTCACATTGACTTGAAGCTACCATAAAACTATTTTTACTTAAATCGAACAAAGAAGTTAAGCCTATTAGTTCGCAATAGTTTACTCGAGCGGCTTGGATGTACTTGAAGAACGCAACATTATTAACGTGACCAAAAAGATCGAGATCAGCCCAATTGATTTTTAGCACGAGTTTAGTATTAAAGGAGTCGATCACAATTAAAAAAATAAATAATGAGCGCTTTTTTCAGTTTACAAATACAATTGGGTATGATAACCAAAGCCTTCATAAAACACATCATGAAGGCTTTATTAAAATTTTAAAAATTAAATTCCTCCTCTAATTGGGAAACTTAAATCATCTACAAATAAATTTTTAGGTTTAACTGCAATAACAGGAACCTTACTTAGATGAATAACTTGTTGAGAATAAGGTCCTAAAAAGAAACCGCTTAATTCTGCATCCTGATCAGTCATAATAACAGTAAGATCAGCATTTGTTTTATTTATATAGTCAACAGTGGCAGTAGCTCTGTTTTTTACATCTTTAAGAATTTCAGTGTGAGTTGTTACCCCTTTTTCTTCAGCTAATTTTTTCACTTGACTTAAAACAACTTCCATTCCTGCCAATTCGTTTTCTTCGTTGTTTCCTAAAAGACCAATTGCATGAACAGAAGCCTTGAACCTCTTAGCTAGTTCAAGTGTATAATTTACTTTTTGACGGGAATTTACAGTAGTATCAATTGGCATTACTATTTTGTTGTAACCAGAATGTTCAGCGGCAATACTCATAGCCATAGTAGGGCAGCTCGCCTTGGTAATTACTTTTAATGCATTACTACCAATAACCAGTTCCTCGATAGGAGAATATCCGTGTGTTCCCATTACAATTAAGGCCGCTCCAATTTCATTTGCTACATTGGTTATTTCATTACTCGGATTCCCAATTTTGATAATACTTTGTACATCTATACTGTATTCCTTCTTCACTTGCTTTGCCAAATCTGTCAATTTAGAAAGTGCAATTTTTTCAACACCTGAATTGTCTTCCAAATTTACAATTGGCAAAAACATGTTTTGCGACATAAATGGAGCATTTACAACGTGTAATAAAAAGAGCTCTGATTTTTCATGCTTTGCAATAGACGCGCCATGTTTAATAGCCAATAATGATGTTTCACTAAAATCGACAGGAATTAAAATTTTGGAAGAGTTAAAGTGGATCATAACAATAAGTTTTATTTGTTTAAATATATTAATTAATTATTTCTAATGAAACGTTTGTAAACGATTAAACCGCCAATTTTTTATAACGCGGTCTTTTTGGTTCAACGTTGCCCAGACGTTTTTTACGATTCTCCTCATATTCGCTATAACCACCTTCAAACCAATACACACTGCTATCACCTTCAAATGCCAGAATATGAGTACATACACGATCTAAAAACCATCTATCGTGACTAATAATAACAGCACAACCAGCAAAATTCTCTAAACCTTCTTCCAAGGCTCTTAAGGTATTTACATCTAAATCATTAGTAGGCTCATCGAGCAACAATACGTTTCCTTCTTCTTTCAAAGCCATTGCTAAGTGTAATCGATTTCTTTCTCCACCAGATAACACACTTACTTTTTTACCTTGATCACTGCCATTAAAGTTAAAACGTGAAATGTAAGCCCTTGAATTCATTGGCTTACCTCCTAAATTAATATTGTCAAGTCCACCGCTTATTACGTCGTACACCGTTTTATTGGCCTCAAGTTCTTTGTGATTCTGATCTACGTAACTTATCTTAACCGTAGGCCCCACTTTAAATTCTCCTGAGGATGGTTTTTCTTCGCCCATGATCATACGAAACAAAGTCGTTTTACCTGCGCCATTTGGCCCAATAATACCAACAATTCCAGCAGGTGGTAATTTAAAATTTAAACCTTCGTATAATAAACGGCTTCCAAATCCTTTCGAAACGTCCATTGAATCAATTACTTCGTTACCAAGCCTTGGTCCGTTTGGAATAAAAATCTCCAAGTTATCTTCTTTGCTCTTCACATCCTCACCCATCATTTTTTCATAGTTGTTCAAACGGGCCTTTTGTTTCACGCCGCGCCCCTTAACACCTTGACGAATCCAATCTAGTTCGCGTGCAAGCGTTTTCTGACGTTTACTTTCAGTCTTTTCTTCTTGTTTTAAGCGTGCACCTTTTTGTTCTAGCCAGCTACTATAATTCCCTTTCCAAGGAATACCTTCTCCTCTGTCTAACTCTAAAATCCAACCAGCAACATTGTCTAAGAAATATCTATCATGCGTTACTGCGATAATTGTTCCTTTATACAGTTTCAAATGCTGTTCTAACCAATCCACGCTTTCCGCATCCAAGTGATTGGTTGGCTCATCTAATAATAAAATATCCGGTTCTTGCAATAACAATCGGCACAAAGCCACACGGCGACGTTCACCTCCAGATAAAACTTTTACAGACGCATCCGACTCAGGACAACGCAAAGCATCCATTGATCTTTCAAGACGACTATCTAAATTCCATAAATCGTGTTGATCAATTAACTCTTGCAACTGCGCTTGGCGGTTAATGAGTTTATCCATTTTATCAGGATCGTTGAGAATTTCTTCATCACCAAACTTATTATTCACCTCTTCATATTCGGTTAGAATATCTACATATTTCTGAACACCCTCTCTCACAATCTCAATAACTGTTTTAGTCTCGTCTAACTGTGGCTCTTGCTCCAACATGCCTATTGAGTATCCAGGCGACTGATGAACTTCTCCAATATAATCCTTATCCATACCAGCAATTATACGGAGTAAAGAAGATTTCCCTGAACCGTTAAGACCTAAAACTCCTATTTTAGCTCCATAATAAAATGAAATATAAATATCTTTTAAAACCTGTTTTTGAGGTGGATGTATCTTTGACACATTCACCATGCTGAAAATGATCTGACGTCCTTCTGGTGTAGCTGACATAATTAAAATCTAAAATTAGACTTTAAAGTTAAGGATTGTTTGATAATTAAAAAATCGATTACGAAACTAAGCAGGATAACAGCCTAATTCTCTGAGGAAAAATGCTGAAACCTACTCTAAGATTGATAAAATGAATAAGAGGGTATTATTTATTTTTCGACTTCCAATACTTATAATTTACGTCATTAACCTGCTTAATAATACGCTTCATTGCACCCGCCCAAAAATTACGTAACCCAAAGCCTGCTGGCTTACCGTTCACTCTTTCTGTAATAAGCACGTTTTTTGTTTTGATGTCGAAAACTGTAACGTATACTGAGGCATCTTCTGTTATTTTATTGAAGCTTTCAACAATAAACACAATGCCTACTCCTTCTTTTTTTTCACCCCCATTTAGCTTAGAGACTATGTCCGAAACTGTTCTATCTGCATCAGAAAACGTAAATGAATTGAGCGTGATAAAACCATCTAAATTAATTTCATGGTTCATGATCTCGGTAGGTTTAAGATCGTAATAAACATCGTTTTTACGAAACGCCTCTTTAATTTTAAAGTTACTTGGTTCGTTTACCATCAAGCCATTCCAAGCAGGAATCCACTTATCCCTTAATTCGTATGCGCTTGACTGACCCGCTCCCATGGCTTGGTCAAAATTTCCAACCATTTTGGCTCCGGCAAAATTAAGTCCATACCAAACAATGTTATTTGTTTTAAATAAATCACTTGCAGTGTTTTGTGAAAATGCAGTAAAACTATAGGTAATCAAGATTATTACTAAGATCCGTTTCATAATTAAAAGTATTTAATGGTTTGCATTAACTGTATTTGGGGTAAAAATTAGAATAACAAACTTATTAATTTTTAAATATTATTTCTAAAAAATATATCATAAACACGTTAAAAAATTAAAAACGTTACCATCTTGTTTAATTCTAAAGATTACCGTTCTTTACATCACGATTGTTTGTTTAACTTATATCTTTAGTATTAATTCGTAAATGCACATTCCAGAATACTCCATCAGCAAAACATCCTTTCTTAAATTCGAGCAATGTAATAAAGCATTTTTTCTATATAAAAATCACCCTTATCTCAGGGATAAATTAAGTACCGATAAACAACTCACCTTTAAAAGAGGCCACGAGGTTGGCTTTTTTGCCCAACAATTATTTCCGGGAGGCCTTGATGTGTCAAAGGAAACGAAGGGTGCCGCAGCTGGATCGGAATTGACCAAAACGCTTATTCAAAACAAAACTAAAACTATTTACGAAGCTACTTTCATATACAATGGCGTATTAATTATGGTAGATATTCTTACGCTTGTTGATGGAAAATATACTGCGTACGAAGTAAAAAGTTCAATAAAAATCTCGGAAAACTATTTGAAGGATGCGTATTTACAATATTATGTTCTAAAATATTCTTTAGAAAGTTTTGACGATCTTTTTTTAGTGACTCTAAATCCAGAATATATCTGCGAAAAAGAAATAGATCCAAAAAAACTTTTCAGAAAACGTAGCGTGAAACAAAAGGCTGAAGACAATTTCACCTATTTTGAGCATCAGATAAAAGCTGCTCATTTGGTTCTCGAACAAAATCTTATTCCAAATATTGCTATTGGCAAACAGTGTTTTAGACCATATCAATGCGATTTTTTTGGAAATTGCTGGAAAGACAGCATTCAAGAAAACAGCATTTTTAATTTGCCTTATATGGATAAGGGTAAATTATTTGAATGGTATAATACTGGTATCAAAACGATAAATCAGATTCCTGATGATTTAATTGAAAAGCCAGCGGCACTTAAGATTAAAAAGGCTATTGAAAACAAAACAAGCATTATTGATAAAGAAAAAATAAAAGATTTTTTACTACACATAAAAGAACCAGTTGTGGCCATGGACATGGAAATGTGGAGTCCTGCAATACCTCAACTAGAGGGGACAAAACCCTTTGAACAGATTCCGTTTTTAGTTAGTTTTTACAACGGAAAAGAAACCACCTATTTTTTTGCTGAACATCGGGTTGACGACCGAGGACTTTTTGCGAAAAACTTAATCAAATTATCTAATACTTATTCGTCCATCATTGTTTACGATAAAACAATGGAAGTAAGCACAATTAATAATCTCATCCATAAATATCCAGAATTAGCCGAAGATTTGAACACTTTAAAAAGTAAATTGATTGATGTTTTTGATATTTTTTTAAATCTTCATTATTACGACCCAGCTTTTAAAAGTAATTTTTCATTAAAAGTGGTTAGTGCTGTTTTGCTAGAAGACATTAATTACACCAAAATAAGCTCAGGTTTAGAAGCCATGAATTATTTTGAGCAATTTCGCTTGGCGGAATTGGAATTGGATCGGGAAGTTTTAAAAAACGAATTGGTGACATACTGCAATACCGATACCGAAGCTACCCTAAAACTTATCTATTTCCTAAGAAATTTGAGCGCATAAAAAAAAACCCTTAACTTTTGGTTAAGGGTTCTTGAATCTTAGATTTTGATTAGTGTTTCTTACCTTTTTTTGAAGCCATAGCCATTGAATCAGCCATGTGAATTGAATCCTGCTTCATTTTTTCAGCAGCTTCTTGAGCCATTTTCTCTTGCTCAGCAATTGCTGCAGCCATAGAATCTTGCTTAGCTTTTTCAACAGCAGCGATTGAATCTTGTTTCATTTGTTCGCGTTTTTCCATTTCTTCTTTAGAAGGACCGCAAGCTACAAATGCAGTTGTCATAGCAGCAACAGCAATAATTGATAATACTTTTTTCATTTCGTTTGAATTTTATTTTTTTGTTTGTGGGAGCAAAAGTACATTTTTTTTAAATCAAAATATAAAAAAATATAAAAAGGGCTGCATATTTTTAAATAATTCAATTTTAACATTTAAAAAGTACCAGAATTAACTCTAATTTTGATGCGCATGTATTCAATTCTAAAAGCCTTTCTATTTCGACTCAATCCCGAAAAAGCTCATCATTTAACCTTTTCATTACTAAAAATCCCTTCATTTAGTAAATTGGCAGGACTATTCTTCAAAAAAGAACACCCTTCACTAAAACGCAGAGTTTTTGGTTTAGATTTTAAAAACCCAGTTGGTCTGGCTGCTGGATTAGATAAAGATGCTATTGCCTTTAATCAATTGGGTGATTTAGGTTTTGGTTTTATTGAAATTGGAACTGTAACCCCTAAAATGCAGCCAGGTAATGATAAACCTCGGTTATTTCGTTTAACGAAAAACGAGGCGCTTATAAACCGTATGGGCTTTAATAACCACGGAGTAAAAGATGCTGCGCAAAGGCTAAAGAACAGAAAAGATAAAACTGTTATTATTGGTGGAAACATTGGAAAAAATAAAATAACACCAAACGAAAACGCCGTTGATGATTATATTATTGGTTTTAATGAATTGTTTGATGTGGTGGATTATTTTGTGGTAAATGTTTCTTCACCAAACACGCCTAATTTGAGAGATCTACAGGAAAAAGAACCCCTTACCAACTTGCTAAACACCCTTCAAAATCTCAACAACCTGAAAAGTAAACCCAAACCAATTTTACTGAAAATTGCTCCAGATCTAACAGATACACAGCTTGACGATATTATTGATATAGTGCAACAAACCAAAATTGCAGGTATTATTGCTACTAACACCACAATTAGCAGAGAAGGCTTAAATTACGAGCCATCTGAAATTGAGAAAATTGGCATGGGAGGTTTAAGTGGCAAACCTTTAACTAAAAGAAGTACAGAGGTAATTCGTTACCTAAAACAAAAATCGAACAACTCCTTCCCTGTTATTGGTGTTGGAGGCATTCACAGTGCAGAAGACGCCATCGAAAAACTTGAAGCGGGTGCTGATTTAATACAACTTTATACAGGATTTATTTATCACGGTCCGAAATTAATTTGTGATATAAATAAAAGGCTCATAAAATGATAAACATTACAGAATGCCCGCGCGATGCCATGCAAGGCATCAAGCAACAGATTCCGAGTGAATTAAAAGTAGAATATATTAATCAATTGCTTAAAGTTGGTTTTAAAACGATTGATTTTGGAAGCTTTGTGTCACCAAAAGCCATTCCACAAATGCAAGATACAGCTAAGGTTCTTGATCTATTGGATTTATCTGCCGGCAATACGGATTTACTAGCCATTATTGCCAACCTACGCGGTGCGCAAGAAGCTTGTGCCTTTGAAGAAATAAGTTATTTGGGTTTTCCGTTTTCAATTTCAGAAACTTTTCAGCAAAGAAACACCAATTCCTCAATTGAAGAATCTTTAGCGCGTGTTGAAGAAATTCAGAGACTTTGTCTTAAGAAAAAGAAAAAACTCTTGGTTTATATTTCAATGGCTTTTGGTAATCCTTATGGAGATGCCTGGCACGCTGATATTGCTATTGACTGGTGTAAAAGATTAAATGCACTAGGCATTAAACACCTTGCTTTGGCCGATACAACTGGTTCTTCAACGCCAGAAACCATTAGTCAATTATTTGGAGCCTTATTACCAGAATTAAAAAATGTAGAATTAGGAGCCCACCTTCACTCCACCAAAGACAAATCTCAAGAAAAACTAAAAGCGGCTTATGAAAGCGGTTGCCGCAATTTTGATGTTGCCATTCATGGATTTGGAGGTTGTCCGATGGCTGCAGATGATTTAACCGGAAATATAGCTACCGAAGATCTTGAAAGCTATGCCATTACAAATAAAATTAATTTAAATCTTAACAAAACGGAACTTGATAAAGCTTACGAACTAGGTTGGAAAATATTTAATGTGTATCATTAAAGACTTTAATTTAAGCTTATGCGGATTTTTATCTTCTTTATATTCTTTACAAGCCAAGTCTTTGCACAGAAGGTAAATACCAAAGAAACCGACAAGTATGTTGATTTGATTAATGGTTTTTTAAAAACTAATTCGCTAATAAAAAAACAAGCAGACTCCCTTTCAATCTATGGAGGCGATTTAAAAGCCTACTATTTAAAAACTAAACTCGTGTTCATTAAAAGTCATCATGGCGGTGAGTTCGGCTACGTAGATTACACCTACTACCTAAGTAATGACTCTTTGGTATTTGTAAACGAAAAAAAGGTTTCTTTAAAGGAACCTATTACTGAGAAAGAATATGGAGAATATGAACGATATGTCATTTTTCATACCGACAAAAAAGGTAATGTGGATTATTCAAAATGGCCTTTGGGAACAGACATAAACAATGATTATTACTTCAAAAATAATTCCGTCATCTCTTTTCAATTGAGAAACTTCAATAAACCTGTAAAGACATCTGAAAACGAAATTATCGAAGCTGCCAAGACCTTGGTTAGTCGTTATAAAGTTCATTTGGAAGAACTAAAATAATCTGATAGCTTGTTTAAAATTTAAGAGTAACGCATTTTTAAATCCTCGATTTAAAACATACTTTAGTAAAATGCCGTTGAAACGTTTAATATTATTTTCACTTCTATCTAATGCTACTTTTCTTTTTAGCCAAAAGGAATTTGATAAGTACGGACCTTTAGGCTGTCAAGTATACACCGATCTTAAAGAGGCTTTAAAAATTGAAAAGAAAGTTTACAAAGTGGATTTAAGTTATCAAAAATTAGATCTAAAACTTTACGAGAAAATCGCCAATCTCTCTGATCTACAAGCACTTAAATTAAGTGGAAATGAAGTTACCGATTACCCGAAAAATTTCGAAAGTCTTTTTAACTTGCTCTATTTTGCATCTTATAATAACAAATTAAATACTTTCCCGACTTTAAAAGGACTTTACAATTTACAATTTTTTGAATTACAGCACACGCTTATAGATAGCATACCTGCACAAATTGCTTATTTAAGTAGGCTTCAGAGTTTTAAGTTTGGAAACACCGATGATACTTTAAAACTACCAACAACCTTTCACTTTCTTAAAAACTTAAAAGATATTAGTATTGAAAACTGCGTTCTCGATAGCTTTCCAAAGGAACTGTTCAAAATTCCATCGCTTTACTATTTGAATCTTTCGAATACGAATACCTGGTATTTAACTAAACATTTTGAGCGTTTCCCTAATCTTGAGGTATTAGTTATTGAGAATAATCCACTAGCCAAAATACCCTTTGATATTTATAAGGCTCAAAAACTACGTTTAATTTCTTTAAGAGGAAATAACCTTACGAAATTACCGGATAGTATTTCGCAACTAGAAAATTTGAGTCTTTTAGATTTAAGAGGGAATAAATTTGACGCTGATGAGATGCAGAAAATTAAATTTCTGTTACCCGGTTGCGAAATCAAATTTTAAGGCGCTGACCAATACGTAAAGTAGATGTTGGTCTTAAGCCATTCTTTTTACAAAGCGATTTAATACTTGTTCCACTTCTTTTGGCAATAGCTCCTAATGTATCTCCTGATCTCACTCTGTAAACACCACCTTTTGCTGGATATCTTGAGCCGTATTTGCGCGCCATTAAGTCGTTCTTATGGCGGGTATGCAAAGCTCTTAAATCATATTTACTAGTAACATCACTTTTTCTTAAAACAAAACTGTTAGACTTTAAGTCTCCTTTTTCGTAATCAATAAAATCTTGAGTATCTAAAGCTTGACCCAAATAACGGATTTCAAAATGTAAATGGCTACCATAAGAGTGGCCAGTATTTCCACCAAGTCCAATCAAAGTTCCGGCACTTAACTCTTGTCCTGACTCAACGAGCAACTTGGACATGTGCCCATAAACAGTTTCTAAACCATTCTTATGGCGAATAATAACACAATTACCATAACCTCGGTAATACTTTGCAACACGCACCATTCCATCAAAACAAGCTAAAACGGAATCTCCAGTTTCAAGATCAATATCTGTACCATAATGAGGTCTGTATTTTCTCCAACCAAACAAACTTGTTAAACCACCTTTGTAAGGAAGTACAAAGCAATTATCCTCACCTTGTGTAAGGATTATAGTAACGCTATCTTCTTTAAAGGATTCGCTAAAATTGTATGGGTGAGCTGTGTTAGTGTCCCAGCTTGCATATAAATCGTGGCTTGGGAAAGAAATTTCAGTGGTGTCAGTTTCTTCTCCTTCAAGATCTGCAATCGGCTCAAGATTCATAACCATTTTAGTTGTATCCTCTCTCTTAGCTTTTGATTTCTTGTCATCACCCGGTTTGTTTTTTTCGTCCGGTGAAAAAGCAGAGGCATTTAGATTTAACAATCCAATGCAAGTAATTGATAATATGTAAATTAACTTTTTCAGCTTTTAAAAGAGTTGCAAAGATTGAATTTTTAGTAAAAAATGCAAACCTAAATTTGTTGATAAGGTGTAAAGATATTAACATTTAGCAATAATTATTAAAAATTTGGCGATTTTACCTCATATTTAACAAATAGTTCAAAACCCAATCAATGAATAATAAACTTCAAAATTTACTTTTAACGCTATCACTACTAGCAAGTTGCAATTTTTTCGGACAACGTCTTTATCGAATTGGGGGTGACGTGGTGCGTATCCAGGTTCAGAAAAAAGTTGAATTGTTAGCAGCTGACCCTGCTTCACTTAAGAAGTTGCACAACGTGGGTATTAAATACAATTTTGACTCTGTATTTGTTTGCTCTTTCTTAAATCAAGAAGATTACTTTAAAGATTTACGGGAAAATTTCAGTACCAATAAAGCGGAAAAAATGATAAGTGAGTGGCTAGCCCTTCCCAAAACGACGCTTGAACCTAGATTTGAACTATTTTTTAATAAAAACATAAATAAAATAGGCATACATGGTTCAAATACAATAACACGAGAACAAGATGCAATTCTTGTGGTGAAAATACTTGAAGAAGATCCTCATTTACATAGAGACGATGGGTATTCAATGCCACACATTATAACAAACTGCACTTTTTTTGATAAAGAGGAAAAACTAATAGCTAGTTTTTTGATAACGGCCACAGGTTCAAGAGAAAACAACATGTCAAAAAGAAGAGCGGAATGCTATGCTATTGCAGGTAAAATGCTAGCAAGGGAAGTTATAAAAAGATTAAAATGAAGTGAAAACTAAAATTCAAATACCGCCAGTTTTTCTGGATTATTTAGTTTAAGACTTTTCTTTTGTTCGTTTACTTCTACATGAATTATGTTGCTTTGATTTTTTATAAAGTCATATAATAGACTGTTTTCAATACTGATGTTTTTTGGAAGTTTGCAATCTTTAACTTCAATATAAATCCAAACGGCTTCCTGCTCCCGCTCAAACCCTAGCACTTGGAAGTTTTTTTTCACATTATTGACACTTAAATACAAGCGTTTTTTTAAATACTCTTCTAACATTGTTTGTGTTTTTATTGAGTCTTTGGGATTTATCAAATCAACTTTGTTTTGTTGCGTTCGTTTTAGCGCGTCTTCTATATCATTGATAAATAATTTCACCGAACCCTGTAATGCACTCTCTTTCAAGTTGTACTTGAGATTGGTAACACTTAGATAAAAAGGATGTTTAAATGAAAAAAGTAAACCAAGTAATCCAACCAATAAAATCTTTTTCATTCTGTATTTTTACTCTTTAAATTAATTCCAAAGATAATGAATGAATTTGGCTTATGGTTTATTACAGGTGTCGAACATATTCTCGACCTAAGCGGTTACGATCATATTTTGTTTGTTGCCTTATTGGTAATTGCTTTTCCACTTAAACAATGGCGTAACCTATTAATGCTCATTACAGCTTTTACTGTTGGACATTCCATTTCATTAGCTTTAAGTGTAAATGGCATTGTTTCTTTTTCAATAAAATGGATTGAATTCTTAATTGCTTTGAGTATCCTTATCTCTGCCGTTTACCAGATTATTAAATATAAAACTGAAAACATAAGAAATAAATCTTTCTTATATGTAATAATCACCCTTTTTGGGTTAGTGCATGGGCTGGGATTTTCCATACTTTTAAAGTCGATGCTTGGGCATGAAGACAGTATTGTGTTGCCGCTACTTTATTTTAATCTTGGTATAGAGTTAGGGCAAATTATTATTGTAGTGATTGTTTTAGTATTTTCGTTGATTTTAAATTATTTATTCAAATGGTCTTACACTTATTTCAAACTCACAGTATCATGCAGCATTGCCTTAATTGCCTTAAAAATGAGCGCAGAGCGTTTTTTGGAACTATTGCCTTAATTCTTGTAAGTTTTGTTTCAGCACAAAACATTCAAAATAATCCACAATCAAATCACGGAAACAAGTTTGAGCAATTGGGTACAATACTACCAACCCCAAATGAGTATAGAACCGCTTCGGGTGCACCAGGTGCGAAATACTGGCAACAACGTGCCGATTACGATATTGATGTTAAGTTGGATGAAAAAAACCTAAGTGTTATTGGTACCGAAACAGTTACCTATCATAACAATGCTCCTGAAAATTTAAACTTTTTATGGTTGCAGTTAGATGAAAATCAACACGACCCAACTAACGAAGTAAATTATTTTGACGAGAATAAAATTAACGAACCTTACACACAGCAATCACTTAAGTCTTTAGAAACAAAAACTAATCTTGAAGGATTAGGAGATAAAATTGATGGTGTTACCGATGAATTTGGAAAAGCTTTAAAATATACTATTAACGGATCAATGATGCGTATTGATCTTCCAAAGCTTTTAGTTTCAAAAGCAAAATTTAAATTCATTGTGAAATGGCATTATAAAATGATTAACCGCATGGAGTATGGTGGACGCGGCGGCTATGAATATTTTCCGGAAGACGGGAATTATTTATTTACACTAACACAATGGTATCCTCGTATGTGTGTTTACAGTGATTTTCACGGCTGGCAAAACAAACAATTTACTGGAAGAGGAGAATTTGCTTTAGCTTTTGGAAATTTTAAAGTAAAAATGACGGTACCCTCAGATCATTTGGTTTGCTCTACCGGCGAATGTCAAAATTACCAACAAGTTCTTACACCAGCGCAATACACGCGTTGGCAAAAGGCGCAAACGGCTAGCGAACCCACAGAAATTGGTTTGTTAGAAGACGCAAAGAATGCAGAAAAAAATAAAGCTACTGGAACAAAAACTTGGATTTTTAAAGCCGATAGTGTGCGTGATTTTGCCTGGGGAAGTTCTCGAAAGTATATTTGGGATGCTATGCCGGTGCAGTGTGAAAGTAAAAAAGTAATGTGTATGAGTTTTTATGGTAAAGAAGCTTATGGACTTTATCGCAAGTATTCAACAAAGGTCGTGGCACACACTATTAAGACCTATTCCAAATTCACCATTCCCTACCCTTACCCTGTAGCTCAAAGTATTGAAGCGGCTAACGGTATGGAGTATCCAATGATTTGTTTCAATTTCGGAAGAACTGAAAAAGACGGCACCTATACTGAGGGTAGCAAAAACGGAATGATTTTAGTAATTATTCATGAAGTAGGTCATAACTTTTTCCCAATGATTATTAATAGCGATGAACGTCAGTGGAGTTGGATGGACGAGGGCTTAAATACCTTTGTACAATATTTAACCGAAAGAGAATTTGATCCAAATTATCCTTCACAACGCGGGCCAGCTTATAAAATGACGGATTACATGCGACTTCCAAAAAACATGCTGGAGCCTATTATGGTTAATAGTGAAAACATAATAAATTTTGGATCTAATGCTTATGGAAAACCGGCAACAGCGCTAAATATTTTACGCGAAACGGTAATGGGCAGGGAACTGTTTGATTTTGCATTTAAACAATATTGTAACCGCTGGGCTTTTAAACACCCAGAACCTGCAGATTTTTTCAGAACCATGGAAGATGCAAGTGCCGTTGATTTAGACTGGTTTTGGAGAGGTTGGTTTTATGACATTGAACCAGTAGATATTTCTATTGATACTGTAAAAGCTTACGCAATAAAACAAGGAAAAAAGATTCCTGTTAAAATGGATACTGTTGTTACACGTCCGAAAAATAAAGAATTTGAATACATTACTACAATTCGTAATCGCCAAGCTGGGCTTATACCATTAGTGGATGCTGATACAACACTGCGTGATTTTTATTATCATTATAAACCAAAACCGGAAATTACGAAAGAGGTTAAAAACAGAAACGAGAATTTAGAAGAAATGCCTGACAGCAATTTTTCTAAATATTCAGGAAAATTTATTTACGAAATTAAATTCTCAAATAAAGGCGGTTTGGTTAGTCCTATTATTATTCAATTTAACTACAGTGATGGTAGTAGTGAAATCGAACGAATAAATGCTTACATCTGGCGCAAAAATGAGAAAGAAGTAACAAAAACATTCTTAAAATCAAAAAAGGTTACCTCAATTTTAATTGACCCGTATAAAGAAACCGCCGACATTGACGAAAAAAACAATGCTTGGAACATTGCATCAGAACCTGATAAATTTGAGTTATTTAAAAGCAAATCAGGAGCCGCAGTTCGTGGCCAAAGTGCTGGAGAAAATCCCATGCAAAAAGCAAAACAAAAATAACATTGTATAGATAACTCTTAAAAAGTAAAAGCGTGGGAAACTAAACCCACGCTTTTTTTGGAACTTATTACAACAGAACACACTAAAACAGACAAACTATCTAATAATATTTACATTTCCGGTTTTTGTATACTTCTTGCGGTCTAGTCCGGTATATCGTATAACATAGGTGTATACGCCAACAGGACAAGTACTTTCTCTATACTTTCCATCCCAGCCAACCTTATAATCGCCAGACTGAAATAGCTGCACACCCCAACGGTTATATACTTCCATTGAAATATCAGATATATTTTCTCCATAAATTAAAAACAGATCGTTTTTTCCATCGCCATTCGGACTAAAAGTATTAGGGATATAAACTGTAAAATCTTCCGTTAATTCGATACAAACATCATCAGTTACACTGCACCCGTACTCGTTAACGGCCTCTACAATATAGCAACCATCGCGCATTGGACGCACTTGCGTTTTAGGGCAATCGAGGCAGTAAATATCTTCGCCACGAACCCACGTTAGCGTTCCGGTTCCTACAGCTTCAATAAATATTACTTCATTCGCATTGTAAGAACTATCTCTTCCTGCAAATACAACTGGCTTTGGATTTATTTGTACCATAACGGTTGTTGTTTTACTGCAGTAGGTGTTGTCTGAAACCTCTACAGTATATATTGTAGTTATTGTGGGATTAGCTAAAACTGCACTCGAGTTAGTTATATTTAGTCCCTCCGAAGGCGTCCAACTAAAAGAATTTCCACCAGAAGCATAAAGAGTTGTTTTATCTCCGGCGCATAACACAGCATCATTTGATACTTTAGGGATTATCTCTGGAACAACAGAAACTTGATACATGAGTTGCTGGTAACACGATACCGTTCCTATTGATGTAGATCCGGTAATCGTATAATTTGTGGATACCTGCGGTGAAGCTATTATTGTTGTATTTGAGCCCAAGGCAACGTATGTACCCGCAGGTTCCCATGTATAATTGCTTGCCCCGGTTACCGTAATTGGTAAAGTATTACCTTTACAAACTTTGTTAATCGAAACAATCAAATCCATATCAGGTCGCCTAACTGTTTCAACGTATACTATTGTAGAACCTGTACAAATTCCATTGTAACCATGAACTGTATAGGTCGTGCTTTCGTCTGGTGATGCTACAACCAAGTTTCCGGATGGAGAATTTAGTTTTTCATTTGGGTACCAAAAAAAAGAGTCTGCACCAGTCGCCTTTAGATTTGTGATTGCGCTACTACAAATCGTTGGTTGTGTGGCGCTAGCATGTATGTTCGGTATTTGAATTACTGAAACTGTTGCAATAGCTTGATTCGTACAGGTATTTAAGGCAACCTTAACTGTATAACTTTGAAACGCTAATGGTGCTGCCGTAACCATTGTTCCTCCGTTAGAAGACAATCCAGTAGATGGTGACCAATTATATGAGTTACCATTTCCTAAAGCAGCTAATGTGACAGAACTCCCAGCGCATACTGTTGTAGTTTTAGGATAAACTGACACTGTAGGAACTGGTAAAATAAGCAACACTGCATTTTTTGTAGCACCCAAGCACCCGTGATCAGTTCCAATAACCGAATAAAAGCTTGTTAAGGTTGGATTTGCAACAATACTATTATTTCCGGTAACTGTATAATTTGGCATTGGTAACCATGTATACTGAGCTGCTCCCGAAACAGAAAAAGCTCTACTTTCTCCCGGACATGCACTGGCGGACGAAGGAGTTATAAAGATTATCGGATTAGGAATTACTGTAAAATTTTTCGTAGTACTAACCGTGCAAACCCCAGTTTTTCCAACTAAAGTAGCGGTATAAACTGTAGGCAAAGTAACCTGAGTGCTAGTGTGAACAAGTTGCATAACGGGTCCGTTTGGAGCTGTAATACTTATTCCATTACCTGCTAACAAAGTATAATTAATTGCTCCTGCCGGTGTTAAAGTAATAGCATTCGGCGAACCATTAAAATTCTGAGCACATAGGGTAGTGTTACTTAAACTGAGTGATAAAACAGGTGGCAGCACAATATAAACAACAGAACTAGCTGAGTTTGTGCATGTATTTAATGAACCAACAACTGAATAAATTAAACTATTTGGAGGTGAAACGTTTATGGTTGTATTATTTGGCGAAGACAACTGACCAATGGCTGGACTCCATGAATACGAAGTAGCATTGCCAGTAACACTCAAAGTAATTTGAGATCCTAAACAAATTGTTGAAGTAGTAAGATTTACATTCAATACCGGCAAAGGTAATATCACAATAGATACTGAGTTTGTTTGACTTTGACAACCAGAATCTGTACCAACAACAGTATAAACTGCGGCTGAACTCGGGCTTACCACTACGTTACTACCACTTGTTGAATTAAGTCCAGGGCTTCCACCCCAAAAATATTGGGTTGCTCCACTAACGGAAATCACCGTATTAGTATTTGGGCACATACTTGCCGAAGTTGTAGTGAGATTTAAAGTTGGATTAGGAACAATAACAAATCCAGTGGTAGTTGTATCTGGACAAGATCCGTTGGATCCTATTAATGTTGCTGAAGCATTAGCAGATAAATTACCAAAAATGGTTACAGGAAAACAAGGCATTGTAGGCCCATTTGGAGAAGTTGTCGAATAGTTGCTTGTTGTTATAAGTGTATAATTAGCCGCTCCTGAAGGAGTAAGTGTTATTGAAGCGGGAGAACTATTAAAACTCTGTAGACAGAGAGTATTGTCACTTAGCGCTACACTCACCGTCGGCGTTTGATGAACTGTAACTACATCTGTTGCAGTGCACCCACTCATTAAATCTGTTACACTCACAGTATAGGCGCCAGGCGCACCCACTAAAAGAGAATCAGTTCCAGAAACAAATGGTATTCCTGGTCCACTCCAAAATACAATATCACTGGAAAAAGTATGAGCAACCGAAAGTTTTTTTGTTTCGTTTATTTCTTTGCAAATTGTTCCTGTTGGACTTAACTGAGCTAAAACTGATGTCGAAGTACTTAAAACCGTTGTAGTAAGTGTGAGTTGGGTTGGAGGACAAGTGCCCGTATTTATCAAACAGGAGTATGTGCCGGGAGCATTTACTGTAACAATCGAATTACTTGCAGCTCCAACAACTCCTGGCCCTGACCATGTATAAGTAACCGGACTTGCTGTTGTAGTAACAACTAGGCTTACAGTTGGTATATTACAGCCTAACACCCCACCAAAAATACTACTACCTGCTAAACTTGTTGAAGGATAACAAACCGAACAAGATGCAAAATCTCCAGGAGAATTAGTAAAACCTGGCACCGCCACAAATGTTACACTATTACCACTTATTGTTCCAATGTAAAATCCTCCAAGTGCATTATTATTTTTAAGATAAATTTTATTTCCAATAATTGCGAAACCACCCCCACCGACCGAACTCGGCATACCACTTAAGGTATACGTACATTGCAAGGAACCAGAGGCGTTGTACATGGATAGTCCTTGACTTGGAGTACTCGTTTTTAAAGCGTAGAAATTACAATTGCAATCCGTAACCAGGTCATAAGGCCCGCCACCGTTAAATCCAGCAAGTGTTGTAAGCAAAGTGCCGTTAGTGGTTCCGTTATAAGAATAAACCTGTCCGGTAGATCCAACAATATTGTATATGGCTCCGGCACAGCCTGCAATATTAACAGCCGAGGTGTTACCAGTAGAATGCCCAGTATTTACCCATGAAACACCATTCCAATACCAGTAATTTCCTGCAAAAGTTGTATAAAAAGTTGGAGTTAGAGTTCCTCCATTTATATTTGGCATTAACGCTAAACCTCCACCAAATGTAGGAATGTTTGTTTGAGATGGATTGCTTGCAGAAAGCGGCAACCCGGGATCATAAAAACTAATAAAAGAACCTCCGTCCATATACACATAACCGTTTGAACACGAGGGATTTTGAGCGAAACACACTAATCCTGATAGAAATAAAATCATGAATATAATTTCGCGTTTTTTCATTTAACCATTTGATTAGCATAAATATAACCAACATAACTAGTTTTTCATAAAACAAATCTTAAACCACGCAATTATTTAGTGAACTAAGCATTTGAATGAGTGAAAAAGAAATATGTTTAAATCTTCTAAAAATAGCTTACCAATGAAAGCAAAAAAATTAGCAATTTTAGAGGATGGATCACTACTTAGATGAACTAAATACCTTACAAAGAGCGGCTGCAAAGGCCACAGAAGGTCCGGTAATGATTATAGCTGGTGCTGGATCTGGAAAGACAAGAGTTCTTACCTACCGTATAGCACACATTATGGAAAAAGGTGCGGATGCCTTTAATATTTTGGCTTTAACGTTTACCAACAAAGCTGCAAAAGAAATGAAAGAGAGGATTGCCAAAATTGTTGGCCCTGGGGAAGCCAAAAATTTATGGATGGGTACTTTTCACAGCGTATTTGCTAAAATTTTACGCATAGAAGCTTCTAAACTTGGCTACCCAAGCAACTTTACAATTTATGATACCGATGATAGTAAAAGTGTCATTAAAGAAATTTTAAAACAGTTTAATCTTGATGATAAAATTTACAAACCCTCTTTAGTTTTAAATAGGATTAGTGAAGCAAAAAATAAATTGGTTTCCGCAGCACAATACTTGAACAACCCGATTACACAACAAGAAGATAGCAGTAGCCGCAAACCCTTATTAGGAAAAGTATACGAAGCCTATCAACGTAGAAATTTTAAAGCGGGTGCTATGGATTTTGATGATCTTTTGTTTCAAACCAATGTTCTTTTGAGAGATTTTCCAGATGTACTTTTAAAATATCAAAATAAATTCCGATTTATACTTGTAGATGAGTATCAGGATACAAACTTTTCACAATACCTTATAATTAAACAACTAGCTGCGCGGTTTCAAAATATATGTGTGGTGGGAGATGATGCTCAGAGTATTTACGCCTTTCGCGGAGCTAATATTCAAAACATTCTAAATTTTGAAAAAGATTATCCAGATTTAAAAACATTTAAACTCGAACAAAATTATAGAAGTACAAAAACCATAGTTGCGGCTGCAAACCATATAATTGCCAATAATAAAGATCAGTTTAAAAAGACCGTATTCACAGAAAACGAGGACGGACAAAAATTGAAAGTTATTAAAGCTGGTTCTGATAATGAAGAAGGGCAGAAAATTGTAAACAGTATTTTTGAAATACGTATGCAAAATCAGGCCAAAAATAGCGATTTTGCTATACTTTATAGAACCAACGCGCAATCAAGGTCATTTGAGGAGTCTCTTAGAAAACTAAACATTCCTTACAAAATTTATGGAGGTATAAGTTTTTACCAACGTAAAGAAATTAAAGACGTGTTATCGTATTTTCGTTTAACGATAAATTCGAGTGATGATGAAAGTCTTCGCAGGGTAATTAATTATCCGGCAAGAGGTATTGGACAAACGACTTTAGATAAAATTACAGTCGCAGCTGCGGAACATGATATTAATATGTGGACTGTAATAAGCAATCTTAAAGATTTTAATCTTGGAATAAATGCCGGCATTGCTTCAAAAATAAATGATTTTGTTACACAAATAAAATCGTATAGTCTATTATTGCCTTACAAAGACGCGTATGATTTAGCCAATTATATTGCTGTTAATAGCGGTATTGTAAAAGAACTGTACACTGATAAAACACCCGAAGGTGTTAGTAGGTACGAGAACATTCAGGAATTATTAAATGGAATCAAAGATTTTGTAGAACAGCCTCGTACCCCTCAAGAAAATGAGCTAAACGATGTTATAAAACTAGAGCTTCAAAAAAAAGAAACAGAGCTTGCGCTTGAAGAAGCTAATACATCTATCAAAACGCTTGACGAATTTATGCAAGAAATTACTTTGCTTACGAGTGTAGACAAAGAAGATGAAAAAGATACCGACAAAGATAAAGTGAGTATGATGACCATACACGCTGCAAAAGGGCTCGAGTTTCCGTATGTATATATTGTTGGATTGGAAGAAAACTTGTTTCCATCGCAACTTTCTATAAATAGTAGAACCGATTTGGAGGAAGAACGCCGACTGTTCTATGTTGCTGTTACACGTGCCGAAAAGCAAGCAACACTAAGTTATGCAACCATGCGCTACCGATTTGGAAACGTTACCTATTGCGAACCAAGTCGGTTTATCGACGAAATTGATGAAAAATTTCTTGATTATCCAGAAGATCAGGTATCCCCCTCATTTTCAAAAAACACATTTGATAAGTTTCGGGATAATTATAATTCTGTTTCAAATGATTCAAATACATCAATAATTAACCTGAATTTAAAACCTAAAAAACTCATCCGTCTAAGTAGTAGTTTTAACTCCAATTCAACTCCCGCCGATCTTTCATTAAACAGATCGTTGCTTTCGGGCGACAACGTAATGCACGAGAAATTTGGGAAGGGTCAAATTGTTTCACTTGAGGGTTCGTGGCCTGAGACAAAGGCTACTATTCAATTTGAAAAAGCTGGGAACAAGAGTCTTTTATTAAAATTTGCAAGATTAACAAAACTATAAACTATTAATAAACATCCTTATTACCAATTTAAAATGATGAGTGAATGAGCGAGTAATTTTTTTTAATGATTTATTTTCTCTACTTTTATTTCAATTAAAACTCTAACCTATCATGAACAAAAAACAGTTATTTCTCTGTCTAGCTTTATTAACTTCAAGTATTTTTAGTGCACAAACACCCGAACAATTAAAAAATTATTGCGGTGCGGGCGTTCCTTCTCAACAGTGGGATTCATGGCTAAATAGTAAAGTTGAAGAATATAAGGACAACTTAGCGCATAATAAAACAGCTTTAGTTGTTCGCGAAATTCCTGTAATTGTTCATATTATTTATTTTAATGAACCAATTGGGACTTATCCCAACTTAGATACAAATCAGGTTAAGTCGCAAATCGCAGCGCTAAATAGGGATTTTAGTGGAACGGGTGTTAATGTGAACAATGTTCCGTCTGTTTTTTCTGGCTTGGTTTCTAATACAGGAATTCAATTTTGTTTAGCTAGAAAAGACCGTCAAGATCAACCAATGAATCCTCGTGGAATTGAACGTATCAGTGCTTCTGCAAATATATGGCAAAGTCCTTCAACCCCTACATTAGATCTTAAGGCCTATTTTAATAACGTAATAATTCCGCTTACATATTGGGATCCTACTAAATATTTAAATATTTGGGTGAGCGACAAACCAGTTGGATACCCAATGAATGGTTTTGCTACTTATCCACCTGGTTCTGGTCTTGCAGGAATTTTCGGCGGAACTTTTGGAACAACCACTAACGACGGCATTTGGGTGTATGCAAAAGCTTTCGGGACAGCTACTGCAGGTGCCGTTGCTCCCTACGATGAAGGTAGAACCGCAACACACGAAATTGGTCATTGGCTTGGATTAAGGCATATTTGGGGTGATGGTAATTGTTTATCTGATTATTGTACAGATACTCCAACAGCAAAACAAGCGCATTATGGTTGTGTTACAACAACTCCTATCGATGGTTGTGGTGTAGGTACAAGTCCAAACGGGGAAATGCCAATGAATTTCATGGATAGATCTGACGATGCCTGTATGTATATGTTTACTCCAGACCAAAATATCCGTATGCAGACCGTGTTAAGCCAAAGCAGTTTAAGATATTTACTTGGAACACACTCTAAATGTTCTGAACAAGCACTACCAACATCGTCTGCCGTTGCTTCTTTTGAGACACAATTTCAACAATGTTTAAATAAACCTTTTACACCTTTCAATACTTCTAGTGGATTTCCTTATCCTACTTATATTTGGAGCTCATCGCCGGCAGCAAATTTTTTTCCAAGTAATTCTGTTCCAAATCCAGCAGTAACCATAAATAACCCTGGTTATTACACACTTACACTTGTCGCTACAAATAGTTTAAGTTCTTCAACAGCTACGTTTGTTGTTACGGCCCAAAACACTTGTGCTGTTCAATCGCAGTGCTTGGATACTGCGAGGGCCATTAAAAAAACTGACACACTTACCACCTACAGAGCACCCGTTAGCTCTGTTAACGGTTGTGGTAATTTGTCAACAAACGGTAACCTAGTTGGCACAAATTGTTACAAAGACAAAGAATTTGCACAGTACTTTGCTCCAAACACTTATTCGACAATTCCTAATCCACAGGTGAATAGTGTCATAGTTCTTTTTGATTCAGCTGCAACAAAATCACCTTATCAGAATACGCAGGTAGTCTGCAAAATTTATGGTGGATCAGTTGGCGGTGGTCCAACTAGTTCACAAGGATCAAAAAGTGATAGTATTACAAAGATATTACTTACTCCTGCCGACACCTCTGTTGATTTTGTTGGAAAGCCTGGTAAATCTTTAATAACCAAGCGTAAAATAATTCCATTTAGATTTGATTTTGCAAGTCCTATTATTATTAGTAGTCCTTCTTCTGGATTTTTTGTAGGACTTCAAATACCTTTTGCTTATGGGGACTCCGTAGGCATTGTAACAAATACCAAATTCAACAGTTCACTTGACTCGAGCGCATGGTATCTTAATTCAAATAATAGTTGGCAACCATATAAATCAACCAGAGGGTATAAAGTGCAAATGGCAGTAGTTCCTGTTATTACATGCGGCCCTGTTGGAGTTAGAGAAGAAGGCAATTTATTAGGGTCAGGCGTTACAGTAATGCCAAATCCAAGCAACGGCATATTTAATTTTGTATTTACATTCCAAAAAGAACAGTATTTATCTCTAAATATAACTAGCGCTTTTGGACAACTTATTAGCTACGAAAAATTAAGAAACATTACCAATAATGTTATCAGTGTTGATTTAAGCCAATATGCAAATGGTATCTATTTTGCAGAAATTTCAAATGGCACTGAAAGAATAGTTAAAAAAATAATAGTAAACCATTAATTAATATTAGTTCTCAAAAGCCCGCTTTGTTAAAGCGGGCTTTTTAATTTATTAAACTGCCTAACAATTATTGAATAAAACAGTTTCATTAACGTAAATTAAATCTTAAAAATGAATCTCTACTCCATAAATACAGGTCACTTTAAATTAGATGGTGGTGCAATGTTTGGTGTTGTTCCAAAAAGCATTTGGCATAAACTCAATCCGGCAGATGAAAATAACATGTGTAGCTGGGCATTACGTTGTTTATTAATTGAAGATGGAAACAGACTAATGCTTATTGATAATGGAATGGGAAATAAACAAGATGCCAAATTTTTTGGTTATTATTTTTTGCATGGAAACGATACTCTCGAAAAGTCATTAAATAAACATGGTTTTACTTGTGATGACATAACGGATATGGTATTGACACATCTTCATTTCGATCATTGCGGAGGAAGCATTAATTATAACAGTGACAGAACTAAACTTGAGCCGGCGTTTAAACATGCAAAATACTATTGTAACGAAAAACATTGGGAGTGGGCTACACATCCTAATCCAAGAGAAAAAGCAAGCTTTTTGAAAGAAAACATTCTTCCAATAAAAGAAAGTGGACAGTTAAACTTTATCAGTGAAATAAGTAAACTAATAAACGGTTTATCCTTTATTGAAGTCAACGGACACACGGAAGGAATGATGTTGCCTATAATTGAATACAAAGAAAATACAATTGCTTATATGGCCGATTTAATTCCAAGCGCAGCTCATATTCCGATTCCTTATGTCATGGGTTACGACACCCGTCCTTTGGAAACTCTTAAAGAAAAAGAAAGTATTTTAAATAAAGCCGTTGAAAATAATTGGACTTTATTCTTTGAACACGACCCTTCTATTGAATGTGTTAGTCTTGAAAAAACCGAAAAAGGTGTAAGAAAAAAAGAGAGTTTTCTTTTGAATATACTTTAATATCTTATTATATCCAAATACATTTCATCAGTTTGTCGTTCTCTAGAATTATGCCATGTCATAAAGTGGGCGAACTAGTCAAACTATTTATTAAATCAGACGTTTCACCGATTAAACAGCCTTGACAAATGACTTAAATTTAGCTAACTTGTTAGATTATACACGACAGTGTTTAGCTCATTTTAATGATTAAAAAAATCATATTCACACTTTTGATTTTTACATTTAACGTCTTGTGTTTTTCACAAAACGAGAATATGAAGTGGTATTTTGGCACTAATGCAGGACTTGATTTTATAACAAACCCTCCAACAATACTTACAAATGGGGCTGTTAACACAATCGAAGGCTGTGCAACAATTTCGAATGCCAGTGGCAATCTTCTTTTTTACACCGATGGTGTTACTGTCTATGATCAAACACATGCTGTTATGGCAAATGGCGGTGGGCTTCTCGGCACAAGCAGTCCTTGTCAATCAAGTATAATCATAAAAAAACCTGGTAGTACCACCCTGTATTGTATTTTTACCATGGCCGGTGTTGCGCAAATTATGGGGTTAAACTACTCAATTATAGATATGAGCCTTGCTTCGGGAAACGGTTCTGTAACCATTAAAAATGCACCTTTATATAACTCAGGTTGCTACGAAAAAATTTCTGCTACTAAACATTGTAATGGAATAGATTATTGGGTGATGGTTCACGAAATGAACTCAAGTAATTTTAGAGCTTATCAACTTACTACAACTGGAGTAAGCACTACTGCGGTTATTTCCTCTATCGGAACAGCAATTGGCTCTCCCTGGTCTCTTGGTTGCATTAAATTTTCACCCAATGGTAAAAAATTAGGTATGACGGAATATACTGGGAGTGTAGATCTTTTCGATTTTGATAATGCAACAGGAGTCGTTTCAAATTCTCTCAACTTGGTTTCCTCGGGGTTTTCCTCCTATGGCTGCGAATTTTCTCCGGACGGTTCAAAATTTTACGCCGGAGGTTTTGGTGGACATTTAAAGCAGTGGGATCTCTGTGCAGGTTCTGGAACTGCCATTGTTGCTTCACAATACTCCATCACAACTTCTGGAATATGGAGTATGCAAATTGCGTTAAATGGAAAAATATATTGCGCTAAGAACTCAACGCTTGGTGTTATTAATAGTCCAAACCTTGCAGGTTCGGCTTGTAACTATGTTGATATAGGGCAAAGTATTTCACCAAAATCAACATTGCGAAGTATTCCTAATTTCGTTGCATTTGGAACTAAACCTCCACCTCCACCCTATACCTATACTGTGAGTAACAGCTACGGGTGCCAGTCTGCCCTGTTTAACACGTCATACAACCCGTCCGTTACACCTGTCGGTTGTACTTCATCTGGTTTTTCATTAACAAGTCTACAATGGGACTTTGGTGATCCCACTTCTGGTTCGGCCAATACATCTACACTTTCTTCTCCCATACATGCCTTTACTAACCTTGGTACTTATTCTGTAAATCTGATTTTATATTTTAGTTGCGGTGGCGGTACTGATACTATAAAACAAGTGGTTAATATTAATCAACCTTGTATTTCTGTTACGAGCACCTCTATTACCTGTGCTAACCTTGGCTCTGCAACTGTTGCTGCCACAGGTGGTATTGGTCCCTTTTCTTATACCTGGATGCCTTCTGCTCAAGCAAATTCAGTAGCTACTGGTCTAAGTCCTGGCACATACACGCTCACTGTTTTTGATTTCGGAAACAATTTCACTTACACCGCTACCACCTTATTTACCTCACTTATTCCACTCACAGGGACTTTAAATTATGCTGGCAGTGTTACTTGCAACGGAGCAAATACAGCCACCGCCAATGTTACTAATATTGGTGGAGGATCAGGTTCTGTAAATTATTTGTGGACAAGTAACACTACTACTTACACCAACCCCACGCCTTCTTTGAGTGCCGGGATCTGGTCTATATCTGTCACCGACGCCTTAACTGGTTGCGACATTAATCAATCGTTTTACATCAGTCAACCACCTCCTTTAAATTTAGTTCTTTCCTCCTCGAGTCCTACCACTTGCGCTGGAACCAGCGTTACTTTGAGTGGTGTTAACTCAGGTGGAACTCCTTATTTACTTGGTAGTGGTTATACATATACTTGGACAGGCAGCGTGATAAACAACACCAGAACCGTTAGTCAGGCTGTTGCAGGAACACCTGTTTACACTTTGAGTAGCAGAGATTCTTTAAACTGTCTTGTCAGCCAAACCATTTCTGTCGATTTTATTCAAAACCCTGTTCTCTCGGTAAGTAACGTTTCTATTTGTCCATTGCAAACAGGCACTCTTACAGCTAACGGGGCAAGTTCATATACTTGGAACGGAACCGCTATTGGTAATAGCTTTGCTGATAATCCCAATGTAACCCAGCAATACTCTGTTGTTGGAAGTGCTTTGGGTTGTACTTCTATTGCCACGGCAAGCATTATTTTAAAGCCAGTTCCTTTTGCTTTAATGAGTAGTAACAGTCCTATTTGTAACGGACAAAATTTAAGTCTGTTTGCCAATGGTGGGCAATCTTATTTTTGGAACGGACCGGTAGGTTATTCTTCATCACAACAGTATCCAATTATTGCAGGAGCTATTCCTAACAATAGTGGCGTGTACAATTTAACGGTAACTGCCGCTAACAGTTGTACAGCCAGCACTTCCAACACGGTTGTGGTGAATCCAACACCTACTCTGTCTGCTTTTGGAAGTACGGTATGTGTTACCCAGACACTGAACCTATTTTCAAATTCTTTTGTAGGCGCTTCTTATTTTTGGGTAGGACCTAATTCCTACACGTCTAATATTCAAAACCCTTCGGTTGCTAATCCATCTGTAATTGCTTCTGGTATTTACACCGTAAAAGCAACTTCAGCGGTGGGTTGCACCAATACCGCTACAGCCGATGTAACGGTAACCGCTGTGCCAATTCCTACCATCACGAGTAATAGTCCTAAATGTTTTGGTACTGATTTAAATCTTAATGGTAGTGGTGGAACTTCCTATTCTTGGACTGGACCTGTCGGATTTAGTTCCGCATTTCAGAATACAAGTATTTATGGTGTCATGGTAAGTAATGGCGGCGTGTATACGCTGCAGGTTACAACGGGGCCTTGTATAAATACTGCAACCCATGTTGTGGTGATTAATCCTTTACCAAGTTTTAGTTTAAGTAGTAACTCGCACGTGTGTGAGACAGAAAAATTATTTTTGAATGCAACTGCGGTTAGTAATGCTGTTTCTTATTTATGGCAACCTTCATCGGTAATGAGTTTTACTGGTAGTCAGTCTCAAAACATCGTACGAGATTCTGCCAAGGTTCATTTTTCAGGAGTTTATAGTTTAAGTGTTATTGATGCAAACTCTTGTCAAAACTCTGCAACACTGGCCGTAAATATTTATACAAACCCTATTTTAAGTCCGGTAAGTACAACGGTCTGTCTTAATAACGAAGCAACCCTTAAAGTAAGTGGAGCTAGTACTTATACATGGACCGGACCGGGTTTTTATTATTCTAATCAAGCTATTACTTTAATTAAAAATGCCACAAGCGTTGCTCCTTCCATTTACACCGTTATTGGTGGTGCAGCGAATTCCTGTACTTCTACTACCACTGCTAGTATTAGCACCACCCCACTACCAACTCCTTGGCTGAGTGTTTACCCAGCTACAAAAGTGTGTTTAAATAAAGAAATATCTCTGGAAGGTTTTGGTGGCAGTTCTTACGAGTGGAAAGGCCCAAGCAATTTTAATCATAATCAAAAGGTGTTTACGTTTACTTTAAGCAGCCCCTCTTATGTGGGCAGTTATACCTTAATTGCTACTGATGCTTTGGGCTGTAGTAATTCTACTCAAACCAGTATTTCTTTTGATCCTTTGCCAGATGGCACATTACTTGGAACTACCATGGATGCTTGTGTTCCGTTTAGTTCTGATTTTTCTTATTTCTCTAGTTCTACCACAACCAATATTGCTACCCAGTGGCAAATAAACAATGAGTCTGTTATTCAAGGCAAAAATTTCTCGCGTCCTTTTACTGTTGCTGGAGATTATATTATTCGCGGTACTTTTATTGATACCATTAGCACTTGTGCTAACACGGCAAGTTTTGTGGTGCATGCCAGAGAAATTCCGGTAGCTGATTTTGTTACCTCTCCCGAAAGACCTGTGGAGGGCATCGACGAGGTATATTTCACAAACAAATCTTCAGGATTAGAACTCAGTGAATGGAACTGGTATTTTATTAATGATAAGGGTAAGATTTCAAAACAAGAAAACACCTCTTATTTCTTTAAGAATGCAGGAATTTACCCTGTGGCTCTGCTCATTAAAAACAAATGGGGCTGCGCTGATACCATTGTAAAGGCTATTAAAATTGAAACCGATTTTAATGTGTATGTGCCTAATGCTTTTACACCGAATAATGATAATACTAATCCTACCTTTTTACCGGTTTGTACTGGAATTAAATTCTACGAGTTAAATGTGTTTAACCGTTGGGGAAATAAAGTGTTTCAAACCTTTGAACTAAATAAGGGCTGGGACGGCACTTTTAACGGCGAGCCCTGCAAAGACGATGTGTACGTGTGGCAAATTAAAGTATCAAGCCTCGGTGGTGAAATGAAAATCCTTGATGGGCATGTGACACTGTTTAGGTAGGACTGATGGCTAACTATGAAACTATCTTAGCTAGCGTTCTTAGAATCACTTTTATATCTGTTATTAGACCCGCTTCAGAAATGTACTTTTTATTGAGCGCTAATTTTGCCGGTAAAATTTCTTTAATGTAAGTCTCTTCTGGGTTTGATGATTTCGCTAATAAATCATTTTCACTAAAATATTCTAAAGAAGCGTAATCAGTTATTCCAGGCTTTACATTTAAAACTTTTTTTTGATCATCAGTGTAAAGATCAACATATTTTCTTACCTCAGGCCTAGGACCAACAATACTCATTGTGCCAAATAAAACATTTAATAGTTGTGGGAACTCGTCCAGTTTATATTTTCTCAGATAATAACCAATACTCGTAATTCTTTGGTCTCTTCCGCCAACAGTTAATAATCCTAATTTATCAGAATCACTTTTCATTGTTCTGAACTTATAAAGCTTAAATTTTTTTCCCAGCTTCCCTACTCTTTCTTGTCTATAAAACACACCTCCCTTAGATGTTAATCCAATAAAAACAGCAATGAGTAACATAAAAGGTAAAAGAATAATTAATCCTAAAGCAGAAAAAATTATATCGAATAAGCGCTTTAACATACTTTATTTACAGCCGCCATAACAGCATTTACAACAGTTTCAATTTGGTCGTCCGTTAAATCATAAAACAAAGGCAAGGTAATTTCTCTTTGAAAATTATTAAGTGTGTTTTTATAGTCATTCACATCATAACCCAAATCTTTATAAAAACTCATAGCGGGAACGGGAATAAAATGCACATTCACACTTACATCTGCATCAAAAATCTCCTGAATGATTCTATCACGTTGTTGTTCAGTTATACCAATAATTCTTAACGGAAATAAATGATAACAACTTTGTTTTGCATCTACTGTAAAAATAGGAATTTCAAAGCGCGCATCTTTTTTCAAAAAGTCAGAATATAAATCCGCGATGTGTTTTCGTTTTACCAAAGTATCAGAATCGTAACGCTCTAATTCAACGAGTCCAATGGCCGCAGTAATGTCAGTCATATTGCATTTATAACCAGCTTCAACAATATCATACTTCCAATTTCCTTTTTGAGTTTTTGCGAGGGCATCTTTATTTTGTCCATGTAAAGCGCTTACACACAACTTATTATACACCTCAAGATTATCAAATGGTTCAGGCAGGTTTAAGGCAACCGCACCTCCTTCTGCCGTAGAAAGGTTTTTAACTGCGTGAAAGGAAAACACACTCACATCTGTTAGTGAACCTGTTTTTTTTCCTTTATAACTAGCTCCAAAAGAATGTGCGGAATCACTTAAAACCAAAATGCGTGCTAGTTTTTTTTGATTTTCTGTTGCAGCTTTAAATTTTGATGAATACTTTTTCGCTAAGGCATTCATTTCATCGTAATCGCATGGCAAACCACCAAAATCAACTGGCATGATTACTTTTGTTTTTTCTGTAATAGCCTTCTCGATTTCTAAAATACTGATATTAAAATCCGTTCTATTCACATCCACAAAAACAGGAGTCGCACCGCAGTGAATAACAACATTAGCTGTAGCAGAATAAGTATATGCCGGCAGAATAACCTCATCGCCTTCTTTCACACCAAACCAGCGCAACATTATTTCTAAACCAGCCGTTGCTGAATTCAGGCAAAGTGTATTTCTATTTCCGCAGTACTCTGTTATTTTTTTTTCAAAGGTTTTTGTGCGGGGACCAGTTGTAATCCATCCGCTTTTAAGAGCTGCTACAACTTCATTACAAATTTTATCATCTATACGTGGTGGTGAAAAAGGAATCATAAAACGCTACTTTAATAAAGAATTTGATACTAAAAATACTTAAATCCTGTAATTTAACTTATAAAATATTTACTTGGGTAGCTCCATATCCATACTCCTTGTAAGAAGCATCTTGAAAACTTACTCCTTTGGTTTTCTTAAGCACCGAGGCTATTTCTTGTCGCAAGCGGCCATTTCCAACTCCATGAATAAAAATGAGTTTCTTCATGTTTTTTTCAAGTGCTTCGTCAAGTTCCTTTTCAAACCTTTCTAATTGAATATTTAGCATTTCAAAATTACTAAGACCGTTTGTATTCTCTATCAACTCTTCAATATGCAAATCGACCTCCTTTTCAAGTGATTTAAGATATTCTCTTGAAGACTTAGAGACTTTCTCTTTGGATCGGAATTCTTTAATAGCTTTTAGTTTGGCCATATCAATCAAATTTAATTCCGGTTCCACTTTATTAGTGCTTGCAAACTCACCCTTAAGCAAAAACCCGTAAACAGGGTACTTAAACTCGTCGTGCTTGATGGTTTTAGTGTCCATTAAAGTTTTTTGAGTAATGTGTATTACCTCGGTTACAGGAGTTTGAGCTTTAAAAAAAGTATTTTTAAAAAGTAAGCATTCTATTTTATGATAAAAGTAATCTTTAAAAAATTGCAGTTTTACCTGTCTTAACAGAACCTTTTGATAAGGCCCAACCTCACCATGTTTCACTGTTTGAAAATACTCTTCATCTTTTATTGAATAAGAGTAGGCAATATTAAAAGAAGAAGCGTTAAACAAGTAGAGTTTGTAATCACTAATTAAAGAAGCAAAATCATGATCAGGTTCAATTACAAAATAAATCGCATCAGTTAAATGTGCTTCCGGATTAAGCTCAATATTTTCAGCATCCTTATCAAGAATCAATTCTGTATGAATGGGAACTAACTGCTTAATTAAAAAAGGAATTTCAAAACCATCAGGCATTTCAACAAAAACTGTGTCTTTATCTTTTATGCGAGAAACAACGCCTTCACCCACTTCATTTAAAAAACTTACTTTATCTCCAATTCTTAATTTCATTGCAATTCAAGCAGATAAGCTCCTTTGTATTTAGTATTATAAAATTCAAGGTCGAAGTTACGACTTAATTCTTCTGTCTTTGCAAGCGTATAGTTATTATTTGAGGCGTCCATTATTATGGTTCTAAGATTCTTAAACTTACTTAAATCTTCTTTTGATAATTTAAAGTTATTCTGAACTATGAGGGTATTTACCTTTTTATAATCAACCTGAGGCCAAAAGTTCATCTTGTTTAAAAAGAGAATAAATCCATTTTTTGTCACCAATGCATTAAAGCTCGAAGTCATAACTTGAGGATAGTTAAACGACGTGATATGTGGTTTAACACTAAAATTATAATCAGCCTCTGTTGCTTTACTCAACTGCACTTTAGTTTTATTCTTAATCGCTACGCTACTTTTATTTCTTAAATTATATACAGTCAAAAGCGATTTTGTTTTAGCAGTATAGGATTCAATCAAACTGAAAAACTGCCACGTAATAAGTATTATAATGCTAAAAATCAATTGTTTATGTGATCTATATTGAATAGCTATTGAAAGTATTATAATAAAAATGGATAGAAAAAGAACATCTATAAAACTGAAATGAATCGCGTCAATATATCCGATATTTTTAGAGTTAAACAAATTAATAAACCAGATCAAACCAGCAATTAGGTAATTTATAAGTATAGCAAAAACATTTATTTTAAATACTACGAACACAGTCAATATAAGCACAAGAAAGGTTGCTGGCACTACAACGATGTTGCAAACAAAAAACCATAAGGGAAATTGTTTAAAGTAAAAAAGTGTAATGGGTAATGTACTTAAAGTAGCTGCCATTGAAGCGGTTACACTCTGCCAGATGTAATTCAACGACTTATTTTCAGGTTGCCATAACCGAGAGAATCTCGGTTGAAAATAAAGCAATCCAAACAAAGCAAAATAACTTAATAAAAAACCAACATCAATAATAAAATATGGATTATACAACAGCAGTAAAAAAGCAGAAACCAATAAAATATTTATTTGATGCCGGTAATTTGCTCTAAAATAAATTCTCCCAAAACCGAGCAGATTAAACATAATAACCGCTCTCAAAACAGGTGCCGAAAAACCCGTAATGAGTGCGAAAAACCATAGACACAAGGTAATAAAAACAAACCTTAGTAGTTTGTATTTGTTTTTTTTATCAAAAAAATTAAACAGAAAACCTAAAGCAAGATAAATAAGCCCAGTGTGAAGTCCCGAGACGGATAAAACATGCAGTGTACCCGAATGCGAAAATGCCTCCATAACAGACTTATCTATCTCAGCATCATAACCAGTAATTAGAGCGGCACATACGGCTCTGGCATTTATAGTTAGCTCGCTATTTTTCAAGCGCATTAAGAGAAGCTGTTTACATGTTAAGCCTAAATTCCAAACAGGATTTAATTGACTCTTTACATTTAGACTTGTATAAGCATTCGAATCAATAAAGGCTGTATGGTAAATCTGTTTATTTGAGAGATAATTTCTATAATCAAACTCATAACTATTTTTTGGTGGAGAAAGCTCCTGCAAATGTGCCTTTATCAACAAGGTTTTCCCAGCCTGTAAAGAATTTGTTTGTTTTGACTTTCTAAAATACCCATAAATAGTTCCTTTAACAGAAACAAAACTATTATTCGATTTCACTTCGTTAACCGTTAAACGGCACTTTACAAATTTCTCCTTTTCGGTTGGAACATCACTTATTGTCGCCATGAAGGTAATTAGCGAGTCAGTATCTATCTGGTTTCCATAATAACTTGTTTGTTTGCCTAAATTATTTTGTTCGCAAAGATTCATGCCGAATAAAAACAGAAACAAATCCGCAAATATTAAAAACAACCATTTATATGAGCGCTTGCCCGATTGGTATACCATCAAAAAAATAATAGGAATAAAAAGCATCAACGTGAAATAAAACGACAAATGCGGAGTATCGAATTTTAAACCGATAAGTATACCAACCACAAAAGGAATAAGAATTCTGAAAAATGGGATGCTCGTAAAAGCTTTCATTAAGAATGGTAGAGTGCTAAAATAAAAAAAATCCCGATCAGTTTAACTGACCGGGATTTTTATTCATTTAAATTAAAACTAGTCTATAATTAATTTGTGAGACATTTTTGCACCATTATGCGTAAGGTTTACAAAATAAACACCTTTAGACAAAGTGTTATTTTTGTTGATGGTAATAGTTTGTTCACCCGGGTTGTAGTTGTTTTCTACTACTGGTAACACTTCTCGTCCCGTAATATCTAAAACGCTCACTTTAACGGTTGCGGGATCACTTAAGGTAAAACTAACGTTAGCCTCTCCATTTGAAGGATTAGGAAATAAATTAAAACGTATGCTTTTTGTAAGTTGATTTACACCAACAAGCGAAGTCCATTTAATCGCATCAATATAAATGTTATTACCAAAACCATTTGTTCCTTCAATAAAACTAAAACGTACCATTACGTTGCTCGACGTTTTATATGATTGCCAGTTAGGATGCGATGAAATTACATAAGTTTTCCATTCATATTCTGCAGGTATAAAATAATCGGTGCTCACACCACCTGAACCATTTTGCATATAATTTGCATTTAGTGCGTAAATATTTTGCCACGTACCACCGCAATCCTTAGATCCTTCTATTTTTAACACGTCATTTTGATTCAGAACATATTGTCTGTAAGCATAAGCAAATTCAAGAACATCATTAGGACTGTTTAAAACATCCATAACGGGCATTTGAAGCATGTCTGTATTATTAGGTTGATTATTTGACCCTTCTATTCTGTATGAAGTTATTTGATCGTATGCAGCATCGTTAGTTTGAATCCAAGTAGTTGCATCATTTTCTACATTTGTAATCGCCCAATTAGCAGGTAAACCAGGATTTTCAAAACTTTCCATAGACATTGGAAAAAAAGCTGCCGTTTTATCAACAACGGTTATCGTTTTATTTTTAATATCAAATCCCTGCCCGTTACTAACCGTAAAAGTAACGTTTGTGCTACCCACATTTGGAAATTGAACAACTGTCAAACTTGCGTTAGGACTCGCAACTATTGCGCCATTATCAGCAGCCCATTGCATACTAGTAATAGCACCATTGTAAGAATAGTTTTTAAAAGTTAAGGAAGACCCAGAACACACAGTAAAAGTGCAATTCGTTGCGTAAAATTCTGCCACTGGGCTGCATAAGCCAGTACCATCAACATTTGTAAGAGCCAAATTAGGAAGAGTGGATAGATTATCTCTTCCACTAACAGATGAAGCAAGCGAATTACGCATATTAGTTGTTTGACCGGACGTGAAATTTCTTGAACAATCAGAATAATTCATAATATTCTGAATATTGTTAAGACCCGCCATTGCTGGATTAGTCTGCGTACAAGGCGCGCTTGGCGTGCAACCACCAAACTCTCCCCTCGTTACAGGAGTATCTGTAATACCGTCATCAGAACAAGTAACTCCAGGATTATTGGTATTTCCGAACGTATGTGCTAAACTTAACCAATGACCGATCTCATGCGTCAAAGAGCGTGATTTAGGAATTCCACCACTTGATCCGGTCAAATAATTCACATTGTAAATAATGGCATCATGGTTGTCATACGTTGGCCAGGTTCCTGGTCTGTATGTATAACCAACAATAATTCCACCACCCGTTACAGTTCCTTGAGGCGCAATATCGGCCACAACATAAATGTTTAAATATTTCGTCGGGTTCCAGGTATAAGCCCAATAGTTGCTACTAAGAAAGCCACTTGCTTTAGTTTGCTCCCATTTCGATCTTTCTGGATCATAGTGTCTTACTATCCCATTAATGCAATTACCATTTGGATCTTTGGTTGCAAACATAAATTTTATGTCTGAATTTATGTACGATGATCTAAAAGGTTGGTCGACTAGATTGGTATCCGGACTTTTGCGAGCAAAATCATTGTTTACATCCTGAAGCACTTGTTGCAGCGCCGCATCAGTAATTGTTACACCATTACAATCGTAGATCACATGAAAAACTACCGGAATAGTATATTCAAAAGCCGCAGTCGATTTTGAGACTGGGTTTTCTAATTGCATTCTTAATTCTTCTTGAGCTGCCTCATAATTTTTTCTTGCCTGAGGATCATTCGCAAAATGCTGCTCCATGGCCTCGTATGTATTACAAGGTTGTACTTTCTCTTGCGAAAAAGCAACAAATGAGAGGAGTGTAAGGGCAAGAGTTGAGATCTTAGTTAACTGTTTTTTCATTGTATTTATTTATTTTTTGTCGTTTGATTAATTTGATTCAATGCCATCATATCTTTCATGGTTTTTTGCATGCCGTCAACACTGCCGTCCAAAAATATAACATTTCCCTTTCCTTCTTGTGCAAAGTTTTTCACAGCTTCCGTCCACATACTAAACAATATCAGAGAAGAATCGAGATTTGCACCTTCCATTTCTTTTGCAGCACCAGCCATACCCTTTGCTACTTCTTGCCTAAACAAAGCTATGCCTTCTCCTTTAAGCTGAGAAGCATCCTTTTCAGCCTGTGCTGAAATCTTTATAAAATTACCTTCGGCTTCAGCAGCCTTAGTTCTTGTGATTAAAAGTGCCTGACCTTCATTTTCGGCGGCGGATTTTAAATTATTACTAGCAACTACTTTTGCCATTGAGCGCATAACTTCATCATCAAAAGTAATGTCGTTAAGCTGCAAATCGATCAGGTGGTATCCCCATTCTTCTAAAGTCCTATCTAGCTGGTCTTTCACGGCTTCAACAATATCTCTTCTTAAAATCAGAACCTCTGATTGCTTTTTTGTAGCAACAAAAGCTCTAACAGAACCTTCAACCGAACGCACGAGCGCTTGCATAAAATTACGTTCATCAATAAACTTAAACGCTACATTTTTAATTGTTTCTTCATCGCTATTGATCACCGAATACAATAACATTGCTGTAAAGTTTACATTCGCCTGATCTATCGTAACCGCCTGAAAGCCAAGTTCTGAACTTCTGTTTTGTACCGATATTTTTTTAAATACTTTTTCTATAAACGGGATTTTAAAATTTAATCCAGGTCTTAAAATTCGGCTAAATTTTCCGAAAATAGTTGTGATAGCTATTGTACCCTGCTGAACCGTAACAAACGACAATAAAAAAGTCATTATAACAAGAACTACCAGTAATATTGTTCCGATTGGCATCATAAGGCATTATATTTGTATAAAGATAGATAATTTAATCTTTTTTTCCCAAAAGCTAATTAAGGGTGAAGGTACAGTTTTATAAGTGGTTCATATTAGGATTTATCTGGTTGATTAGTTCAACCTGCTTCTCTCAAGTTGCTAAAAAAGACTCAGTTAGCTCACATGAAGCCGCTTTTAAAAATGCTTCAAAACTCATTGATTCTGCAAAATACGAGCAAGCAATTCCTTTGTTAAAAAAAGCGACAAAAGAAAACCCGAACTATTGGGAAGCTTTTAACAAAATGGCTTATGCAAAAATTAAATTAAAAGATTACAAGAACGCATTAAAAGATCTCGATAAAGCCGAAAAAATTGCCCCACTTAATTATCAATCTATCAAATTAAGGGCAATCGCTTTTTATGAAACTAATAAATTTAATGAGGCCAAGGTGGCTATCGATACTGCTATTTATTTACTCGATGATGAAAAAAGTGATGATCCTGAGATTTTTTATTACCGTGCACTTTTAATGTTTAAAGGTAAAAGCTATAAAGCTGCGCTGGAAACCTGTGACAATACACTAGATATCAAACCTAACTATATCGAAGTGATTCAGCTAAAAGGCGAAATTCGTTTTGCAAGAAAAGAATACAATTATGCCATAAAAGATCTAAGTGAAGCTTTAACTTTAATGGATGAGAGCAACCGAAATTATTATGCTTACAAACTCAGAGCTAAAAGTAAATTTGAAGTGGGTGATTATGGAGGCGCAGTGCTTGATTGGGACGCTTACATTGATGGAATGCCTGAAGAGGAAGAAGCTTTGGTATCGCGTGCTTCTGCCAAAATAAATAAAAACGATAACTCCGGAGCAATTAATGATTTAGATTTGGCTATTAAAATCAATCCGAAAAACCCTGTAAGCTTCTGTTACCGGGGAGTAGCAAAAGGTGGCAACAAACAATACGTTGAAGCGCTCAATGATCTGGACTTTTCGATAAAACTAAAATTTGATTATCCAGCAGCGTATGTAAACAGAGCCGCGATAAAAATGGCAAGCAAAGATAAACGTGGTGCTTGCGAAGATTTGGGTAAAGCAGATGGACTGGGAGACGAAATGGCTGTGAGGCTTTACGAGAAGTACTGCCGTGATATGCAAAAATAAATATTGTAACTTTTTAAGAATTCATAATTATAAAGGGGCTCATGAAACTAAAAGTATTTTCTTTAATTGTGTTTACCTACATGTTTACACTCAACCTATTTTCACAAAACAGCTCAATAAACGAAATAGACCAAATGATAACTCTGATTAAAGATGAGTTAGATTCTTTTGATAAAATTGAAAAGATAAATTCAGAAGTAGGTACCCGATGTGTTTATTTGAAAGATGGAGACGTTCAACTGATCACAGTTTTATTAAAAGGCAGAATAGAAAAATACGTGGAGTGGTTTTACAAAAAGGGCTTATTGATTTACACTGAAACAAGGTGGAATGACGAAGCTTCTTTAAAACCATTGTTCATAGAAAAGACCTATCATAACAACGGAATTATGATTGCCTGGCTTGACAGTGAAAACAGTTTTGTAGATAGCTCATCACCCAGATTTAAAAGCTTGGAAAAAGAACTAAATAGTTATGCTGTAAAAATAAGAAATGAAGCTTTGGAGTAAAAAAGTTTAAAAGATTCAGAGCAAAAGGGTTTACTTACTAAACAGACTATCTACAAACTCATTGGCAGTAAACACTTGCAGGTCGGTCATTTTTTCGCCAACACCAATATATTTTACAGGAATTTTAAATTCATCCGAAATACCAATAACCACGCCTCCTTTAGCGGTGCCATCTAATTTTGTGATGGCAAGAGCATTTACATCGGTAGCGGCAGTAAACTGTTTGCATTGTTCAACTGCGTTTTGTCCTGTACTTCCGTCCAACACAAGTAATATTTCATGAGGTGCGTCAGGCACCACTTTTTTCATTACGTTTTTAATTTTGGTTAACTCATTCATTAAGTTAATCTTGTTGTGTAAACGTCCAGCGGTATCAATAATAACCACATCGGCATCTTTTGCTTTTGCGCTGCTCAAGGTGTCAAAAGCTACACTGGCTGGATCAGCACCCATACCTTGATTAACAACAGGTACCCCTACTCTTTCACCCCAAATAATTAATTGATCTACTGCAGCAGCTCTAAACGTGTCAGCAGCACCTAATATAACAGACTTACCTGCCTGTTTATATTGGTAGGCGATTTTACCTATACTAGTTGTTTTACCCACACCGTTAACGCCAACCACCATTATTACATGTGGCTTATTAGTAAGTGGTTCTGTAAAATGACTTGGAACTTTATTATTTTCTGATAACAGATTTACAATTTCTTCTTTTAGGATGAGATTGAGTTCATTTGTCCCAAGATATTTATCACGTTTTACGCGCTCTTCAATTCGTTTAATTATTTTAATTGTTGTGCCTACACCAACATCACCACTAATTAAAATCTCTTCAAGATTATCTAATACCTCATCATCAACAGTATTTTTTCCGGCAACAGCTTTTGTTATTTTTCCAAAAAAACTCTCTTTGGTCTTGGCAAGACCTTGATCAAGGCTTTCTTTATTTTCTTTGGTAAATAACTTTGAAAAAAAACTCATACTGTTTTCTGAATAAGGTTTAAGGTATATGTAAATCAGGTACGAACTTACACAAAACAAAAAATTCTTTCCTATTTACTGGAAAGAATTCTTTTAAAAAATCATAAATGTAAAATTACTTCGCTTTTAAGAAATCTGCGATGTGATCGTTGTGAACAATCTCTTCTCTGAAGTTATAAGCACCGGTTTTTTCCGATCTTACCATTTTAATTACTTTAGTAAAGTCTTTTCCTTTACCGCTTTTTAATGTTGCAACTACTTTCTTTGCCATTTTTTTAGTGTTATTGGTTATTAGTTACTCGTTAAACGTTATTCGTATAACTTATAACGATTAACGTTATTACTTAATTTCTTTGTGAACTGTCATGCGTTTAAGAACAGAGTTATATTTTTTTAACTCGATACGCTCAGTTGTATTTTTTTTATTTTTAGTAGTGATATAACGGGAAGTTCCCGGCTTACCGCTTTCTTTATGTTCGGTACACTCTAAAATTACTTGGATTCTATTGCCTTTTTTTGCCATGACGCTCTTGTGTTGTTTTAAATTATCCTAGAAGGCCATTAGCTTTGGCTTCTTTTAAGCAGGCACTTATGCCTTTTTTATTAATATTTTTAATCGCCGAAGTAGAAACGCGTAATACGATCCACTCATTTGTTTCTGGAATAAAGAAACGCTTGCGCTTTAAATTCACTTTAAATTGACGACGAGTCTTGGTGTTTGAAAACGAAACTTTGTTTCCGCCCATCGCTTTTTTTCCTGTTAACTGACAAATACGTGACATGTTATATATCTTTTACTTTAATTAAATCCTTTTTAAAAGGGACGCAAATATACTAGAAGATTCTTAATATACCAAATGTTAAGGACTATATTCTTGCAATTAATTTTAAAAAAGTGCAATTTTAATCCTTGAAAACCGAAAATGGAGTCAAAACCTTAGTTTTAGCTTCCTATTTTGTTTAAAATTTTGGTTTTACACGGGAAATTATTCGTTAAAACAATGAAACAATTTATCTTCCCCAACCAATTCAAAAGAGTTTTTTAACGGAAAATCTGGAGCTTTAACTCCTTCCTTGAAATAGAGTTTCGGATTTTGAAAAACCACTATTTCATCCCAAAAATTATTCTTTAGAAAATCGTTAATCAATAAAGCTCCGCCTTCAACCAAAACACTTTGAATACCTAGTTTGTATAGCACATCGCTTATTTGTTTCAAAATATTTTCGTCAAAATTAAGTTTTATGTATTTAACATGATCTTTTTCTTCGTCTTTTAAATCATTAAAAACGATCGTTGAAGCTTCCTTGTTGTATATTTTGAAATTTAACGGCACTCCTAATTTACGATCGATGAGTATACGAATCGGATTTTTACCCTTTACCAAACGTGTTGTCAGTGATGGGTCGTCAGCTAAAACAGTATTTTTTCCGACAAAAATAGCTCTATTTTCTGATCTCAATTTATGAACAAACAGTTGGCTATTCTTACCTGATATAAGGTTATCTTCTCTCTTTGCTGGAAGCGGACATTTACTTATAAATCCGTCGGCAGTCATAGCCCATTTGAGCAGGTAATACGGCCGTTTCTTTTCGTGAAAGGTAACAAAGTGTTTATTCAGCTTTTTTTCTTCCATTTCTAATACACCTTGTAATACCTTGATACCAGATTCCTGTAGCTTTTTAATTCCTTTTCCTGATACCAAAGGGTTCGGATCTTTGCTTCCGATAACTACATGTTTAAATCCCTTTTTTATAATTAGATCTGAGCATGGTGGTGTTTTTCCGTGATGATTACACGGTTCTAAGGTTACATACATCGTGCAGTCTCCTGGTGAAATATAAGCAGGCAGATTTTCGATTGCGTTTACCTCAGCGTGTGAGCCCCCAAATTTTTGATGGTATCCTTCAGAAATAATTTTGCCTTCTTTTACAATCACACAACCTACCATGGGATTTGGCGCAACCGCAGGCCATCCCTGTTTCGCAAGTTCTAAAGCCCTTTGCATATAATTGTTGTGATCCACCTAATTATTAAATGCGAATCTACCTAAAAATAAGGAGTAAGAAAAACATTGGTCACCGCCAATGTATTGTAACATGCCTGTTATAAATTTACTTTGCGCGAAGCAATTCAAACAAAAACTTAAGTCTACCTAAACAAACTTACGCTTCCTTTTTTATCGTATTCAGAGCCATCTCTGCCAGTAGCTTTTAGGATGTAAAAGTAAACTCCTTCGGCAGCATCTTTCCCAGATTGGTATTTTCCATTCCACTCAATGTTACCTGTTTCGCTGTCTGAATTAAAAATAATATGTCCCCATCTATCATAGATTAGCATTGAAATTTTACTCAAATTAGAAGACTTGAGAAAAAACAGATCATTAACGTTGTCACCGTTCGGAGTAAACACATTCGGTATTTCTAGCGAGGATGGAATATCAACATAAATACGGGCAGAAGCAGTATCCATACATGAACCTTTAGTTACATACATTGTAACAAGGTAAGAACCAGGCGAATTATAAATTGTTGTGGGAGAAAGGTTTGATACGTCTGTTACGCTACTGGTACCATTGGCAAAATTCCAATGTGCATTTATGTTTGAAGGTCCTGAATTTGAAACCGAATTATTATAAAATTTCACTTCGAGAGGTGCAAAACCCTTGGCTGGTAATACTTCAAGCCTGGCATCCAATGTTCCATTGATTACACTAACCTGTGCACTTGAAGCGCAACCGTTTTTAGGATTGTAACTTAGCACTTTGTATTGTCCTACCATATTTGTTGAAATATAACCGCCAGAATATGTCTGGGTAGCAGCTCCCGGAGGTGTACTCCAAGTATAAACGAAAGCTGTAGGATTGTCATCTATAAAAGGTCTTATGCTAACGGTGTCTTTACCGCATTCTAAAGCAAATGGAGCACGAACTATTGGTTTATTTAAGCTCGGATAGATTCTGTTATCATAAATAGTTGTGGTAGTTTTAGTGATACAACCGTTATTAAGGTCTTTTGCCGTTAGAGTATAAATTCCAGTAGTAGCACCAACATAAGTAGTTTGTACTTGCCCTTGTGTTTGAGGAGAAGGGCCATCCCATAAAAAGCCTATTACTGGCAGTTGATATGGAAAGCCAATTAACGGTGGTATGGTTGTTGAACTTTGATTGGTTAACACTATAGTATGCGTTAAACAAGTCAAAGAACTTGAACCTCCCGAAATAACTGCTCGTGGTGGAAATAAATTTTGATAAATTGGTATTACTGAATTACTCTTACAGGTACTGCTATTATTAGTTATTATCAAAGTGTAAGTTTGAACCAAAGTATTAGTCGGTGAAAGAGGTAACGAATTTGAAGTGATAGTATCTCCCTGCAGCGATCCAGGTGTACCTGAAAAATTCCATAAATAACTCACGTTGTTCGTAAGACTTTGTCCTTTCAAAGTAATTTTTGAAACGTAACAATCTAATATCTGACGAGGAACAATGGCGCTTATATCTGGAGCAAACGTATTTGACAATATTGAAATTGGCGTTCTAGTCTCACAAAAAGAAACATTGTCCTTTGTAATAACCGTCCATGTTCCCGGAACTGTTACAGTGTAAACGCTTATTCCACTTAAAATACCGCTTGGTGTAGCAGTAGAGGTTGGCGGACCTATAATTGAATAAGAAACAGCGCCTCCGGCCGGAAGCGTAGTAGCCCCACCATCGATACTCACAATTGCTAGACTTTTAGAATTACACCCAAGTGTAAAATTCTGCGGACTTGTGACGGTATAGGTTGGGAAACCCATAGTAGATGAAACTGTAAAGTTATTGCAAGAACTACACCCGTTTACATCGTTCACAACGCAGTGAGTAAAGGTTCCTATACCCCCAGGAGTATAGGCGATAGTATGTGATTGAGCTGTAAATGTACCTCCTTGTGGCGATAATATTTGATGGCTAACGTTTATTGAAGGTGTTGCAGTTGATGTAACTGTTGCAATGGAACCTACATTGCAATTGATGGTTTGAAAAGTAGGTGACAGTACCGATGTTGGAGTGGTTACATTTATTCCGACTGTAAGTGTTTTTATAGAGGTACAACCAGAGACTGGATTCACAGCATTGATTGTCCAATTTCCTGTTGCTGTGCTTGTAAACTCAGCAAGAGTACCAGTTAATGGGGCAATAAGACCATTACTCCACGTATAATTATTTGTTGCTACAAGCGACGTAACCGTAATTGTTGGTTGATAACAAGTAATTACATGATTTAAGTTTATTGGACTAAGCGCTATAATTGCTGGATCTGGAACAGGATCTAAGGCAAAAGATGCTGTAGTCGAGCAGCCACCTGCGGCTGTAATTGTTGCGGTGTATGGCCCTGCTGGTGTTGGGCCAGATAATGATGTTTGGGTAGGTGTTTGTATCCCATTTGGTAAGGATGCCCAAGTGACGGTATACCCAGGAGCAGGGATGGCAGGATAAAACGTTAAACCAAGACTAAACGTATTTACGGTGCTAGTACATGTAGTATTGGTAACTGTTGGCGCTACGGAAGGCTGAGGATAAACAGAAACAGTAGACACCGCAGTTTGTGTTATGGGAATATTAAGATTATTAAGGCCTGTTATGTAAACCGTATAATCGGTTGTAACCGATGGGGTAACCACGAAACTCCCTGTATTATTGGTTAAATTGCTGGGATTAATAGAATACGTTGGGTTTGTTAAACTACCTGAATTAGTAGCTACAACCGTGGCATTAATTCCTGCACAAATTTTAGAGTTACTCGAAAGCAAAGAACAATTAGTTGAACCAGTTCCAGCGTACTGAGTAAAAATAATATTTTGTTGCACGTTCGCGTAATTGGTTATTAATACCATGTAATATTCACCAGTTATTCCGTTAGGTATATTTAATGTTTCTGTAAAACTACCAGAATAACTACAATCAACTGTGTTACCGGATGTTAAGCTATTACAAATGCCAGCTAAACTACTAAATGGTCCCCAACAAATAAAATCCACATCCTGTCCAGGACCAATAGGAGAGGCAATTTGTCCTTGAATCAAAATATCAAGATTACCAGAAGTACTGATTTGCAAATAATACCAAGCTGGATTTGGCGTACTTCCTAAGCAACCATAATTAGGCCCAACCTGGGCAGCTGTTATACTCGTTGTAGCAGGAAATGTAACTCCTGAAACGCCGCTAGCGCAAAAAGGTAATGCATTTTCACAACTTGTCTGTGCACTTAATACGTAAGTTGTTAAAATCAACACTAATGTTATTATTCTTTTCATATTATCAGGTTCTGGTTTATTGAAGGTACGAAACTTTTTAGTTCTTTTTCGATGATACTTTTATCTAAATAAACTTAAGGTTCCCTTTTTGTTATATTCGTTTCCGTCTTTACCTTTTGCGGTAATAATATACAAATAGGTTCCATCAGCTGCCTCTTTCCCTGCTTTTGTTTTTCCATCCCAGGCTATATTACCAGTCGTGCTCAATAAATCATAAACTATATTGCCCCAGCGATCATAAATAATGATTGAAATTTCTGAAAGATTTGTAGCCTTTACAAAAAACAAATCGTTTACATTGTCTCCATTAGGTGTAAACACATTCGGAATTTCTAATACAGACGGTATATCAACCACAATTGTTTTTGACATCGAGTCAACACATGTACCCTTTGTTGCAAACATCATTACTTTATATATACCGGGTAAAGAATAGGTTGTTGATGGAGAAAGATCTGAAGGATTTGTTACACTTTGAGTATTATTGGCGAAATTCCAATATGCGTTTACATTTGCTGGCCCTAAACTAGACCTCGAATTGTTGTAAAAAGTTACTGCTAAAGGGGCAAAACCTTTAGAAGGCAAAACCTCAAAGTCAGCATTTAAAGTGCCATTAACAACACTTAAATCACCAACTGAGGCGCAACCGTTAAGGGTATTCGTAATTGTTACTCTGTAATCTCCAATTTTAGTAACTTTTAAAGTAGCTGTATACGGAGGTGAAGAAATGGTAGTTCCAAAAGGAGCTAACCAGTTGTAAGTATATCCATTAGTAGAGCCTTCTAAAATAGGGCTAATGCTTACAAAGTCCGCACCGCAGTCTAGTGTATCTGGTGGCGGTGGTATTGGTTTATTTACACTTGGGTATTTTCTGTAGTCAAAAATAGTTGTTGTAGTTTTTGTGATACAACCGTTATTAAGATCTCTTGCCGTTAAAGTATAAATTCCTGTTGTCGCCGCTATGTAGGTACTTTGCAATTGGCCTTGCACTTGGGGAGATGGCCCATCCCATAAATAAGCGGTAACTGGAAGATTATATTGGAAACCACTTAATGGCGGTATAGTTGTTGAACTTTGATTAGTTAAAACTATGGTGTAGATTGAACAAGTTAACGAGCCTGTTCCCGCAGAAATTACAGCTTTTGGTGGAAATAAATTCTGATAAATTGGTATTACTGAATTACTCTTACAGGTACTATTATTATTGGTTACTACTAAAGTATAATTCTGAACCAAAGTATTCGTAGGTGAAAGAGATAACGAATTTGCAGTAATTGTATCACCTTGAAGTGATCCTGGATTACCAGAAAAATTCCATAAATAACTCACATTATTTGTAAGACTTTGTCCCCTTAATGTAATTTTTGAAACGTAACAATCCAGTATCTGACGAGGCACTATGGCACTTACATCAGGGGTAAACGTATTTGATAATATCGAAATCGGTGTTCTGGTTTCACAAAAAGAAACATTGTCCTTGGTAATCACTGTCCATGTTCCTGGAACGGTAACCGTATACACACTAATTCCACTTAAAATACCGCTGGGTGTGGCTGTAGATGTTGGAGGTCCTATAATAGAATAAGACACCGCACCTCCGGGAGGAAGGGTAGTAGCACCGCCATCAATATTTACAATCGCAAAACTTTTAGAATTACATCCAAGTGTAAAATTCTGAGGACTAGTAACTGTATATGTTGGAAAACCTGAACTGGATGATACAGTAAATGTACTGCAGGAACTGCAACCATTTGCGTCATTCACAACGCAGTGAGTAAACGTTCCTATACCCCCAGGGTTATAGGCTATTGTATGCGATTGTACAGAAAAAGTGCCACCTTGGGGTGATAATATTTGATGAGTGACATTTATTGAAGGTGTCGCAGCAGATGTAACGGTAGAAATAGAACCTATGTTGCAATTAATGGTTTGAAAAGTAGGAGACAGCACGGATGCTGGCATGGTAGTGTTTTGCAAAATTGCAAACGTTTGACTTGCAACACAACCAGAAACGGGATTTTGTGCAATGAGTAGCCAGTTACCAGCTAAGGTAGAGGTAAATACTCCAACTGGCCCATTAAAATTAGCGACGTTACTGCTCCATGTATAGTTGTATGCAGCGTTTACCGGAGTCAGTGTTACGTCTGAACGACAAGTAATCACATGCGAATTACCAGGTGGGTTAAGCACAATTATAGCTGGATCGGGCAAAGGATTTACACTAAAACTAGTTGTGGTTGAACAACCACTGGCGGTTGTTAGTGTAGCGGTGTATAATCCAGGACTAATTCCACCAGTAAAAGTAGTTTGAGTTGAAGATCCTACTCCATTAGGAATTGGGGACCAACTCACCGAATAACTTGGACTAGATCCGACAGGATTAAAAAATAAATTTAAATTAACTGCATTAACTGTGTTTGTGCAAGTTGTATTGGTTACTGTTGGAGCTACAGTCGGCTGAGGATTCACAGTAACGGTTGAAACAGACGTGATGGTTTGAACAGCATTTACTGAATTAAGGCCTGTTATAAAGGTAGTGTATGAAGTTGTAACCGAAGGTGTAACAACAAAACTTCCAGTAGTGTTAGTTGTGCCACCTGGTTGAATTGAAAAAACAGGATTAGCTAATGCAGCAAAATTAACAGGAAAGATAGTTGCGCTTGACCCATGACACATTGCATAGTTAGGGTTACAATTTGGATTACATGATAAACTTGCAGTACCTAGACTCAGAAAACTAACTAGAGTATTAACACCTGAAAAATTTGAAATACAAATTACAAATTGTTGACATGCGTTAACTGATAACGGATCACCAAAATTAGAGGTATTCCCTCCAACACTAGTAATATTACCAGCTGAAGCAATACCAGTTCCTCCGGCACTACTTCCATTCCAATTGCAGCGAATTGGCGGGAGTGTATTATTGAAAATACCTGCACAGGCCGTAGGGGAATAAGGCCACATAGACCAGTCATAAAACCCTGCCTGAGGATTTGCACTATTTCCAGCCCCGAAAACAAACTCGAGCATACCCGCATTGCCAATAGTAAGTAATAACCATTGCGGATTTAACTCCCCTTGGTTCAAACAGCCAGAATTTGGAGGAAATGGGTTAGTAGTAGGGTTTGAAACCGTGCTAGTGTTGGAAAAATCTACAACGCTTCCAGGACCACTATTAGTAAAAAAGGTGAAACTTGGAGTACTGCATAAAGGAATGGCGTTGATACAATTGTCGTTTATTTGGGAAAATCCATTAAACAGGCTAAGAGAAAAAAACAGAAAGAAGATACACTTTTTCATTGGGTTTATTTTAACGAGTAATTAAATGATGAATAGAACCTAAAACATTTTGAGAACTGAGGTTTTGATAAACCCCACCACCATTAGAATCAAAAACAGCATTCGTGATACTTGTATCTAAATCCTCAAAATCGCTCAGTTTAAAAGGAATTGTCTTAGTTATTCCATCTTTTGCATAAGTTACAAGCGCAGGACTCGATAAATTATTTTTGTTGATTGAAACTACAATCAAGCCATTTCTTCCACCTTTCAAAAAAGAGGACTCGTATACCGAATATGCTTTTTCGAACTGCTTATTTGTCTCACGACTTTCTAAGTTGTCAAGGCTCCAAATGTTAAAAGCAATGAGTTTGTTTTCTGTGCTTATTTCTGAATGAGTTTCGTTAATTAATTTTTTAATGTTTTGATAAAGATTGTTTTGAGCACTTGCAGAAAAGGTTGCAACAGCAAATGATACGGTGATAAAAAAAATTTTCATATTGAAATAAGTATTAAAGTTCTGAATAGTCCTGCCAATGTAATGAACTATTTCACTTTGATCAAGGACATACGTCAATTTTCGACAAATATTCTATTTAAAATATTTAGAATTTGTAATTATCTAATACAAATTCCGAGCCAATTATTGCGCTGTAAAAAGTGAGTATTGTAATATATTACTCTTAAAAATGAGCTGATTAAAAAAATTTAATTCATTTTGTTTCAAAATAACGGCAATTTCATTTGTATGCATCGTCACTGCAACATTTGTAAAATCTGACTCGTTAATCCTATATGCGTGAGCTAGATTTAAAAAGTAGGCGTTGGCGGTATTTACAGAAGCTGAAAGGTTCTCGATATCTTTCGACATGAGTATGAAATTATTCACTTCTTCGTGAACAGTTTTGGTATTTACTCTCAAAGAGTCATTATTTACCTTTAATGTGTCAAGAATCTCTCTTCGTTTACTAATTTCTTTTTCAAAATAAGCATTCATATCGCGTGTAAGATCTTCATTTCTGCAAAAAGAAAATATTAACACTAAAAATAGACTTATCTGAATCAGTTTCATACACAAATATAGAATATTAAAATTTAGAGGAATGTAAACGAGTATGAATGGTATTGTATTCTAACTCATCTTTATTCTCGTAATCATTTTCAAATTCTAAATTTCTAAAAAACTTATTCTTTTGCAGTAATTTTAAAGAAGCAGTGTTATCCTTGTTCGTATAAGCATCAATGCGCTTAAGTTTCATTTCTTCAAAACCATAATTGACTACTTTCATCAAAGCTTCATTCATTAGCCCTTTTCCGAAATAATTAAAATGAAGGCTATACCCTACTTCGGCTTTATCTAACACTCTTTCAATATTCCACAGACAAATCGTCCCAATTGATTTTGTTTCTCCTTTTAAACAAATTACCCAAGTAATGCTTTCGTTGTTTTTCTCGTTATTCAGCACTTTAAGAATCCATTCTTTGGCTTCTTCAATATTCTTGGCTGACTCACGTTTAATGAATTTATTAATGGTTGGATCAGAGCGTTGCACAAATACTTCAGGAGCATCTTCAATTTCCAACTTTCTTAAAATTAAACGATCAGTTGTTAAGTGTGGAAAGGGCTCAAAATTGGGATATAACATAATTGTAATTAAAGACTTCTTAGTGTAGTCAAAATTACAAATAATAGATTCATAAATAAGACACGAATTATTTTAACAATAAAATAAATCATCATGGCTAATACAAATTCGCGTCTTATATAAATATTTAGTTAAAAAAGAGGTGCTTCGTCAGCACTAGGACCGTAAGTTCCTGGTATTGGAATATCTAATAACCTTAGAAAAACTCCTAATTGGGCACGATGATGAATGGTTTGCGAAAATGCATGGCGCACGGTTTCTCCTTTTGTAAAGGTCATCAAAATTTGTTCTCCGTTTCGCATAATCCAACTTGGTAAAAGATCTTCATCTTTTGCTTTTAAAAGTTGAGTTCTGCCTTCTTCGTAGTTCTTTTCAAAATAGGCTAATAACTCAGCCGTGTTGTTTATTGGATAAGGCTTGTATGGTTCCGCAGCAAAATCGAGACCGTCTGTAGTAATTGCCAAAGTAACCCAAGATGGTAGCTCTGCAAGATGTGTAGCTAAAGCTTTTACAGACATGCTTTTTGGATGTGGTTTCCAATCGTATTTATCCTCAGGCACGCGGGTTAGCATTTTACGAGTAACAATCGCCTCGTCTTCCATTTCTTTTAAAAGAATTTTAATTAGTGTCATATTTTTTAGTTTTATGATACAAAACTAAAGTGGGAGAGTGACAACCCTATGGCAGTGTTATATGAAAATAAATTAATTAGGAGAAATTCTAAAAAGAAACCGGAAGCTGTTTTATGTACTCGCTTAATTCAATATGTGCTGTTCGGGTAAATGGGATTGAAGTGTTTTTAATTGCTTTAATTCTCGAAATTTTAAAATCACGGTACTCGCTACGAAGATGACACCAGGCAATTAAGTGCCAGCTGAGCGCATAAAAAACTAAACCTATAGGTTCCAAAGAACGCTTGGTAGTTAATTCCTTAGAATTCGTGTAATCGATCTCAATAATTTGCTTGCTTGAAATAGCATTTTGTAATGTAGAGAGATAATCCAAATCTGGCGTTATACGCGACGGCAATTGAAGATGTGTAGTATTGTTTAGCGCTTCTAATTTATCTTTCTGAGTTTTATTAAGAACGGCTTTTATTTTATTTAAAGCGCTGGAGTAATTCTTTTTTATAGACTTGTCTGAAAAGCCATAAACAATACTTTCAATTAACAAAAGGGCATTTGCCTCGTCAGAATTAAAAGAAATAGGTGGTAAAAAATACCCATTTACAATAAAATATCCTTTTGTTTGTTCAAAACTTACAGGCACACCTTGCTCGCATAAAGCTTTTATATCACGGTAAACAGTGCGAATGCTAATATTAAATTTTGAGGCAATCGTCTCGGCTTGTACATACTTTTTTGACTGTAAAAGTGTTAGAATTCCAAATAAACGATCAATCCTATTCATGCTATAAAACTAATGGAAATTTGGTACGAAAGTAATGGGCCTATTAAATACAATTCAAGAAAAATTCTACCTATTTTTGCGTTTTAAATTCAAGATGGACCGCTATTTCATTATTTATAAACCATACAAAATGATTTCGCAGTTTGTGAGTCCATACAAACACCGACTTTTAGGAGATTTAAATTTTGAATTTCCTGAAGGTACTAATGCTGTTGGAAGATTAGATGACGATAGTGAGGGGCTGTTAGTTCTTACAACTGATAAATCACTTACTAAACGTTTATTACATCCAACTCGCCAACACAAAAGAAATTATATTGTACAGGTAGAACGCAAAGTAGAAATGGAAACCATCCAAAAATTGTCAAACGGGTTGGATATTCTGATAAAGAAAAAAGGCACTTACACTACTCTACCTTGTGAAGTTACCTTAATTGAAAAACCTGCAAATTTGCCAAGTCGCGACCATTCCTTTAAAGAATTTTTACCGCACTCTTGGCTTGAGTTTGTTTTAATAGAAGGAAAAAACAGACAAATCAGGAAAATGTGTTCGGCTGTTAGACATGATTGCAAGCGACTAATCAGAACTAAAATTGAAGATCTTGAGTTAGGAACTATGCAACCTGGCGATGTAAAAGAAATAGAACAAGCTAAACTTTTTGAACTGCTTAGGTTGACCAATGATAATTAAACTTACTGCGAACGCTACCTTACATTTTTCCAGCCACACATTCAATTAAATCTTTTTCTTGCAAATATTTATTAGCTAAGTCTCTTAGTTCGTTTGGCGTCACCGATTTAACAGCAGTAAAATAATTATCAAAGAAAGAATAGTCTAAACCAAATTCCCAAATGGATTTAAATTTGTCTGCCAGCGCAAATGAACCATCAACACTTCTTAAAAAATTTCCCAAAATATAATTACGCACTGTTTCCAGTTCATTTGAATCCACAAGCTTTTCACGTAAAATCGAAATCTCCTTATAAATCTCTGTAAGAGTTTGTTTTGTAACATCTGCGCCAACCTCTGTAGAAATAAAGAAGTAACCATAATGTGCTAAGTTACTGATTCCACTTCCAATACCGTAAGTATAGCCTTTGTCTTCACGGATATTTGCCATTAAACGTGATCCAAAATACCCTCCTAAAATCGTATTCAACACTTGAAACTTAAAATAATCAGGATGTGTTTTATTAAATAAAACTCTTCCAACACGAATTGCAGATTGAATCGCATCGTCTTTATTAATAAAATGTTTTTGAGTTGGTGTTGTATTTAGAGGTACAATTTTAGAAATTTCCTTATGCTGCGACCCACCCCAAAGACCTTCTCCAAAATGTTTATTAAGTGTTGTTAAGATGGTTTTAGGAAGATTTCCTGAGGCAAATATGGTACAGTTGAGTGAGTTATAATGTGTGTTAAAAAAGTCCTTTATTTCAGCTGTATTAATTCTATCAAAATCAGCTTGCTTAACATCTCGTCCGTATGGATGCTCATCTCCAAAAAGCAGCTCTGTAAAACGTCTGCGAGCCAGAACGCTTACCTTTTGAGAGTTAATAGAATGCTTTTGTTTTTTATTCGCGATGTGAACTTTGAAATCGTGCTCGGGAAAAATTGGATTTTTAATAAGGTCTTCGATAAATTTTAAACTCTCATCTAAATATTTATTTAATGAAAACAAGGTAATGGTCGCAAAATCTTGCTCAACACTCAACTCAAGAAAAGAACCAAAAAAATCAATACCATCACTTAACTGATCAGCAGTGTATAACTTCGTTCCACTTTCTAGTAAAACGTTGGTAGTTGATGCCACCAATGTTGCTGGCTGATGGTACATACCAGCCCGAAAAACAAACTCAATTCTAACTATCTCCTGACTACCAGCAGATAAAGAATACAGATCTACTCCATTATTTAACTTTTCGTGTCTTGTTTTGATAATATCAATCTTATCTATTGTTTTATACAAGGGTGCAACCGTTCTGTCTAACATAGTATTATATTTTTGCTTTAGATATTTCCTTTACTCCATCGCCCTTAAGCTCATAAAGTTTAAAAGAATTCAATTTAATTTTAATTTCTTTTTGCTCAATATTCCATAAATAGGCGACAATTCTCTTTATTTTAAGAGGTGTGTTTCCAGTTGTAAGGGAAAGCGTGAAATTATTTGCGCCATTCCAATCGAATCTAACAAGATTCATTGGAATTCTTAGAAAGATATTATCAGTTTCCTGATCTGCATCAATTTGTAAAACCAACCATCCATTAAAAGGTTCAGGCGCTTTCTTAACATCAAAATTAAACTCTGCTAATAATGGATTATCTGTATTAAATGTTGTGTCAAGTCTTTCAAAAGCATTGTAATACTCGTTACTTCCTTCAAATGTTGGAATTTCTTTTGTCGCATAGAGTACTTTTCTTTCCAAGGGTGTACGCCTTTTAAGCAAACGAAAATTCCAATCATCTTCCGAAGCAATCTCGGTATAATACTTGTCGTACCAAGGTTTATCTTGTTTGTAAGCAAGAGCATAATCACAATTCATTTGGAGTGCTTCTGGCGCAGTCATATGATTTAACTTTACACTGCTTTTATAATTCAAAAATGCATAAAAAAACTCGCGTACTCTATGTCCACCAATGGTTATACGGTATGGCGTTTTTTTCTGCTCTGACTGTAAAATACTAAAAAAATCTGCAGGCATGGTTTCATATACGCGCCAAGGGTGGACTCTTAAATTCACATGCAATAAAAAATGAGTTAAAAACGCAACAGGAATAATCATAAAAGCGATTTGTATTGTTCTTTTAAACTCGTTTATCATAAAGGCAAACGAAATTGCATAAAACAAATAAAAGAATAAACCAGTTCGATCTTCAGGATAATTCACCCCTATTATCTTTTTTAATAAATAAAAAACAACTATTAAACTGCACAATGTAAAAAATGAGATTGCGAAACTACTGTTTACCAAAAAAATCATTTTTTCTTTGAAGAACCTGTAAGACCAATAAATAAGCATGCTGAAAAAACCAAGCAACATTATTGCGTTTATAATTGTATTCTTAAAAAAGATTGTTTCGATAAGTGAAACAAAAGTCACCTTCCAGTAGCTGTCTCCTTCACCATAATACAAGGCTCCACTTTCTTTGAGATAAAAAGCATATTTCACCCAGAAAAAAATAAGTGCAGCGTGTGCAATTAAAATTAAAATGTTTCTTGGTTTGAATAACAGTTTATCTTTTAACTGGATAAAAACAATCATTGCTGTTGTGAATGAAACAACAAAAACTAACGTAAGATTAGCGCTGAGTGCGAGTTGCGAAAGCACAATGAATTTCCAAAAATACCCAAAACCTCTGAAACGCATGTAAACAAAAAAGTAATAAAGTCCTAACAAAAGAAAAGCCATCGACATACCGTAGCCTCTGCACAGAGAATAAAAACTAATAAAATTGAACGATAAAATAATTGTAGAACTGAATATAATTTTGGTGAAGAGCCCTGTAAACAATCTGTTCATTTTAAAAACCCCAAAACACAAAACAGCGAAAGCAACAATATCAGGAATTCTCAATGCTTGCGGAGAAGATCCAACTAATTTAAAGCAGATCCAACTCGTTGCACTAGTAAGAAAATGCCCATTTGCGTCTGGATGCGAAAAGAAAGGAATAAAACGTTCAGGTTGAATATAAAAGTTAAAGGTAGCAACCTCATCATGTGAAAAAGGAACTAAAATACAACGCAAAACAACAATAATAAAAACAATGGAACAGGTGGCCCAATAAAATTTATCAAAATGTTTCTCAGGATATATCGACATCTTAGTCTAATAAATAATTTTGGTGCTTATCATATTTTTCAAGCGTCCTAATTCCAGAAGAACTGATGTGCTCAAACTCTTTATCACAAAAAATATTCACAATATTTATTTCAGGCATTAACTCTTGCATGTACCGGTACTGATTTTGCTCATAATCAAAATCGGTTGAATTTCTCAAACCTCTAATAACAACAACTTCGCGATCAATAGAAGAAATGTAATCTGTTAAAAGGCCTGAATATTCCCCTAACTGCCTGTTTTTAATAGTCTTTGGGATATCCCAAGTACGATCCGTTTTTTCGGGATTTTTTCCAAAGGCAATGATCACTTTATCAAAAATGCGTTCTGCTTTTTGCAAAATATTATAATGCCCTTTGTGAAATGGATTAAAACTTCCGCAAAAAACACCCACAGACGGCTTCCAATATTTTATGTATTCTATGAGGGCATCTAACTTTCCATCCTTATTAAACGTTTTTAATACTTCAATTCGTTTCGGTTGATATATTTTATAATCTACAAACTGAAATTCTTTAAAAATCTGAAGTTCAAAGGTGATCAGCTTTTCCAGCGGTTGATTTAAAATATCTAAATCTGCATTAATAAATTGCTGCGATTTTTTATCTGAACTTTTGTGTGATTTTGTATCCAGAATATACTGCCGTATTGTTGCAATTTTCGAAGCATTGAGCTTTGCCACCTTCGCTTCCTTTTCAAACAAGTCTGCTGAACGTTCTTCGTTATCGTTTGCAGGTGGATTATATACGGCGTCATGATAGACCGCGGTTAGAAACAGATCATCATCCAATATCTTCGCTTTTTCTAACAACGACAATACCTGCAGCACATGTGCTGTTGTATGGTAAAAACGATGTTTCTCTTCTAATCGTTTTAAAACAGAAGTCGAAAAATTCAGCTTTTTTAATCTTTCAGAAATATAGATTTTGTCAATTACCATTATTTTTTGCCAAATAATACAAAGTACTACAGTTATTTTCGTCCAACACTAAATTTGCTTGTGTTCTAATATCTTCAAGTGTAACGGCGGCATATTTTTCAATTTCCTGATTTATTAATGAGGCATCACCAAGTAACTCAGAAATGGCCAAGTTGGTAGCTTTTGTAAGAACATCAGTTTCACTAAAAGTAACACTTGACTCCACTTTGTTTTTGCACTTTTGAAGTTCATGCGCACCTACTAATTCATTTTTAATTTTCTCAAGCTCATCAAAAATACCGCGTTCAGCATCTTCCATTTTGATGTGATCTGGAGTTTTACCACTAATAACGAAAAGCCCTTTATCAAAATCACCCATTACGTATGCATTGATCTCGGTAAACAATTGTTTTTCTTTTATGAGTGATTTGTATAATCGAGAAGAATTTCCTCTACTTAAAATATCTGAAATGATATCTATGGTGTGGTACTCCTTGTCTTTGCGAGAACACATGTGATAAGCCTTGTATATTGAGTTCGCCGGCACATCTCGTTCAACAGTTAATCTTCTTGGTTCTGTTTGTTTCGGTTCTACAGGTAAATTTCGTTTTGGTTTTTCTATATTTGGAATAGGCGCAAACCATTTTTCACAAAGTTGTTTCACTTGTTCTAATTCAACATCTCCGGCAACAACCAAAATCGCATTTGCAGGATTGTAATGTTTTTTAAAGAATGATTTCACATCAGTCATTGTTGCATCTTCAATATGCGAGATTTCTTTACCAATCGTGGCCCACTTGTATGGGTGTGTTTTGTATGCTAGTGGACGAAGTAAAAGCCAAACATCACCGTAAGGTTGATTTAAATACCTTTGTTTGAACTCTTCAATAACAACGCTGCGTTGCACTTCAAGACTTTTTTCAGTAAAGGCAAGGCTTAACATTCTGTCACTCTCCAACCAAAAAGCTGTTTCAATATTTTCCGCAGGTACAGTACAATAATAATTGGTGATATCGTTAGTTGTAAAAGCATTATTCTCGCCCCCAACAATTTGTAAGGGTTCATCAAAACTTGCAATATTCACACTTCCGCCAAACATCAGGTGCTCAAACAAATGCGCAAAACCCGTTTTGCTTTCATCTTCATCTCGCGCACCAACGTCAAATAAAATATTCACACAGGCTAGCGGTGTGCTTTTATCTTGATGAACAATTACTGTAAGATTGTTTTGTAATGTGAATTTGTCGAATTGAATCATAGAAGAATAATGAAACTTTAAAATTAAAGATTAAATAGGTTAAAATCTAACGGACAGAGATTATTCTTTAAACCGACAAGCTTGCCAACTGTTTTATATTTTCAATAAATTCCGAGTATATTTCGTTTACAATATCAGCTGCAGGTATAATTTCTTTAATACCTGCGCTTATCTGTCCAATTTCTAATTCACCTTCATCAAGATCACCTTCAAACATTCCTTTTTTCGATCTTGCTCTACCTAGCAAAGTATTGAGTTCATCAGCATTTGCGCCACGTTTTTCCGCATCTTGAACGTCATTAAAAAATTTGTTTTTTATCAAACGAACAGGTGTTAATTGTTTTAACGTTAATAACGTGTCTCCTTCATTTGCTTTCACAACAGCTTCCTTAAAATTAGTATGTCCGCTACTCTCGATGCTTGTTACAAAGCGACTACCGACTTGCACTCCCTCTGCCCCAAGTGCAAATGCTGCAGCCATTTGACTTCCAAAGCCAATTCCACCAGCGGCAATGAGAGGAAGTTTTACAGATTTTTTTATTAATGGGATTAAAACCATTGTTGTGCTTTCTTCGCGACCATTATGCCCACCAGCTTCAAAACCTTCTGCAACAATGGCATCAACTCCTGCCTCTTCACATTTTAAAGCGAACTTAAGTGCGCTTACAACATGTACAACCGTAATACCGTGCTTTTTAAGTTCATTGGTCCAGGTTTTTGGATTCCCTGCACTCGTAAATACAATCTTAACTCCTTCGTCAATAATAACTTTTATGTGTTCCTCAATGTTAGGATAAAGTAAAGGTACATTCACTCCAAAAGGTTTTGAAGTGGCTGCTTTGCATTTTTGAATATGCGTTCTAAGGACCTCTGGATACATGCTCCCTGAGCCGATAAGACCCAAACCGCCGGCATTACTTACTGCACTTGCTAATTCCCAGCCACTGCACCAGATCATACCGGCTTGAATAATTGGCTTTTCAATCTTAAACAATTCACAAATGCGATTATTTTTCATATTGAACTCTTGACTAATTCGGCTGAAATTAAGACTTTTTACTTTAAAACATTAAAAAACACCCATTTTATTTAAAAAAGCCGTTATTTTTTTTTATATTTGAAACTGCTTTAACCCCTTTTAATACGAAATGAAATCTTATATAATTCTCTTGTTTTCAATTTGCACTCTGTCCCTTCAGTCACAATGGTTGTGGGATTTCGGTGTAAATGTTTCTGCTGCCAATTATCTTGGAGACATTGGTGGTGGTTCTGGAACACGCCGTGGTTTTGTGTCAGATCTTAAACTGGCAAAAACACGATGGAATTTTGGTGGGTTTGTACGCTATAAATGGAGACCGAAAATTTCTTTAAAATTAGCCGTTGATTATTTAAGACTTGAAGGCGATGATAAACTTTCTTCAAATCCAGGAAGGCGGTTTAGAAATTTCAATTTTAGAAATGATATTTATGATGTGGGTTTCACTGGTGAATATTTTTTCTACGAAAACAATGACATTGGAAACACTTATCGTTACCGTAATGGATTTAGAGCGTATATATTTGCCGGAGTAGGTGGCTTCTTTTCGAATCCGAAAACATACTATAAAGGAGAATGGGTTGCTCTTCAGCCATTAGCCACAGAAGGTTTTCAGTATAGATCATTCGTTATGAATATTCCAATGGGTGTTGGTTTTTATTTTACTCTTAATAAAAAGAATAGAATTGGGTTTGAAATTAACTATCGAAAAACATTTACAGATTATATAGACGATATCAGCGGTAATTATCCAGATAAGGCTCCGACAGATTACGACCCAGGAATAATTTTAAGAACACCTGAATTAAAAGAAACAGATCCAGCTCTATACGATAGTAACCCAAGCGCAGTTAGTTCACATAATTTTGGTGGCTATAAAAGAGGAGATAGTCAACATAAAGACTCTTATTTAACAATGGGTTTATCTTATAGTTATGTTTTACGAGGAAAAAGCAGTTTTTATAGAACAAAAAGCGGCGGGTTCTTTAGCAAAAAACGTAAAATGCGTAAGATCAGAGCTAAATTCTAATGTCATTTTTTATTGAAAAAAATCCCAAACAAAATTTGGGATTTTTTAATTTCCTATTCCATCATAAACTATTTATCTTTACCGCCATTATGAACAAATTAATTATAAGCTTATCTCTATTAACACTTTTGTCGTGCGGTAACAAAAACGATGATGGTGGTATGGATACTGACATGATTACAAATTCCGAGAGCGCAAATGGAGCTTCAAAAGACGAACTTCCTGAAATTAAATTTACTGAGGAAGTATTTGATTTTGGTAAAATTACCCAAGGAGAAAAAGTTAGTCATTCGTTTACTTTTACAAACATTGGCAAAAAAAACCTTATCATTAGTGGTGCAAGTGGAAGCTGTGGTTGCACGGTTCCTGAATGGCCAAAAGAACCCATTAAACCAGGACAACAAGGCGTGATTGACGTGGTTTTTAGTAGTGAAGGAAAAAGTGGTATGCAAGAAAAAACAGTAACAGTAGTTACTAACTGCGAACCAGCAACACGTGTCATCAGGATTAAAACAGAAATTATTGTTCCTGAAGAAATGCCTAAGTAGTTTTTATAAATAATATCTAAACAAATAAACAAAAACAAAAATGAATCAATTATTAATTTTAATGGCGGGCGGATCTCAACAAGGTCAAGGTGGAATTATGTCTTTTTTACCTCTCATAGCAATCGTAGTCGTATTTTATTTCTTTATGATACGTCCTCAAATGAAAAAGGCAAAAGATCAAAAAAAATACATTGAAGCATTAAAAAAGGGAGATAAAATCTTAACCATTGGTGGAATTTATGGTAAAATTGTTGAAGTAAAAGAAGATGCTACTATCATTATGGAAGTAGAAGATGGCACAAAAATGAAAATCTCTAAAAATGCTGTTTCTAATGATGCTTCACTTGCACTAAATGAAACTAAATTATAAGGTTGAATACAACTAATACAAAATACTCATCCGACAAAAAAAAGCCTGGCAAAACCAAGGCTTTTTTTATTTGCTTACTAATAGCATCTTTTCTTTGGTTGGTACATTCGTTGAATACTGTATACACTTACAATTTAAAAATTCCAGTAACATTTAAAAATCAGCCAGAGAATAAAAAGCCTCTTTTTCAAATCCCTGAACAGCTCTCGCTTGATGTGAAAGCAAGCGGTCTTAAGCTAGTTATGATACTACTTAATAAGCCTTTTAAAGTGCTTGAGATTGATTTTAACGGTCTAAAGTCAGTTAACAGAGATCAAAACTATGTTCTTTCCACATCACACCTGAATTTTAAAAGTATTTTTAAATTTGAAACACAAGTAAAACACATTAGTCCCGACACCTTGTATTTTTCGGAAAAACACGGCTATCAAAAAAATGTCCCTGTAAAGGTTCCACTTTATCTTAAATGTAAAGAAGGTTACGGTTATAAAAAGCCGTCCATTAACCCCGCTTTTGTTACTTTATGGGGAGATAGCAGCTTGATTAGTGATATTGATACAATTTATACGCAAGCGTTAACGCTAAGCGATTTGGATAAAAGTGTGGACACTCAGCTCGAATTGTTAAAACCAAATCAACAAGTATTCACGAGTTCAAGCGAAGCAAACGTATTTATAAATGTTGCCAAGCTTATTGAACAGACCATTAATCTGCCGGTGAACGATATTCATACTTCTGTAAAACATAGAGTTAATATTTTTCCATCAACCGTGAAAGTGAAATTTACCGCTATTCAAAATTCGTACAACGCTGAGGATAGCACTATTTTTAAAGCCACAATTGATAGTGAAAAAATAAATCAGGCTACAAAGAAGTGTCCTGTTTTTCTAAGCACATTCCCAGGCAATGTTACTATTATGAGCATTGAACCACAAGAAGTTGAAATTTTAATTTTTAAAAAATAATGGTTGCAGGTTTAACAGGAGGAATTGGAAGTGGTAAAACTACAGTTGCTAAACTGTTTGAACTGCTCGGCTGTGCTGTATTTGAAAGTGACGAAGTTGCACGCTCAGTTTATTATCAACCAGAAATAAAATCAAAGGTCATTCAACTCTTAGGCCCTGAAAGTTATTCTTCGGACACCTGCATTGATAAAAAATTCATAAGTACAAAAATATTTTCAGATACAGATTTGTTACAACAGCTAAACGCCATTATTCATCCGGCTGTTATTGCTAAATCAAAACAGTTTATAGCAGAACATCCAAATAAATTAATAATTAAAGAAACTGCTTTACTTTTCGAAGCTCACCTTGAAAAGGATGTGGACAAAATTATTTTAGTAGTTGCCAAAGATGAAACGCGTATTAAACGTGTCATGCAACGTGACGGACTTACTCATGAGGAAGTAGAGAAAAAAATTAAAAGTCAGTTACCGCAGTCTGAAAAAATTAAAAAAGCTGATTTTATTATTTATAACGACGAAACAGAATTGGTCATTCCTCAGGTAATTAAAATTTATAAGGCTTTAAATGAATTACCCCGCCGTAGATAACGTGGGTAGCAATGAATCTAATCGCGCACATAGAAATAAAATTTTAAACTTTTGCTTTGTGAAAATTAGTGTAATTGGTGGTGAACAAAAAAACAAATGCTTAGAAAAGATTACATACAAAGGCAGTTTGAAGAGTTTGGCAAAGCATTGGCATTACTCTTAAATTTAAAACTCAATAAAAACTGGGAAGTCTTTGAAAAAGAAATGGCTGAAGCGTTTAAAAAATTCACGTCCTTCGAACTTGATAAAATAGAAGGTTTGAGTGAAGAAGCATTCAATCACGAAATCACAGGTACTCCCACCCTACTCTACGATCAAAAAAAAATACTTGCTAATCTTTTATTTGAAAAAATGAACGTTTATCAAGAAAGAAATGAAACCGAAAAATATCTGGCAACCAAAACTAAATGCCAAATTATTTATCAAAATTTAAGTGAAGACCTCACTCAAAACGAATACGATTTAGAGGTGCATTACCGTGTTGAGTTTCTGAGGAATTTAAACACGGAGTAACAGAGACACAGGGGCGCAGAGGGTATTTATCAGGTATTCAACTGAGTAGTTCTTCAGATTATCAATGGCATTTTCATGCTATAAGAAACTCAAAATACAAGCAACAAAAAACCCCGCCTTTTGCAAGACGGGGTTTTGATTTACAAAAATGAGTTTAGTTTACTTTCACTAATTCAATTTCAAAAATTAAATCGCTTTTTGGTGGAATAACTCCTGATGGATGTCCGTTCGCACCATAAGCAATATCATAAGGAATATAAAAAGTTGCTTTTCCACCTGGTTTCATTAATTGAAGACCTTCTGTCCAACCTTTAATTACTTGATTTAAACCAAACGTGATAGGTTCTTTTCCGAAGTTGCCATCAAATTCTTTTCCACTAGTAAATGTTCCTTTATAAAATACAGTCACTTGATCAGTTGCTTTTGGTGATGCCCCCGCCCCTTCTTTTTCGATAATATATTTTAAACCTGAAGCGGTTGTTTTAGCATTGGCGAATCTTTTTAAGGCTTCTGCATTTGCAATAGCTCTGGCTTCTTCTTCCGCTTTAGCTTTTGCTGCTGCTTTTGCTCCAACATTTCCTTTTTCAAATTCAAACACTTTTACGGCGTCAAAAGCTTCTGCCTCTTTTCCCTTTCTTAAAATAGTAACGTGTAACATGCTTTGATCGACATTCGGACGATCGCCACCATCACGTGGAGAACCTGCGATAGAATCCACTACTTCAATTCCTTGCACTACATTTCCAAAAATATTGTAACTCAAAGGCAGTCCGTAATCTTTGTGCATGATGAAAAACTGACTTCCGTTTGTATTTGGTCCAGAATTTGCCATTGCCAAAACACCGCGCTTGTACCCATTTTTACCTAGTTCATTTGTTGGATCAAGTTCGTCAGGGAAGCCATAACCTGGATTTCCAGTTCCATTTCCAAGTGGACAGCCACCTTGAATCATAAAACCTGGAATAATCCGGTGGAATTTTAAGCCATCAAAATAAGGAACACCATCTCCTTTTTTATCATTTTTCATTTTACCTTCCGACAAAGCCACGAAATTTGCTACTGTCATTGGAGATTGCTTATAGTCTAAGAAAGCAAACACAGTACCCCTGTTGGTCTCAATTTTAGCGTAAATACCATCAGCTTGTTTGTCTAAAAATTCTTTATCTATCTTATTCGGCTTTTCTTTCTTTTGAGCGTCTGCTCCAATATTTAGAACCGTGAGAGCAGAAAATAATAAAAATAGTTTTTTCATTTTATAAGTTTTTACGTTTTGGTTTATGTTAATTTACTTTCAATAATTCTACTTCAAAAATCAAATCACTTTTTGGGGGAATAACTCCGGGATATCCATCGGCACCGTATGCAAGATTATAAGGAATATAGAATACAGATTTTCCACTTGGTTTCATTAACTGAAGACCTTCTGTCCAACCTGGAATAACTTGATTTAGTCCGAAAGAAATTGGCTGTTTTCCTAAATTACCGTCAAATTCAATACCATTAGTAAATGTGCCTCTATAAAAAACACTTACTTTATCGCTTGCTTTTGGTGATACTCCGGTACCTTCTTTTTCGATGATGTGCTTCAACCCCGATGCCGTTATTTCAGCTTTTTCAAATCTCTTTATAGCAGCAGTGTTTGCAATTTCTCTTGCGGCAGCCTCTTCCTTTGCTTTAGCCGCAGCTTTTGCACCCACATTTCCTTTTTCAAATTCGAATACTTTAGCAGCATCAAACGCCTCAGCGTCTTTTCCTTTTCTAAGAATTACCAATTTGTTAAGTGTGTCGTTACCGGCAATTTTATCCACAATATCTTGTCCTTGAATAACATTACCAAACACAGTGTGCTTGCCATCTAACCATGGAGTTTCAACATGGGTAATAAAAAATTGAGATCCGTTTGTTCCAGGTCCGGCATTTGCCATACTCAGAACTCCAGGCCCAGAATGCTTTAAGCTAGAATCAAATTCATCTGCAAATTTATACCCAGGATCTCCTGTGCCAGTCCCTAAAGGACAACCACCTTGTATCATAAAGTTCGGAATTACACGGTGAAACTTTAAACCGTTGTAGTATCCTTCACCTTTTACTTTTGCTTTATTCTCAATTTGTCCTTCTGCCAAACCAACAAAATTAGCAACCGTCATAGGTGTTTTTTTGAACTCAAGAATGGTGTATATATCACCTTTGCTGGTTTCAAACTTAGCGTACATACCATCGGGTTGCTTATCCAAAAATTCTTTATCCATTTTATTACTTTCTTATTTTCTGCGTATTACCATTTCTATGGAGGCAAATATCACAGTGATTAAAAATTATATTTTTTCTCTGCTTTCTTCTAATACAAAAACATTGCCAATTTTAGTGCCCTGGTTCTGCTGGCATTTGTTGTGCACTTTGAGCTGGTGCAGCTTTAATGTCAAGTAATTCTACCTCAAATACTAAAGGAGAATAAGGAGGAATTCCTTGATTACCTTGAGGGCCATATCCAATTGCAGATGGAAGAACTAATTTTGCCTTTCCGCCTTTTTTCATCAATTGTAAACCTTCTGTCCACCCTGGAATAACTTGATTTAAAGGGAATTCAACTGGTTCGCCACGTTCAACAGAACTATCAAAAACTTTTCCGTCAAGAAACATTCCTGTATAATGAACTTTAACAATGTCAGTTGCTTTAGGATTTTGACCTGAACCTTTTTTAGTCTCTACATAAATTAATCCAGAAGCTGTTGGTTTAGCAGCAATTTTATTATCGCTCAAATATTTGTCAAACGCTGGTTTTTCTTTTACCTGCATTTCCTGAGCTAAAGCATCACGTTCAGCTTTTTGTTTTTGTTGATTTTCTTCAATTTCTTTTGCAGTACGAATTTCCTTTATTTTAAACACACCTTTTAGAGATTCACCAGGACTAAAGCCTTTTGGTAATTCATTTTGTCCGTTTGTTTTTAAGAAAAAAGAATCGGCAGATACGATAAACGCCGCGCTATCACCTTTTGCCATCATCATCATACCGTCTTCAAAGCTACCAGCAAAAGAAGATTTTCTCATGGTAAATGTAACAGAACCTGTACCGTCTGAGCTTACACTTTTAGAATCTACAATGACTGAATCGTTTTTTTCTTTAGAAATCACGTAACTTATAATAATTCCATCACCAACCTGAACTTTAGCGCCAGACTCATCGTGATTAAAAAATTTATAATGTAATCCGTTTTCAGATTTGGTGTATCCTTTAAACTTTGAATCGGAACAGGCGCCAAAAACGATTGTGATGGCTGCGGTTGCAAGTATTGCTGCTTTTTTCATTTATTTTTTTTGTTTCTAAATTTTGTACCTGAAATTACTCCACTTGTTTAAGGAGTGATGTCATTCTTTTTTAAATTAATTAATTGTATTTGATACACTAAAGGGGTGTATGGTGGAACAGTTCCATCACTGCTTCCATTTTCTCCAAAAGCGAGCCGTGAAGGTAATACTATTTTTGCATTCTCACCCAATTTTAAGCGGCCAATAACATAATTTAATCCTTTTAATAATTGATCTGGAGTGCCATATATGAATTCGAAATTACTACTTGATTTTTCTAAAAACCGGCCGTTTAAATATTCTCCTTTGTATGCTATTGTGACAATGTCTCCTAATTGGGTTGTTCTCTCACCTGATCCGCCTGAACGGTCAACCCAGTAAAATCCAAGAGGATCTTGAGCTGCTTCCATTTCTATTTTCGTTCCGTAAAACTTTTTAATCTGTGCGTTTTCCCTTTCTAAAAGATCGTGTTGAATTTTAACAAAATCCTTTTTTTCTAGAACTTTTTTAATCTTGAAATTGATCCTTACAACTGTGTCATTCTTGCTAAAAAAAGGTACTGAGGTAATTTTATATTGTTGTCTGAAAAAATCTTTCGGGTTTATTAAAATGCAAGCGCTGTCTAAGGCCGAACATTTTGAAATGTAACTTTTAAGGAAGTTGTCTTTTTCAGAAGAATCATTTTGGATATAGAATTTATCATTCAGATTATTAAAACTATCCCAAAAAACTGAATCTGATTGGTTTTTAAAAGTTGCCGTTACCCAAGCAATTCTTCCTGGTTGGTAGACAGAGCTATCCAAATCAAAAGAGATTAATTTATAATAGTATCCTGAAGGTTCAAACGAATAGTCAACATAAGTTGTTTTTTTCGGATGGCATTCGCTCATACCAATGAGCAATAGAAAAAGGTAAGGGAGAAGAAAATATTTTTTCACTGTATTCAAAATGTAAATATACAGATCACAAAAAAAGCTTCCCTGTTAAATGGGAAGCTTTTATAATTAATTTTCAAGAGTCTATTTATGGAATGTTACATCATTCCACCCATACCGCCCATATCAGGGGCTCCACCCATCATTGGGGCTTTTTCTTCTTTTTTCTCAGCTAAAACACAATCAGTAGTTAATAGCATTGCCGCTACCGACGCTGCGTTTTCTAAAGCAACACGGCTTACCTTTGTAGGATCGATAACACCTGCTTTAAGTAAGTTTTCATATACTTCAGTTCTTGCATTGAAACCAAAATCATCTTTACCTTCTTTAACACGTTGTACTACGATAGAACCTTCGATTCCACAGTTGGTACAAATTTGACGTAAAGGTTCTTCTAAAGCACGTTTCACGATTGCAATACCAGTATTTTCATCTTCGTTAGATCCTTTTAGTTTACTGATTGCTTCAATCGCGCGGATATAAGCTGTTCCACCACCCGGTACAATTCCTTCTTCCACAGCAGCACGAGTAGCTGCTAATGCATCATCAACACGGTCTTTTTTCTCCTTCATTTCAACTTCACTTGCCGCGCCAATGTATAATACTGCAACACCGCCAGCTAATTTAGCAAGACGTTCTTGTAATTTTTCTTTATCGTAATCAGATGTTGTAGACTCAATTTGAGCTTTTATCTGATTAACACGAGAAGTGATTTCTGATTTTTTACCAGCACCATTTACAATAGTTGTGTTGTCTTTATCGATTGAAATTTTCTCTGCCTTTCCAAGATCCGTTAATTGCATATCTTCTAGCTTGCGACCTTGTTCTTCACTAATGTAAGTACCACCGGTTAAAATAGCGATGTCTTCTAACATAGCTTTACGACGATCACCAAAACCTGGAGCTTTAACAGCACAAATTTTCAAATTAGCACGTAAACGGTTAACTACCAATGTTTGTAAAGCTTCTCCATCAAGATCTTCAGCAATAATTAATAATGGTTTTCCTGTTTGAACAGCTTTTTCAAGAATTGGAAGTAATTCTTTCATTGCTGAAATTTTCTTCTCATAAATTAAAATGTAAGGGCTTTCCATAACCACTTCCATTTTGTCAACATTTGTTACAAAATATGGAGAAATGTAGCCACGGTCAAATTGCATTCCTTCAACAACTTCAACAGTTGTATCCGTTCCTTTTGCTTCTTCTACAGTAATAACACCTTCCTTTTTAACCTTACCCATTGCCTCAGCTATTAGTTTTCCAATAGTGCTATCGTTATTAGCAGAGATAGTAGCAACTTGTTCGATTTTTTTATTTTCGTTACCAATGTTTTGAGATTGTTTTTTCAAATTCTCAACTACAGCGATAACAGCTTTATCAATACCACGTTTTAAATCCATTGGATTCGCCCCAGCAGCAACGTTTTTTAATCCAGCTGTAACAATTGCCTGACCTAAAACAGTAGCTGTAGTAGTGCCATCACCCGCTACATCAGCGGTTTTAGAAGCAACTTCTTTTAATAATTGCGCACCCATATTTTCAACTGGATTGCTCAATTCAATTTCTTTAGCAACGGTAACTCCATCTTTTGTTATTTGAGGAGAACCAAATTTTTTGTCAATAATTACATTACGCCCCTTTGGTCCTAATGTTACTTTTACTGCATTTGCCAATGCGTCAACACCGCGTTTTAAAGCATCGCGTGCTTCTATATTAAATGTTATATCTTTTGCCATTTCTTATTTTAATTTAAAATTTAGTATTCAAAGTTTACTATTAAGAGACAAGGCCTTTGAATTTTACACCCTGCATCATGAATTATTTTAGATAATTCCCCAAATATCACTTTGTTTCATAATCAGATATTCTTTCCCATCGATTGGCAGCTCCGTACCAGCGTATTTTCCATAAAGCACGGTATCGCCTACTTTCACCACCATAGGTTCTTCGTGTTTCCCAGTTCCAGCTGCAATTACTTTACCTTTCATAGGTTTCTCTTTTGCCGTGTCGGGAATAATAATTCCCCCTGCTGTTTTTGTCTCAGCTGGCGCTGGCTCTACTAGCACTCTGTCAGCCAGTGGTTTAAAATTAACATTCGATTTTGCCATATTTTTTAAAATTATTTGTTTTAGAATTTTTATTTGGCATTTGCATAAATTATGCCAGCGCGAATATAGCGTGATATTTGGTCAGATTTTCACCAAAAATTGTAAAATTGGAATAAAATGACAGGAGGATAGTGACAGCCTGACACAAAAGAGATTTTGTTATTTAACCCTTACACCATCTTGGTAAGAGACAACAAAACCGTCAAATCCTTTAGAAAGGATTTGTTCACGTTGTTTAAACGCTTCTTCCTTAGAAGCAAAACTGCCGTATAAAACCTTATACATGCCGTTTTCCTCACTTACTTTAATTTTCCCTATAGATTTAAAGTCTTTTGGAGAAGGCTCTTTGGAGAAGGCTCCCAATTGTATTTTGTATACCAGTCCTACTTCCAGATTATTATTTTTATTAGATCCTTCGCTGGTTTTCTCTGAAAGTGAGATTTTCTCAGATTCGTTGGTATTAATTCTCTTACCTGTTTCGTTATTATTTGAAGATGAAGAAGGTTTATTCGCTGCAGCAATAATTGTAGTATTTCTTGTTGGTTGACCTGTATAACTGCCTGGATTCACAGACCTATTTATGGCGTCAATTTCATTTGCATTATCTTCTAAAGATTTAGCAAGTGTTAACACTCGTGCAGCCACTTCAATATCATTCTCTGCTTTTTCCTTATCAAGCATAGCTTTATCCATCGCTTGTTTTTTCAAGGTTTCGTCGGAAATTAATTCTGCTTTAGAAATTTCAGCGTTGGCTTTTACGCGGTTATCTTCTGCCTTTCTTTTTTCTTTTTCCCCAATAACAAAAGCGTCTTTAGAATCCTTTTTCAATTGCAATACTTGTTGCTTCAGTAGTTCCGGGTTTTTAGTACTAATTTCTGCTGCATTGATGGTTGTTGTAAGAAGTGACGGCATTTCCTTTGGCATAATGCTAACAAAATCGTTTGATGAAACAGAAATAGAAGCAACAGAGTCTTTAAATATTACAGTGAGAGGTTCCATTTCAACCTCTCTTTTATCTTCATTTTCTACGTAAAAATATTTTTGCTTAAATGTCTTTTTTCCAGCAACAACTCCTGTAGTTAATTTTAAACTGATAGAAAACTCTGGATCTATGGGTGCCATTACCCAAATTATTTTGATCAGATTTTCATCAGAGGCAAAAGAACCCGATTTAACGTCTACCTCTTTAACGGTGGTTCCTCTTGGAATTTCCATTTGATATTTTGCGAAATTTGTTGAGTTACCTTTATTAATTTTTACCTCAAAAGTTATCTCTGAGTTAAGCGGAAGAGCTTTTGGCAAGTTGGTTTGCATAGTTATTTGCCCCCTAATAAATGAGTGAGTGATCAACAAACAAACAATTCCCGTAATACGCTTCATAAGACTTATTTTATACAAATATATTTTAATTTAATTCGGTTAAACTGCCTACAACGGCAATATTACTAACCGTCAATTCTTAACAACATGACATAAAACAAAAAAGGTCATTCTATTTAGAATGACCTTTTAAGAATATTATACCCAAAATTTATTTAAAGAAAGTAACTTTGTAAGAATTTCCTTTTATAAGAACTTCTCCTGTATTATCACATTGTAAATCTAATTTCGGATCACCCTCGTTACCATAATAGATTTGGCGAGGATAGTTGTTACCAACAGTAAAAGAAGCTACACCCGTTTTAAAGGGATGATGTTCATCACCAATAGGAGTAACACTTCCAGTAGGAGAAACAGTAACACCAGTAACCTTATCAGGAGAGCAAAGAAAATCTCGCACCAGTTTAGCTCCGTCCTTTATCTCCATCTTGTAATCTACATTTGGAGTAATATTTCCATCAGCATCAATTTGAGGCACTTTACCACTCACATTCCCATAATAACTTACCACACCTAAAGACCAAGTAATTGCTGTTTGCTTTTTTGGTTCAAATACTTTAGGATCACTTGTATTCTCTAATGTTTTAAATAACTCTCCTTCCCACACCATGTTTAGGTTGGCATTTGTTGGGTGCGTAAATTTGAGCTTACCAGCAAATCTCCAAGTTAATTTTGTTTTGGTTGGATCGTAATCATTTGATGCTAGTGTATTATAAAGATAAGCTGGAGCAAGAGAGTCAAATAAAGTCACTCTCCATCCATCTACTTTAAAATCATCAAAAGAAATTCTTCCTTGAAATAAGCGTTGACGGCAATATCTTTGATTTGGCACGATAGGCACGTACATGAAAATCGTTCCTTTTCTAATTCTTCCGTCTTTACATCTTGTTTCATTCCAAGTATATGTTAACTGATCATGTTTCACAGGAACAGAAGAAGTGCCTACTGTTAAATTAATTCCGTTTGTATCTCTAACAATACCTACGGTACCTGAACTTGCAGAATAGGCGGAGTAAAAAGTTGTGTTATAAGCGTTTTCTCCCATAAAACTACAAGCCATTTCAATATCGCTGGCAACATAATTAGCAAAAGACGCGTAGATAGAACTTTCTACTTCAGTATCTGGGACAGGCGCAACATCTACTTCTTTTTTACAACTTAAAAGAAATACTGCAGATAAAGCCACAATTGAAAAACCAAGGGAAACTTTTTTCATTTTCATAGGTAGGTATTTTATTATTTTTTTATAGTTAACGAATGTACAAAAAATAAATAGCTCTTAATTTAATTACCGTAATATGTTTTTCAAAGCACATTATTCAATTAAATAAGAAATATTCGCTGCAATTTAGTATAATTATTTTAAACCAACAAAAAATGTTAAAGAAATTACGAACGTTTTTAACTTTAAAATAGGCTCTGTGTCTGCTCAAAACTAATTTATCTGTAATTCTATTTATTTCTTAAAATCTACTGGATATGAATTGCCTTTAATCAAAACCACTCCTGAATTATCACATTGGGAAGTTAAATCTGTATTTCCTTCATTTCCGAAGTAAATCTGACGCGGATACCTATCGCTTGTAGTTAAAGTTGCTATTCCTGCTTTAAAAGGGTGAAATTCTTCTTTCCATATTTTTAATGGACTAACATTTTCAATCCCACCTACAGCATCTGGATAGCAGCTAAAGTCTCTTAGAATTGGGTTAATTGCATTAATCTCCATTTTGAAGGGCACATTAGAAGAAGTGTAGCCCGTAGCTTCACCAGCGTAACTAACAACTGCCTTCGACCAATTGATTGCATTTTGTTTAGAAGGGTTAAATACCGTTGGATCATTAGTATTCGTGAGGGTTTTAGTGAGTTTACCCTTCCATACCATGTTTTTTGAAGGATCGGTAGTATGTGTGAATTTAAATGCGCCATCTATTAACCAGCTAATATTTGTTTTAGACGGATCATAAGATGGTGAACTTAAGCGATTATAAACATGACAATCGTTTCCATCTAGGTTTTCTATCAACCAGCCGTCAACTTTAAAATCCACTAGGCGAATTCTACCTACATATTCATACGCTCTGTAATATTTTGCATTTGGATTAGTATTTGAAAAAAACAACATAACCGTCCCGTTCCTTACCCTACCGTCTATACAGCGTGCATCGTTGTAATATGTAGTTGAAATTTGGTCATTAGTGACGTCAAAAACAGGTTCCTCCATTTTACCTGGGTCTTCACTTGATTGCAATAAATAAAAATCTGGAGATGTATCCCCTTCGCCACTAAAACTGCAAATCATGTCAATATCTGTCACTACAAAAGTAGCAAATGCAGCATCAATAGAGCTCTGAAGTTCTGTATCTGCAGGCGGTGCCATATTTTCTCTTGGTTTTGGGCAAGCCGTTAAAAATGGCAGTATAACGATTGCTAGCAATCCAATTTTAATTTTCGATGGTTTCATAATTCAAATGGGTTTAAGGTATTTGAAGTTGTTTCATCAAGTATTGTACCAAAAGTTGTTAAAAAGAATTTAAAAGGCATAGAAGGCTTTTCTATTAACTTCGTAAGCTTTAAAATTATCAAAGTAAATTCATGATTGTTTTTCCAAATTGCAAAATCAACCTTGGTTTGCACATCATATCAAAACGTGAAGACGGGTTTCACAATATTGAGACTGTTTTTTATCCTATAAATTGGTGTGACAGCCTTGAAGTTTTAGAAAATCACGGGTCTAATGCGCCATTTGTTTATAGTCAAAGCGGATTGGCTATTACAGGTACCATAGAGCAAAATCTCATTTACAAGGCTTGGGAAATAATCTCAAAAGAAAAAAAACTTCCAACTATTAAAGTTCATCTTCATAAAAACATACCGATGGGCGCCGGTCTTGGAGGAGGAAGTTCGGACGCTGCCAGTTTTATAAACCTTTTAAATACAAAATTTAAACTCGGGTATAGCGAAATGGGAAAAATGAAAATTGCTTCTCTACTTGGAAGTGATTGTGCGTTCTTTATCAATAATAGTCCAGTTTATGCACAGGGCAAGGGGAATGAGTTTTCGGATATCAATGTAAGTCTCGACCAGTATTACGTTCTGGTTGTACATCCAAACATTCACAGTAACACCAAAGAGGCTTATGAAGGACTTATTCCACAAAAACCAAAACATAATTTAACCGATGTTGTTGTTTCTAGACCAATTATGGAGTGGAAAGATTTTTTAGTAAATGATTTTGAAAGTACAATTTTAAAAAAACATCCACCTATTAAAATGTTGAAAGAAAATTTATACAAAACAGGCGCCATTTATGCAAGCTTGAGTGGCAGTGGTAGCGCTGTATTTGGAGTTTTTGAGAAAGAACCAGAGACAAATTTTCCATTTGAATATACTTTTTATTTACAGAAACCTTCGCCTAAAATTTTGTAAGTACTGAAAATCTGTTTTTCTTTGTTACCGCTAAATGATTTTTTGTTTTCAAATAAAGCTTAAGTATAAGTGCCTCTAAGGCATTTTAATTCTATATTAGAGCTACGGTCTCTGAAACTCTCACAAAAAATCTTATTCAATTAAAATAAATTTAAAAAAGATATGTTTCTCGTTTTAAAATTTGGAGGTACAAGTGTAGGTTCGGCTCAGCGAATAAAAGACCTTGTGAAATTCTGTGTTACCCCTGCTCCTAAAATTGTTGTGTTAAGTGCCATGAGCGGCACTACAAACGCTCTTGTTGAAATTTGCGAAGCGTTATACGCCAAAGAAATCGAAAAAGCTACTACATTAATTTCGATTCTTAAACTAAAATACGACAAGGAAATAAAAGACTTGTACTCAAAACCTAAAAGTATTGAAAAGGCGGAGCAACTGATAACAAATCACTTTAACCATTTACTTTCATTTACGATGGATATGTTTACGGTTAATGAAGAAAAAGCCATACTTGCTCAGGGAGAGTTATTAAGTACAGCTCTGTTTCATTATTATTTAGAAGAATGCGGATTTGACTCTGCACTTTTACCGGCGCTCAATTTCATGAAAATAGATGCAAATGACGAACCAGATATGGCATACATTGAAAAGTTCGCTTTAGAAGAATTAAAAAAACACCCAGAACAAAAATTATTTATTACGCAAGGTTATATCTGTCGGAATGTTTTTGGAGAAATAGATAATTTAAAACGTGGTGGAAGCGATTACACAGCATCTATTATTGGCGCGGCAATTAAAAGTACAGAGGTGCAAATTTGGACGGATATTGATGGCATGCACAACAATGATCCTCGAATTGTGGATAAAACACATCCAATAAAAGAACTAAGTTTTGATGAAGCAGCAGAGTTGGCCTACTTTGGTGCAAAAATTTTACACCCTACGTGTATTCTACCTGCAAAAAAACGTAACATACCAGTTCGTTTAAAAAACACCTTGCAGCCTGAAGCACTTGGAACACTGATAGCAAACATAAATACCAACGAAGGAATCAAAGCAGTGGCTGCGAAAGACGGCATTACTGCGATCAATATAAAAAGCGATCGAATGCTTTTAGCACATGGATTTTTGAGAGCTGTATTTGAAATTTTTGAGCGCTACAAAACTCCTATTGATATGATTTGTACTAGTGAAGTGGCCGTATCGTTAACGATAGATAATAATAAAAATCTTGGTGGTATTACCAAAGAATTGAAAGAAATTGCAATGGTTGAAATTGATGACAACCAAACCATTATTTGTATTGTTGGTCAATTACCAAAAGACAAATCGGGATACGCCAATAAAGTTTTAGATGCTTTAAAAGATATTCCACTGCGCATGGTATCCTATGGGGGAAGTGCTAATAATATTTCAGTGCTTGTAAATGGCAGTTTGAAAAAAGAAGCCTTACAGGCTCTTAACAAAGGATTATTCAATTATTAAAACACGGTACATGTTCACTAAAAAATTAATAGAGCACTTTAACACACTTGAAACGCCTTTCTATTATTACGATACAGAATTGCTTGAAAAAACATTGACAGCAATAAAAAAATCTTCTCCAAAAGAATACCATATTCACTATGCTCTAAAAGCAAATGCTCATCCCACTTTATTAAACTACATTAAAGAAGCTGGATTTGGTGCAGATTGCGTAAGCGGCAACGAGGTTAAACGTGCCATAGAATGTGGATTCGATAACAAAAAAATTGTTTTTGCTGGAGTCGGAAAAAGCGACAAAGAAATTAATTATGCGCTCGATCATTCTATTTTTTGTTTTAATGTAGAAAGTCTGCATGAATTACAAATTCTAAATCAGTTATCGAAAAACAAAAATGTAACAGCCAATATTGCTTTACGAATAAATCCTAATGTTGACGCTTACACACACAAATACATTACTACGGGGTTAGAAGAAAATAAATTCGGAATAAACCCTTATGAATTTGATCAAGTTTTATTAGAATTAAAAAACTTAGAACATCTTAATCTTATAGGATTACATTTTCATATTGGTTCTCAAATACAGGATATGACTGCCTTTAAAAACTTATGTCTACGCGTTAACGAAATAAATACTTGGTTTATTCAAAAAGGAATTACCCCAGAGCATTTAAATGTTGGTGGTGGATTAGGGGTTAATTATATTGAGCCTGACAAAGAAGCTATTGTCGACTTTGAATCTTATTTTAATATTTTTAAAGAGTTTTTGGAAGTAAAACCAAAACAAGAAATTCACTTTGAACTAGGGAGATGTATTATTGCACAATGTGGCAGTTTAATAAGCAAAGTGTTGTACATTAAAAATGGTATTAATACAAACTTTGCTATTCTAGATGCAGGCATGACTGAATTAATACGTCCTGCACTTTATCAGGCTTATCACAAAATTGAAAACATAAGCGCTAAAAGTGGTAGTACTACAAACAAATACGATGTGGTTGGACCCATCTGCGAAAGCAGTGATTGCTTTGGAAAGGCTGTAGTATTGCCTGAAACGGAGCGTGGTGATTTATTTGCAATAAGAAGCGCTGGTGCATATGGTGAAGTTATGAGTAATCACTACAATTTAAGGGATGCTGTAAAATCTATTTTTGATAAAGAGGTTTAATTAAGCGATTCATACAGATGAATGTCTGTAACCGAAATTTTCAAAGTACCACGTTTTGTTGATTCTGGGCTTAATGGTTTAAATTTTGCATTTTCAACTAACTCATGCGCTTTATAGGAGTGCCTAGAGTTTACACCCTGAGAATACGTGTCATTGATCGCTTTTATTAAAATAATAAACTCTACATCCCTTTCGGCTAATTGTTGTTGCGTTAATCCATACAGAGGACTTTCTTCCGTTATGTGATGCACAATTGTCCAACTGAGAGCCATAAAGTTTACGTGCCTAATTTCTAATTTCAAATTTAGAAACTCACGTTTATTACTTTCAGGATTCGTGATGGTCATCGTTACACTCGCTTCTGATTCAATAAGCTCGTACTGCTTTTTATTTGTAATTCGAAACATGAGCCCCTTACCATCTTTATAAGGAGAAATTAAAATATTTTCGCTGTAAAGCACATGTGCTTTTGGTCTTGAAAATCTCCCGTAAAGCACACCCGTAGCTAAAGCAAAACTCAATAACCCAAGCAATGATTCAACTGCTGCTGCAATACTGGCCGCATTACCAATTGGATAAATATGACCGTAACCTAAAGTTGTTATTGTTTGGGCACTAAAAAAAAACAAACCCATAAATTTTTGAAACTCAGAACCGGTTTCAGCCTCAAGTCCACCAAAGTGTGAAGCACCAATTGAATAATAAACAAAGGCAAAAAAAATGTTAATTAAAATATAACTTGAGATGATTAATAGAATTAATTTAAGCAGCGAAGCGGAAATAAGTGAGTGGTAAATATCTGTGTTGTTTATCCAGCCAAGCCCTGTTCTTCTGACATTTACGGAACCATCTTTATTTAGGAAGCGGACCGGATTTTTATAATTTTTTGAACCGAAACCTAATTCTAGTTCATCCTTTTGTTTGTGAGTAAAAATGGCCATTAATCTAAATATACTAAGTAATTTTGTGTTCCTATTATTATCATAAATATAAGCAGTCACTCATGAACTTCAAATTTAATTATTATTGGTTACTCCTCCTTATTCCGGCTTCGTTTGTAGTTTGGAATTTTATTCCAAACAAACAAAAAGCTCCAACACATTATTTGGCTTATTTCGGTCCAAAAGATGCTTCAAAAGTGAATGATACAACTTATCATTTTATTCCAGACTTTGAGTTTGTAGATCAAGATAATGAAAAAGTAAATCTTGAAACTATAAAAAACAAAATTTATGTAGCAGAATATTTTTTTACTACCTGTAAAAGTATTTGTCCTATTATGAATTCAAACCTTGATAAGGTTTATAAGGAATTTAAAGACAATAAAGATTTTCTAATTTTATCGCACACTGTAGATCCAGAAACAGATAGCGTTCCTGTGCTTAAAGAGTATTCACTTGCTCATAGTGTAACAGATAAACGCTGGTTATTTGTTACAGGCTCAAAACCAAAACTTTATGAGTTGGCAAGAAAAGGGTATTTACTAAACGCTGAAGAAGGTAACGGAGGTGAAGAAGACTTTATTCACACTCAAAATTTTGCACTTATTGACAAAGAACAGCACATTCGCGGGTTTTATGATGGAACGGATAGTATTGAGGTTAATAGACTAATACAGGAAATAAAACTTTTAATTAAAGAATATGATTATAAAAAAACTGCTTCTCTTTAGTTTTATTTTTTTTGCTTCCTTTCTTAATGCACAAAATTTTAAGGGAGTTTACAAGATCGAATCTTTGCTAAAGTTATTTGGCAATAACGATACTACCTACGTTATTAACTTTTGGGCTACCTGGTGTAAACCTTGTGTTGAAGAATTACCGGCTTTTGACAGCCTTTCGGTTTTAAAAAGTAATAGTCCGGTAAAAGTTATTTTGGTAAGTATAGACTTTAAGGAAGAGCTTGGCAAAAAGGTGATGCCTTTTTTAGCAAAACACTCTGTAAAATCGACCTGTGTTTTATTAGATGAAGTAAATGGAAACGACTTTATAGATAGAATTTCGCCACTATGGAGTGGTGCTATTCCTGCAACACTTATTAAAAAAGGAAACAAAAAAGTTTTTATTGAGAAGAAGATTAAACTCACAGAACTTTTATCTGCCATTGAATCTGTTCAATAGTTTCGATTAAATATATAATGCAAAATGGAGCTATAGGATACCCTACCATTTATTTATCACCCCAATAGCGTGATATAGAAAGCGAGTGATTTTTACTAGATTTGAGATACAAAGATTTTTTTAAAAAATCAGTTTCATTTGAATGAAAAAAAATATAATTCTATATCTGAGTTTATTACTGGGGCACTTTTCATTTTGTCAGAAGTACAACTTTGTAAACTGGACTGTTGAGGATGGATTAATTCAATCGCAAGCCTCGTATATATGTCAGGATAACTACCGTCAACTATGGATAGGAACCGAAGGAGGGATTTGCAGGTTTGATGGAAAAAAATTTATTGGATATACCGTGCAAGATGGTTTAGCTGCTAATCAGATAAATGCATTGTTTTGCGATAAGCTGGGTAACCTTTGGATTGGGACTAATTCGGGCATTTCCTATTATAATGGATCAAAATTTACTACCGTTTCATCGATTAATAAATCCGCTAATAACGTTAGCGAAATCGTGCAACTTAGTAATGGAGATTTGTACGCCATTGGGAATTACAATCTTTTATATATAAAAAAATTTCAAAGTAAAAAAGTATTTATTACGGGTGATTCAACAGAAAAAATAACCGACATCTACCAAGGATCTTCAAATAACCTTCTTGTTTCTGTGCACAAAAAAGGAATCTATGCTTTAGATAAATCAACATGGAGACAGATTTCAAAATACGACGAGATTAAAAAAAACATTTATGTCCGAGCGATTTTTATCACAGCTTCAAACGATACACTCATTGGAACAAATAAGGGACTATATTACTTGATAAATAATAAAATTGAAATTTATAAGAGTAAATTTAAAATTCTTGACGAAATAAATGTGCTTTGTATTACCGAAGATTCTAAGGAGAATATATGGTTGGGTACAGAGAATGGTTGTTACAGATTGAATAATGATGAAGTAATTCATTTTGATGAAAAAAGTGGTTTTACCGACAATTCAGTAAATCACATATACAAAGACATAGAAAACAATTTATGGTTTGCAACAAATGCCGATGGTATATACAAATTCAGGGAAAATACATTTACGTATTATGATAAATCTTGTGGATTGCCCAGTGCAATAGTAATGGGAGTTGTTCAAAGAAATGACAAAACAATTTTCGCAGCAGGTTATGGTGGAGGTTTGTACAAAATTAATTCTGACAATAACATAGAAACGGTGTCATTCTTAGGAAAAAAAATTCTTGAAGACTCAAAAATAAACTGCCTTTATAGTGATGATGAAGATAATATTTTGATAGGCACATTAAATAATGGAGCTTACCGTTTTAACGAAAAAACTGGCCTCCAAAAAATGGAAGCGATAAATAACTCGTCCATTTCGATAAGAGGAGCTACCATATTTTTAAAGGACCTTCAAGGAAATATACTCATAGGAACAAATCAAGGTTTATTTCTTCGCGATAAAAACACAAACATTACAAGTATAAAAAATACTGGCCATTTAATAACTTCAATAAAACAATTTGATGAAACCCATTTAATTGTAGGCACGTCGAGTGGAATTTTTCTACTAGATAAAAACTATAAAGCGACACCATTTCATGAAAAATATTTCGGTGACGCTTCGGTATTATGTCTTTCTAAAAACAATAATTCTTTGTGGGTAGGAACTACAGATAAAGGCGTTTTCAACTTAAACTATAAAACCAATAGAGTGATAACGTATACTTCTGCCGATGGTTTACCAAGTAACTTTATATATAGTATTGATGTATCAGAAGACAATAAAGTTTGGGTTGGAACTGGATTTGGTATTAGTAATTTACAACTTAGCAACGAAGGAAAAGTTTTAGCGGTAAAAAATTACGGTAGATCAGACGGTTTGTTTGGCATGGAATGTAACCATAATTGTTTACTAAAAGCTGTAGATTCGAGTCTCTGGTTTGGTACAACCAAAGGACTTTTTCATTTTAATCCCAATACAAAAATTGCAGAAAAAAATCAACCCTTTGTTTTATTGCGCTCCGTTAAACTATTCTCTTCTTTGATTAGCGACAGTAGTTTGTTTGAAAAAGCAGGTTCTTGGTTTAATGCGCCACAAGGACTAAAACTTTTTTCTAAGCAAAATCATCTTACATTTGAATTAGGATCAATTTATTTTACCAATCCAGAAGATGTACTTTATAAATATAAACTTGAAGGGATTGATAAAGTTTCAACAATTAGTAATAATCCATATATCATCTACCCTGCTCTACCACCAGGAAAATACACGCTTATCGTCACAGGATTAACAAAAGGAGGTGCAGTATCTTCTAACGAAATAAATTATTCCTTTGAAATAAAAAAGGCGTTTTACCAAACCCGTTTTTTTCAACTAGTTATTATTTTATTGCTTCTGGCTACTGGAGCGTTACTTGCTTATGTATTTACAAGAGGTAAACAAAAAAGAAAACAAAAGGCAAAAGAAGTTCTTGAAAAAATAAGAGAAGAAGAATTTATGAAACTCAGGCAAAGAACCGCAGAGGACTTTCACGACGAAATGGGGAATAGTTTAACCAGAATATCCGTGTTAACAGATGTACTCAAATCAAAAATAAATGGCAAGGAACAAGAAATTACGCACCTCGTTTCACAAATAAGAGAAAATACAAAAGCTTTGTATAGTGGATCAAAAGACATTATTTGGTCACTTAATTCAAAAAATGATGGTTTGTACGAAATAGTTGAGCACATTAAAGATATTGGTACCGAGCTTTTTCAAGAAACAAACGTTGATTTTATTTATACGCATTCGATAGAATCAACTACTGACTTAAAGCTTAAACTAGATTATAGTCGAAATTTGACTATGATTTTTAAAGAAGCTTACAGTAATATTTTAAAACATTCAAATGCTAATGAAGTTAGCATACAAATATATTTGAATTCTATGAACGAGCTCGTTATTATTATTTACGACAATGGACATGGCTTTAACATGAATTCAGTAATACAAGGCAATGGGCTTAAAAACATGAAGAACCGCGCTATGAGAATGAATGGTAATATGACCCATACATCAATCTTAAATAAAGGAACAGAGCTACAATTTATTTTAAAAAGTATTTTCATTTAGTTTGCTATGGAAAAACAGAAACCAATAAGTGTTGTTATTATAGAAGACGACGAAACAATTAGAAAAGGATTTACCTATTTGATTAACACGTCAGAAAAATACAGAGTAATAAATTCATATTCCAACGTGGAAAGCGCTTTAACAAAACTGGGAGAAGACGCGCCAGATGTAGTACTATTAGATATTGAACTTCCAGGAATAAAAGGTGTGGACGCCATACCAAAAATAAAACACATTCTTCCAAAAACCTATATACTCATGTTAACTGTATATGAAAATGAAGACAATGTATTTAACGCTCTCACTAAGGGCGCTTCAGGTTATCTCGTAAAAAGTGATAGCACAGAGAAAATAATGGATGCGATACAAGAAGTTGTAGATGGCGGAGCTCCAATGAGCATGAACGTTGCTAAAATTGTGATCAAGTCGTTTCATAAAAATCAAAACACACCCTTAACAAAACGTGAAACAGAAATACTAGAACAAGTTGCAAACGGTAAAAGCAGAAGTAAAATTGCTAAGGAAATGTTTATTGATTTAGAAACTGTTAAGTCACATATTAAACACATCTATACCAAATTAAACGTGCATTCGAGAGAAGACGCTATTAAAGAAGCGAAAAATAATAAATATATATAGACAAGATTGTCACTTTGCTACTAAAATACTAGCATTATAAAATGTTAAAATTACAAGATTTCGCTTCTTAAATGGTTAAACTCTATTTCGGGTGATTGAAACTACCCTTTGAATGTGTTAAAGCTTCACTCTATGAATTTTATTTTTTTATATTTATTGGTTAGATACCGTTTTACCGGCACATTCCTCTATATTGAAAAAAATAAAGTCATATTTTTTAGTTATATTTTTTCTTTTCAATCAAACATTTCAGTTTCAATCCCAAACATCAAAAACAAACATCCTTTCTAAAAATGATCATTTAAAATTCGTTCAATCTAAGGACTTATTTGGTACGAGGGGTTTTGTAGAGAACAAAGGGCAATTTAAAGACATCAACGGTCAGGCAGTTCTTTTTGCCTTAGAATACGGTTCGGAAAAAATTTACTTCACATCCCAAGGTCTTATTTATAAACTCGCAAAAGAATTTCCAATCACTGAAGAACAACTGGAGCGTGTAGAACGTGGCAAAAAGATGAATCTCAAGGAGCCCGAAGTTCATTTTGTATATATGAATTGGTTAAATGCCAACACTTCAATCAACATAGAAAAAAGTGAGCGTCAATCGCATTACATCACTTATGGTGCGGCTAGTTTAAATGCTTACCCTTATAAAAAAATAACTTATAAGAACGTGTACAATAACATTGATATTGAATATGTTATTCCAGAAGATAAAAACATTGGCATAAAATATAATTTGATTCTACATCCCGACGCAAAAATAGAAGACATTCAGATTGCCTACACCGGTGCCGTCAGGAAAATTAAATCAGAAAAAAATGGAGATATTTTAATTAAAACACCCCTAGAGGATATTACCGAGCATGCTCCACGAAGTTTTTATTTAGATGGTGAATCTTTAGAATCAAGTTTTAACTTGAATTTTAACAAGATTGGTTTTAAAATCTCAACGAACTACAATCACAACAAAACACTTGTAATTGACCCTTGGGTAACTACCATAACAACCATTCCAGCTAACAACTCCGCATACGATGTGGATTATGATGACTTTGGAAATCTATATGTATACGGCGGGGCCAGCTCCTGTAAGATCGCAAAATTCAATACAGCTGGGACATTGCTTTGGACATTCAGTGGAACAGTTGGTAGCTGGACCAGTTCCGGCATCAGTAATTTTGTGGTAATGAAATCCACCGGAAAATGCTATGCTGGCCAAGGATTTATAACTGGAGGCGCCACAATTATTAGACTTAATACATTCGGTAATTATGATAACTATACGAGTTCCCAACTTTCAAGTTGGAACGAAGTCTGGGACATGGCTTATCACTGCTCGACCGGTAATGTATACGGTATGGGAGGAAGCACTGCTTCTAATCAATCTGCGGGAATTCTCAATCCAACATCTGGCAATATTTCACCGATTGCTTTTTTTACTGTTGGTGTTTCCACCGGGGTTGGTTATGATGTAGTAAGTCATGCCATTGATGATGCTGGAGAGTTTTTCTGGATTTATGCTTCAGGATTTACACCAAACATTAACAATAATATAGCGCATATTAATTCAGCGTTCACTTCGTCCGTTTGGATAGCCCCCAGCGGTTTTTCAACCTTTAACGAATACACAAACAAATCTACCTACCTTCCTGCTACTACAAACTCTAATGGATTTAATTGTTTAGCTGTTAATGCAAACTACCTTTTCTATTACGACGGTTACAATATTGCCGCCTATAATAAAACAACTGGAGCTATGATTTCGTCCACCACAAATATTGGACTGACAGCTAAACGACAAGGTGGTATTGCAGTAGATGATTGTAACAATCTTTATATCGGAGGAAATGGGAATATTAACTGTTACAATTTTAATGGCAGCACCTTCGCGGCTCTACCAAATATTTCACTGGGTATTAGTACTATCGACCAATTTGTTTATGATATCAAATTAAATAAACTAAATAAAATTTTATACGTTTCTGGAAGTGGTTTTGCAGGTGTTTATTCTCCAATTCACAGTCTCTCCTGCTGTACGAGTTCATTAGTATGCGCCTTCAGTCCACCTGCATTAACCGCGAATAGCACTTCTATTACCTGTGCTACACTTGGGTCTGCTACACTTAATCCAATTGGCGGGCCAGGTCCATACTCTTATACTTGGATACCGAGCGGACAAACCGGATCAGTTGCAACAGGACTTTGGCCAGGAACCCATTCTTTAGTTGTTTTTGACGGGGCCTGCAATCAAACCTATTCAGCAACAACAACAATTTACCCACTTATTCCATTAACTGGCAGCGTATCTAGCGCAATACCATGTGGTGGCATAAACTCTGGCACTGCTGCTATTACTAATTTAGCCGGTGGCTCAAGCGCTCAATACTATTTGTGGTCTAATGGCATAAGCTCTTATTCCAATGCTGCAGCCTTAGGTTTAACAGCCGGTAATTGGTCAGTTACCGTAACGGATTCTTTAACCGGATGCCTTTTGAATCAAACATTTATTTTAAGTCCACCAAGTTCCCAAACGCTTATCCTTACTCAAAGTTCAACAACAGCCTGTGTTAACGCAAGTGTAAGTCTTCTTGCGAATATTTATGGAGGCACACCGGGTTATTCATTTACCTGGGTCGGAGGTCCAAATGCACCAATTTATCAAGCCTCGCAAACACAATCAGGAACGCACGTATACACACTCAACGTTCATGACGCAAATAACTGTTTAGTCACAAAAACCATTTCAGTAAACTATCTGCCAGCACCTAGCTTAACTGCTATAAGCACTTCTATTTGTCCCAATAAAACTGGCACACTCACTGTTTCAGGGGCTAACACCTATATGTGGAGTAATTCAATAGCCAACAGTGTGCTTACCGACAATCCTCTAAGTACTACAGTTTATACGGTAGTTGGCACAGGGGCTATTTGTTCTGCGTCTACTACTGCTTCTATAGTTGTGCTGCCAATTCCTTCACCAACTCTGGCGACCAATAGTCCAATTTGCAGCGGCCAGACGCTTCAATTAATTGCTTCAGGTGGAAATTCATATCTATGGAACGGCCCACTTAATTTTAATTCACCTAATCAACTTAGCACTATCAATTCTGCTGTTGTTGCTAATTCAGGTATTTACAGTGCAACGGTTACAGGAGCCAATTCATGCTCTGCTACCATTTCTCAATCTGTGTTAATTTATCCTTACCCTTCCGTTTCAGCCCTCGGTAGCAGTGTATGCGTGAATCAAACACTTACTCTCACAGGTAACTCCACTCCGGGAAACACTTTTTTCTGGTCGGGTCCCAATTCATATACCTCAAATCTACAAAACCCTTCCATTATAAATCCTACTGTAAGCAGGTCTGGTACGTATTTTCTTTTGGTAACAGACCTCAATGGTTGCACAAATAGTACCTCTGCACAAGTAACTGTTACGGCTTTGCCGCTACCTTTATTCAGTAGTAATAACCTTCTGTGCAAGGGAGATACTTTAAAATTTAATGCCAGCGCTAGCATTGGAGGAATAAATTATTCTTGGATTGGTCCAAATGGATTTTCCAGCAATATTCAAAACCCTCAGATTAATGCTGTTGATTTAACCGCAAATGGTACCTATAGCCTCTCAGTTAACGCAGGACCGTGCGTAAGTTCAATTTCTCATACTGTTATTGTATACCCTTTGCCAACGGTTAGCATTATTGGTTTAACTCAAATTTGTGAAACGAAAAGTATTGTTTTAACTGCCAATGCGCTTGGAAACGGACTCACTTATTCTTGGCATGGACCTTTAGCCTTTACGAGTAGTTCACCGAATATTGTTAGAGACTCTAGTAATACAGGATTTGCAGGCAATTATTTCGTAAAAGTTACTGATAATAAAGGATGTGCGAATACAGACACAGCTTTAATAGGTGTTTTAAAAAATCCAAAACTCATTGTATCAAATGTTAGTGTATGTTTATACGAGCCGGCTATTTTAAATGTTTCTGGCGCTAGTTCTTATTATTGGTGGGGGCCTAATTTTTATCAATTCAGCGGGCAGAATGCACTTATCAATTCAGCAAACAATCTGAGCAAACTCACTTACACCGTTATAGGAACAGCAGCCAACTCTTGCACAAGTATTGCTACGGTAGATCTGGAAACAAGATCACTACCGAATCCATCGCTCAGTATTCTACCTAAGCCTATTTTATGTTTGGGTGAAGACATTACATTTACTGGGTACGGAGGGTCAACTTATCAATGGCGAGGCCCAAATACATTTTATTACGAGGGAACTTCTCTTAAAATTACTGTTTCAACACACAGAGCTGGAACATACACTCTTACTGCAATTGATGCAAGCGGCTGTAGAATGTCTACCGACACTTTTATTCTTGTTCATCCATTACCTATGGGCATCTTAAAAGGAACTACCATGGAAAGTTGCGTTCCATTTTGTGCTGATTTTGATTTTATGGCTACAGGAACCCACTCCATTACTAGTAACTGGTTGGTTAAAAATAAAAATCATAACGCATCTACTTTCTCCGATTGTTTTGATGTTGAAGGAATTTATCCTGTCAAGGGTATGTTATATGACATTGTTACAACTTGTTCAAACACGCTTGAATACAATGTTATTGGGCGCCCAAAACCAATCGCCAACTTTTCTTATTTTCCTTCGCAACCTGTTGAAAATGTCGATGAGGTTGTTTTCACGAATACCTCCCTAGGTGATGAACTAAACAAGTTTAATTGGTTTTTCGTTAACGACAAAGGTTTTTCAACCAACAGCAGAAACACATCTTATTTATTTGGCACTGAAGGCGAATATCCAGTAGTATTGTTAGTGAAGAACAAATGGGACTGTTCGGATACTGCAATACAATCCATTAAAATCGAACCCGATTTCACCATCTATATTCCGGATGCTTTTACACCTAACGAAGACGGCCTTAATGAAGTTTTTAAACCCGTGATTAGAACTTCTAAATTCTATCACTTTTCCGTTTTTGACCGATGGGGTGCTCTAATCTTTGAAACCGATCAACCTGATAAGGGTTGGGACGGAACCTACAATGGACAGCCTTGCAAAAGCGATGTTTATGTGTGGACAATTTCTATCGCCAGTAATATGGGAGAAAATAAAAACCTAAAAGGGCATGTTACCTTATATAGGTAGTTTTACTATTTAAGTTTAAGAATTAAACCCGTTTTAAATTTTCAAAAAATTCTTTCATTCCTTCACAGGGTATGTTAACCCGCCTGTTTAATTTTCGCATCCATAAGTCAGCGTGTTAATTGAATATTAGCAATTTAATTAATTGATTTTTTTCACCTCTCAAAATTAATAATTTGGTCAAACACAACTAATGCTATCATGCAGCTTACAAACTAGCTTTGTGCCATAAAACTAAAAAAACATGAAAAAAAATTTAACTCATTTAATGATCAGTATCGGGATGGTTGGTTCCGCTTTAGCGCAAACCACAATTACGGGACCAAGCAGTTCTCAATCGCCTTATCTGCAACCAAGTGTTGCAGGGTATTCAATTACTTCAATTCTAACAACAGGTGATGCTGTAGGTAATTACACAATGGTAGGCTTACCTGATGGTTTAGGTGCTTTCGATAATAACGATGGAACTTTTACTCTTTTAATGAACCATGAATTTGGAAGCGGCTCAACGGGTGCTGTACATGCTTATGGTACTGCAGGAGCTTTTGTATCAAAATGGATAATCAACAAAACAACTTTAGCGGTTGTAAGTGGGGCTGATTTAACTCAAAATATGCATTTATGGAATGCTAGTTCAAGTACCTATTCAGTATATAATTCGACTAACACGTCTACACTAGCCGGTTTCAGCCGTTTTTGTTCTGCAGATCTTGCACCAATTTCGGCCTACTATAATAGCTCGACAGGGAAAGGAACCCAGGCACGTATCTTTTTGGATGGTGAAGAAAGTGGTTCGGAAGGACGTATGATGGCTCACATTGCCAGCGGTATGGAAGCCGGTCACTCATATGAGCTCCCGTATTTGGGAAAATTCTCTGCTGAAAACCAAGTTGCTTGTCCGTTCAGAAGCGATAAAACAATTGTAGCGGGTTTCGATGACGCAACTCCGGGTCAAGTATATATTTATATTGGTAATAAATCTGCAACCGGTAACGATATTACAAAAGCTGGTTTATCAGGCGGTACTTTATACGGTATTGCCGTGTCGGGTATGATTACCGAAGTAAACGGAAGTGTTCCTGCCGCAAATACAAATTTTTCATTGATGAGTTTAGGTCAAGTACAAGCGACAACTGGTGCGTCTTTAAACACAATGAGTAACAACCTTGGTATAACCACCTTTCTTCGTCCAGAAGATGGTGCTTGGGATCCTTCGCATCCTAGCGATTTATACTTTTGCACTACTAACTCATTTTCAAGCCCAAGCCGTTTATGGAAGCTTCACTTCACAGATATCAACAATCCTCAATTAGGTGGAACTATCACCGCAGTGCTTGATGGAACTGAAGGTCAGGTGATGTTTGACAACTTGGGAATCGATCATTCAGGACATATTATTCTTCAAGAAGATGTTGGAAATAACGCTCATAATGGCAAAATGTGGGAATATACAATTGCTACTGGTGCTTTGGTTCAAATCGCACTTCACGACGCTACACGTTTTATAAGTGGTGGTGCAAATTTTCTAACACAAGACGAAGAAGCGTCTGGCGTTATAGATGTTCAAGAAATTCTAGGACCAGGTAAATTTATATTTGTTGATCAGGCTCATTATAGTCAACCCTCGCCACTTGTTGAAGGCGGTCAATTGTTGATCTTAACTAGCGCAAAAACAGCAACTTCGAATCCAGAAATAAATGTTCAAGGGAATTCTGTAAGTATTCCTATGGGGACTTCAGCGATAAGTTCAGGTAATAACACTGATTTTGGTTTATTAAACACTGGATTAAGTGTGACTAAAACGTTTGTGATTCAAAACACAGGAACAGGTCCTCTTGTAATATCAGGCATGGATTTCACAGGAACAAACGCAGGAGATTTTACTTTTGTAACTCCACCTTCTTTTCCAGTTACTGTTATTGGCGGAGGCTCACAAAACATTACCGTTAAATTTAATCCAGCTTTAGCCGGAACAAGAACAGCCACTGTAAACATTTACAATAATGATTATAACGAAAATATTTATGATTTCGCTGTACAAGGTGTTGGTGCTGTTCCTGAAATAAACGTTCAAGGTAATAACGTAAGTATTTTAGATGGAAATGCTTCTATTAGCTCAACAAATAATACAGATTTTGGAATAGTAATTTATAACACAGCTGTTGTAAAAGAATTTAAAATTCAAAATACAGGAACAGGAACTTTGACGGTTACAGGTATGAATATTAATGGTGCAACAAGCGCTGCATATACATTCGTTAATGCTCCTACGTTTCCGTTTACATTAGCTGGTAATGCTTCACAAACTTTTAGTGTTCAATACCTGTCTACTGTTCCGGATGTTACAAATACTGCTGTTATAAGCATTAACAACAATGATACTGATGAAAGTATTTATGATTTCCATGTAGAAGGAAAAAGTTTACAAGGTGTAGGAATAAAAACAAATTCTAAAACTGAATCATTTGTGAGTTTATTTCCAAATCCTGCTAACAACGAAGCAAAAGTAAAAGTTAGTCTTGAAAATAATGCTTCTCTTTCTTTGACGGTTATTGATATTCAAGGCAAAGTCGTTCTTTCTACACTTGAAAAAGAATATACAAAAGGCGAAAATGAAATTTCTTTAAATACTACTTCACTAATAAATGGAGAGTATTTTGTTAAGATTATTTCAGGAAACAAAGCCAATACGATCAAACTAGTAATAATCCACTAAAAAAACATAACACACTGAATAACCAGGCATGAAAGGCATGTCTGGTTATTTCTATAAATACCATTTCCATTGAAAAAAAACTATTTCATACTCGAATTCATTCTACTTGCCATTATCTTTTCATCTGCATCTTTTAAAAAAGATCATGAACAAAATAATTATAGTGTAAACTACACTAAAGGACTTGACGAATTTTCGTCCAAGCAACAAAGCTTACTAAACAATATTTCTAACAGTGATTTTAATTCCACAGTCGAAAAACAAAAAATAAGGGAACAAATTAATTTGGTTCGAAATTCTTTAAAACACATGGACTTCTGGTTCCGATATCTTGAGCCAGTTTCCTACAAAAAGATAAATGGTCCTTTGCCTGTAGAATGGGAAACGGAAGTGTTTGAAAAGTTTGAAACACCCTACAGACGTGAAGGTGCCGGTTATACTTTGGCAAGCCAATACTTAGACGAAGATATAATTCTAAAAGACTCTGTTTTTAATTTAATAAAATCTGCAGTGGAAGCTAGTAAGGCTTATAGTGCAGATTCTATAACCGTTCATTTAAAAACCTTTGATCATTTTTATTTATGTAACCGTTTGTTTCTGCTCAATCTCGCTGCAATATATACTACAGGATTTGAATGTCCGGAAACAGAAAGAATAATACCAGAGTTAAGAATAATGCTCATAAATATTTATTCAACGTATCTTGCGTTTAACGAGAGTTTTAAAGACAAGGCGTTAACTGAAACTTACATGAGTTTATACAAAGAAGCGATCACTTTTGTAAACAAACAATCGGAGGATTATGAAAAATTTGATCACTATACTTTTATAAAAGATTTTATCAACCCTTTGTTTGCTCATAATCAGAACTTAATTCAGCATTACAAAGTTGTTTCAAAAAGTTATGTAGATTATTCTCTCAGCAAAAATGCTACTTCTATTTTTAGTAAATCTTTATACAAAGGACAAAATGCAAAAGGCGTATTTGTAAGAGTTAACGACGAAAAAGTGTTGGCGGAAATAGATAAAGTCGGAAAGCTTTTATTTTACGATCCTATTTTGTCGGGAAACAATCTTCGCAGTTGCGCCTCTTGTCACAAGCCAGATCAGTACTTTACAGATACGACTACAGCAAGTTCTTTACAGTTTGATGGGAAAAACTTTTTACCACGCAACTCTCCTTCTCTAATTAATGCCGGCTACAATCATTTAATTATGACTGATGGCAAACATATCTCTCTACAAGATCAAACAAAAGCCGTGATAACAAATTCGCTCGAATTGGCTTGCGATGAGAAAGATATTCTAAAAAAGATATTGAGTTGTTCAGAATATAAAATTGCTCTTAAAAATCTTTTAAAATGTACGCCTCAAATACCAGAGATAAGTATCGAGCATGTTACATCCGCAATCACTTTATATTACAGCAAATTTAGCAAACACGATTCTCCCTTTGACAAGGCGATTAATGAAAATAGTGCATTGGCCCACGATGCGAAGCAAGGTTTTAATGTTTTTATGGGGAAAGCTCAATGCGCTACATGCCATTTCGCTCCCCAGTTTAACGGCGTAAAACCTCCATACGTTGGTTCCGAATTTGAAGTACTTGGTGTTCCAAAAGATACTAGCTTTAAGCAACTAAGTGACGATAAAGGAAGATATTTAGTATTTCAGTCCAAAGAAACATTAAACGCTTTCAGAACAGGAACCATTCGCAATTCAGAAAAAACAAAACCGTATATGCACAACGGTGTATTTACATCTTTAGAACAGGTAATTGATTTTTATGATGCCGGTGGAGGAGCTGGTAGAGGCTTAACTGTAACAAACCAAACACTTTCCTCTGATTCTCTTCATTTATCAAAAGAAGAAAAGTCTAATTTGTTGGCGTTTATGAAATCACTTACTGAAAAAGTGGAATTCGAAAAAACTCCTGAAAGCTTACCGAAATCAAAAATTAAAAATCTAAATAATCGTAAAGTTAGAGGAGAGTATTAAAGAGCCTTCTCTTTTTAACCACAGAGGAATCAGAGTAAAGGAGTTACACAGAGTGTTTATTATGAATCGTAGAACTGGGTTTAAATAAACTTCTTCAAAAATAAACGTATTAGAAATAAATGATATTTTATACTCAGTACGTCTCTACCCCTCTGAGACTCTGTGTTGAAATAAACTAAAAGTAAAACATGAATCATTCCTACAAAACAATTTTTATTACACTTACAACACTTCTTTTAATTGTTGCATGCACTGCACAAAAATACATTGAGCCTGACTTTCCAGAAGCCATGTTACCTCACGTGAAAACAGAATATGTAAAACGTTATGACCAAGGACAAATTCTTTACAATATGAGTTGCGCTGGTTGTCATAATAAAAAAGACGGTAGAAAAATAATTGTTCCTGATTTTGAACCTGATCAGCTTAGAGGTTATGAAATACGCGTTTCTAATGCCCAACACGAACAAAACATGCCAGATACTTTGGTTACAGAAGAAGAACTTGGAATTATTATGACATTTTTGAGTTACAAGAAAAAGAACAGCGCAAAATAACATTGCTTTTCATAACTCTTTCAACTCTATTTACTTTTTAATAATTCTTTGATACACACCAAATGAGAGAAAAGTGCTAACGGAACAATAAAACATGGCAACCATACAAATGGAAAATACAACACTCCAATGTTAGGTTGATCAAAAGCTAATTGTTGGAAAGGAAAAGGAGCTGATAAAATAGCGGTTATAACAATATTAAAAAACAAACCCAAACCAATAAAGTTCCAAATAAGTAGCACAAACTTATTTAGTTTACCAAGTGAATAACCGAAATAAGCAATTAGAGGCGCTGTTATTCCAGTTAGAACGTCTAAATTTCTTCCTTCAAAAGTCATTAATTCAGGGACTAATTTATTTAAAAACAATAACCACAATGTGATTTCAACTGGCAAGCGAACTGAATGCAGGTATGTAAGTGTTTTTGTGTCAAATTTATCCAAATACATTCGACCTTTTTTTGTTGCAAAAAAAAATAGAATAGTAAGTACTGGAGGAACGACTAATAGTGAAAATCTGGGTGGCAAAGTTGTGGTAATTAAATAAAAACCAGTATTCGCTATAAAGCCTTGCAAGAGAAGCCATGCCATGAAAACACCCAATAATAAATTTGATTTACTGCTTGCTTTGTAAATAAACCAAAGCGTTAAGATTGTTGTTACAACAAAAAGGAGTTGAACATAAAAAGGTAAATTTTCCATAAGACTATTTTTTTTGACAAAGTTCATTCAGAAAAAACGAAACCTGCTTGTCAAATGGCAAGAAATCAAATTCAAGTCTCTATACGCTTCATCTTTTAGCGAAATCCTTTCGAATTCTACTCAAAGATGTATCAGTAATACCGAGATAGGATGCGATATTTTTTAGCGGTGCATGCTGAAAAATGTCAGGGCTAGATTTTAACAAATTAGCATAACGCTCTTCCGCAGTTTGATGCAACGTGGAGAGTGTTCTTAATTTTAGTTTACCGTACTCATTTACAAGTAGCGCCCTTCCAAATTCACGAAAAGCAGGTAAACTATGAAATGCCTTCTGTAAGGTTTCAAATGTCACATACCATAATTTAGAATCACAAAGGGTTTGATAATTCTCTTGTGCAGGAATGCGCATAAAAAAAGACATTAGTTCACAAACGATAGTATTGGAAGAATACAAACCCGTTGTAACATCTTCACCCTCGATATTAATTGTATGAGAGCGGGCACAGCCAGTTTCTAAATAGTAATACTCATTGCTAATTTGCCCTTCACTAAGAAAAATTTCTCCCTTTTTTATCGTTTTTTCTTCGAAGAACTCTGCTATTGCAAGTGCCTGCTCCTGAGAAAGTATAGGCTGATTTTGTTTAATAAATAAAATTAATTTTTCTTTTTCTGAATTCATTTTTAAACTAATTTGTCTTTATAATCTTCCTAACTTCATTTTTGGTTTTAAGAATGTATATATCTGATGGCAATGAGCTAAGATCCAGAATAATCTTGTGATTATTAATATATGAAATCATCAAACTCAAATTTATTTCTCTACCAAACCTGTCGTAAATCTGAAACCCATCTATTTCCAGAGAATTACCTTGAATCGTTAGTTCCCCAGAAGTAGGATTGGGATAAATATCTATGTTATAAAACAGCTTTCCCTCAAGATCAACAACCACAATTGGAGACTGGGTTGATCTTGTATCCAAATCAACTTGATTAATACGATAATACGATTTTAAATTATAAGGATGTTCATCAATAAAACTATACTTCTGCCACGTACTCGAATTTCCGGCACCAATTATTGAAGTAATCGTTTCCCAGTCTAAACCATCAATTGAGCGCTGAACTTCAAAGTATTCATTATTTTTTTCAGTCGCTGTTGTCCACATCAACTCCACATACTTTCCTTCAATAAAACTTGCAGTAAAAGAAACTAATTCAATAGGTAAAGGTGTTTGCACTTTATTAATCGTTCCTAATGAAAACCGAACGTTATTTGTAATAGCTGAAACGCCTGAGAATTGATACACCGTTCCGCCAACAAGCGTTGCACCTGATATTCCAGTTTCATCCGTAAACACACCGTCGTTATTAGTATCAACAATTAATCTTAAATCTGAAGCGGTCACAGAACCAAGATTTGCAAGATCAAATTGAATATCAATATTCCCAACACTAACTGCTGTTGAAGAAGCGTTAACCTCACTCACCCTCCAGGTCCTGGCTATTCTTGCTTGAACACCACTAGGAACATCTGCAACGTTAGTAGCTTGCAAAGTACCATTGTCATGCCCCCAGATTAAGAATTCATTGTTACCGAGTCCTGTTGGATTTAAAACTCTTACAATACCGCTACCTTGTGCGGCACTGTGAATATTACCTGCATCGACACGACCGATTCCGGCTACATCAAAATCGTAATTTCCATTGCCAGGTGTATCTTTATTATAGATATCGTTACTTGACAATGTTAATCCATATTTTGCCGCCAAATAATTATCAATAATAATTCGTTGTGCAGAATTAACTTCAACGTTATAAAATATTACCTCTGCAATATCTCCATTCCATGATTCATTTGCCTGACGTCCAACCGTCACATCTGTCCATGATCTGAGTGTTCCGTTATGAGCTGTATTATTTCCGGCAATAGTATTATTTACATATTGATCAATTTGTGCTGTGCCATAAATGTTATTAATAATGTAGAATGTATTGCTATTTAATGTGGTTACAGCTGAAATATTTTGTTGTGTGTTGTTCGACTGAATCCCTCTTCCCCAAACCTGAGTGCCAGCGCCGCTGCTTACCCATATGCCAATACATTTATCAGAAGTTGCCACAGTGGTACCTGAACCTGCCGGTGAAGCAATAAGAATGCCAGGATTACTTGAAGGCAATGAAGCGTATGAAGCTATCGCCCATACGGATGCCAGATTAGCTGTAGAGACACCAGCTGAAAGAATAAGATCGTTATTAGTCGCTGAAAATCTAATCGCAGGCAGACCATTTATAACATTTGTGAAATAATTTGGTCTATTAGCTACTACAGCCTGTAGTGCATTCTTAGCATTGCCTGATTGGTCATTCCATTGTTGAACATTATCTGTTGTGCTTGCCAATGTTGTGCCAGCATTATTATAAACTTCGCTTTCTGCTTTTAACCAAAGTACATTTGTTGCTGAAGTGCCAACACCTCCCGGTCCTGTTTGAGCACAATTTTGCTTAGTGATTAAGAAGAGTGTTATCGAAAGTATAAATATCCTTCTAATTAGCATTGGCAGTAAGTGAGAAACAACCAAAGATACAAACAATCCTAAAAAAATCGGCTAGTTAATTTTTAAGGCTTTATGCTATAGTGTTAAAATAGAAAATTATTTAGGCACTAAAATAAATTTTCAATAACTTCATTCCACTCAAAATACCCTAATCAAAAACCAGAATGAAAAAACTACTATTTTTATCAAGCCTTATGTTCAGTTTCATTTTGCTGAACGGACAAAGCTCAAGCAAGCTAATTGGTTGTTACTGGAATGGAACAGCTGAAGTTACAAGACATTTAAACCTTTCAAATGGCGCATTTACTAATCTGGCAAATGTTTCAGGTGTATCGGGCATTATTCAAGGCGAAAGCACCTATGACGAAACAAACAAGCGTTATTTTTTCTACAGCACTGCGGGTATTGCACTAATTGATGCGCCAAGTGGAACTCTCATTAGTATGCTTACACCAACACCGCATCTTTACGGAATAGAATACGATTTGAATACAAGCTGTTTGCTTGGTACTAATTTTATTGGATCTGTTTGGTCATTTGTTTCTTTTAATCCTCTAAATGGACTAACTACAACAATAAACACTCTCGCAGGTGTGAGCGGGTTTGCGCAAGGAGAAAGTACGTTTGACGCTACTGGCAGCCGCTATTTTATGAGAACCACCAATGGAATTGTCATTATTAATTCAACTAGCGGCGGCGTTCAGAATACAATTAACAACACAACATTTAAGGGAATGCAGTACAATAGCAATACTAGTGAGCTTATAGGGACTTTTTGGAATGGTTCTGCCGAAATTTATGCCACTATGAACATAGCTACTGGTGCAGTTACAAATGTGGCAACACTACCAGGTGTAACCTCGATAGTTCAGGGTGAAAGCACTTTTGATGTAGTTGGAAATAGGTATTTTATACGCACAAATCTTGGTGTTACAGTAATCAACGCTTTAACAGGCGCTATTTTATCTTCAGTTCCAGGCTTACCTGATATAGGGAGCATAGAATATATTGGAAATGTTGATCCTTGCGGCTCTTTTGTATACTCTTTGCCTGCTCAGATTAACGCGACTAGCGGCAGCTCAGCATTGTTTTCAATTGCGTCGAATACAATACTTAGTTATCAATGGCAGTCTAATCCAGCGGGATTTGGATGGATGAACGTAGTAAATAATTCTAATTATTCCGGAGCGACAAGTTCTGCCCTAACAGTTAGTTCTTTATCTCTGCAAAATCATTTACAGCCATTTAGAGTTATTATTAGTTCTGGCGTTTGCGACGATACTTCTAATGTATCTGTAATCAATATTTCCGATACTTGTGTAGTTACAATTTATGATACACTTTTAGTGGGAAACGGCGCTAAGCTATCTGATCCGGACATCTCCCCTTTAATCGTTTATCCTAATCCCTCGACAAACCTTTTGAATGTTGAAAACAACGACGTTATATCCTGGTCAGATTATTCAATTGAAATAAGTAATAACATAGGCGAAATTGTTTTTATACAAAAGGTCAATCAAAAACATATTGAGATTGATGTTTCACGCTTTAAAGGAATTTATTTTATTCAAGCACGAGACAAAAACAATAAAACTATTGAAGCAAAGAAAATAGTTATTCAGTAAAACATAAAAAATTATCTTATAGTTTTTTAAGAGTTTTAATTTTGGTCATTAAAAAAAGAGTCATGCTTTTAGCATGACTCTTTTAAATTTTGATGGTGCAAATAAAATTACGGCAAAACTTTTACCCGATTATGCGGAAACTGTCTCGTATTTTCTAACCACGTTATGCAATTCAATAAGCGGTTTCAAATATTCTTCTAAATCATAAACACATAATTGAGAAGCTGCGTCACACAGAGCTGTTGAAGGATCAGGATGTGTTTCTACAAACAAACCATCAACCCCACTAGCTACTCCTGCTCTACCCAATACTGGTAAAAACTCACGAGCGCCGCCTTTAGCATCTGAACTTGGTATGCCATACTTTCTAACACAATGTGTTACGTCAAACACCACAGGATAACCCAATTTATTCATGTGATAAAAACTGCGTGGATCAACTATCAAATCATTGTAACCAAAAACATAACCGCGCTCGGTTAAAATAATATTATCATTTCCTGCATCAATACATTTTTGCATGGGATGCTTCATGTTATCTGGTGCTAAAAATTGACCGTGTTTAATATTTACCACCTTACCTGTTTTTGCTGCTGCAACTAGCAAGCTACTTTGCATACACAAATAGGCTGGTATTTGAAGTACGTCACATACTTCTCCGGCAATAGCTGCCTGATAACTTTCGTGAATATCTGTTATCAAAGGAAAACCAAATTGTTCTTTCACCTTTGCAAGAATTTTCATCCCTTTTTCTATACCAGGACCATCGTAGTATTTTAAGCTACTGCGGTTATCTTTTAAAAAACTTGATTTATAAATAATTTTAATCTTAAGACGCTCACTTACTTCTTTTAATTTTTCGGCAGTGGCCATCATTATTTTTTCATCTTCAATCACGCATGGTCCGCTAATTAAAAACAACTCGCTTGACCCACATTCAATGTTGCCAACTTTTACAATTTTCTTGCTCATAATACAATAATTAGCGCAAGTTACTAAAAACACGCGATGTTCTGAAATTTCATACTTAACATTTACTTAACGTTCGAATAACCTTCAATTTATTTAATAACGTTTAGTTTGCAATGTAGAACTTCTAAAACACAGAATGTTATAATTTAAAACCAAAACAAATGAAAATTAGACTACTACTCACCCTGTTTGCTTTACTAAACATAACTATTTCAGGCTTTAGTCAAAACACCAAAATTAGCTTTGGTAAAGGCTTAAAATTTATTACTAAAGATTCAAGTATGAGTATGAAACTTACATTTAGGTTCCAAACTCTCTTTGTTGCTGAGCAAACATTAACAGATAAAGGAAAATTAGCCGACGATTTTACAAGTCAATTCATGATTAGACGTGCACGTATAAAACTAGACGGTTTCGTTTATAAACCAACCATTCAGTATAAGGTTGAGCTTGCCCTTTCTAACCGAGATGTGGGCCTAGGAAAAATTAATGGTGATGAAGTAAATTTTAATGCAGCAAGTAACATCATATTAGACGCGGTAATAAAGTGGGAATTCGCAAAACACACACAATTATGGGTTGGTCAAACAAAACTGCCGAGTAATAGAGAGCGGGTTATTTCCTCCCAAAAACTTCAATTTGTAGATAGAAGTCTTCTTAACAATGAATTCAACTTAGACCGTGATATTGGCATGCATTTAAGACACAAAACCAAGTTTGGTGAAAGTTTCACAACCAAAGAAATTATCTGTGTTACTTTGGGAGAAGGAAGAAATGTAACTTCTCATAACGATGACGGATTTTGTTATACCGGAAGATTTGAAATACTTCCTTTTGGAGAATTTGCTGGTGGTGGTGATTATGTTGGTTCTGACCTTGAACGCGAGCAAAAACCAAAGCTAGCAATTGGTGCAACTTACGATTATAATGATAATGCCAAAAGGTCTAGAGGACAGTTAGGTTCATTTATTAAGGTAGACTCATTAGTTAGAGACATTCAATCAATTCACACTGACTTTATGTTCAAATTTAAAGGCTTTTCTGTTATGGGAGAATATGCTAAACGTTTTGTTGCTGAAAGATTAGATCCTAGCGCATACTATATTGGCACAGCCTACAATATTCAAGCGGGTTACTTATTTAAAAACAATGTGGAACTTGCAGGCCGCTTTACAGAGCTTCGTCCCGACAAATGGAATGTTAGCAAAGGCGAACTTATACGCGGAGATAAAACAACGCAGTTTACACTTGGACTATCTAAATATTTCGTAAAACATAATTTAAAAATTCAAACCGATATTAGTTCAACTTCAATGGATAGAAATCTTAATAAAGACTTAATGTATCGCTGTCAAATTGAACTGCAATTCTAGAAAAATCAGTAAAAACACGACAAAAGTCAAACATAATAACTATACCTAACCTTAACATACACTTAACACCATACATCAAATCAATAAATAATTTTACATAAAATTTAACCAAATGAGAAAACAAACATTAAACATTGTATTTAGCGGATTATTAGGAATCTTTTTATTAAGCTGTGGAAGTAAAGAAACGAAAGATGAGAACCAGAATGGTTCAGAAAGTTTATTGGGAAACATTACTATTGACGGTTCAAGTACAGTATATCCTATTACTGAAGCTGTTGCAGAAGAGTTTATGAAAGTTGCCAGCCAGGTGCGAGTAACAGCAGGTTTATCAGGAACTGGTGGTGGATTTAAAAAATTTGCAAGAGCAGAAATGGACATTAACGATGCTTCTCGTCCCATTAAAGCAAGTGAAGACAGTGTTTGCGCATCAAATAATGTTAAATATATTGAGTTAAAAGTAGGATACGATGGATTAGCTGTTGTTGTTAGTCCCGAAAACACTTGGTGTAATGATATTACTGTTGAAGAATTAAAAATGATGTGGGAACCAGCTGCGCAAGGAAAAATTAAAACATGGAATCAAATTCGTAAAGATTGGCCAAACCAAGAAATTCATCTTTTTGGTCCTGGTGTTGAAAGCGGCACTTACGATTATTTTACAGAAGTAATTGTTGGAAAAAGTCATTCAAGCCGTGGAGATTATACTGCAAGTGAAGATGATAACGTTTTGGTACAAGGAATAAAATCAGACAAAAATGCAATTGGATTTTTTGGCTTAGCTTATTATACAGAAAACTCTTCAATTCTTAAATTAGTTGGTGTAAATAGTGGAAACGGTGCTGTGCTTCCATCAGAAGAAACAGTTAAAAACAAAACATATTCTCCATTAGGTCGTCCATTATTTATTTATGTTAACGATAAAGCCGCTGCTCGTAAAGAGGTACAAGTTTTTGTTGATTTTTATCTTGAAAATACTAAAACCTTAACTGCAGAAGTAGGTTATGTTCCTTTAAGCGATACTGAAGTTGCTGATGAAAGAGCTAAATTCAGTTCATTTATTAAGAATATTTCGCCTGCAAATTAATCCTCGTTTATAAACAATTTTTAATGCAGGTGCTTTAGTAACAGGAATGAAATTAAGAGAAAAATTTATAGAAAGTGTGCTTTTTCTTTGTGGAACTATAGGCGTACTAACTACTCTTGGAATTGTGTACGTACTCTTTAGTGAATCGTTCGACTTCTTTACCAAGGTTTCTATAGTTGATTTTTTAACTGATACGCAATGGACTCCGCTGTTTTCTGAAAAACACTTTGGTATTTTACCACTCATTTCAGGAACATTACTCACAACATTTATTGCCATACTAGTAGCCTTGCCAATTGGACTTACGATTGCCATCTATCTTAATGAGTATGCTCCAAAAAAACTCAGGCTCTATGTTAAACCAGTACTTGAAATTCTTGGCGCAATTCCAACAGTAGTATATGGTTATTTCGCCTTAATGGTTGTAACACCTATTCTACAAAACATCTTTCCGAGTATGGCGGGATTTAATGCCATGAGTGCAGGAATTGTAATGGGTATTATGATCTTACCCTTAATTTCTTCTTTAAGTGAAGACGCTTTATTTTCAGTACCCAAATCTTTACGCGAAGCCTCTTATGGCATGGGAGCTACACGTTTTCAAACATCGTTTAAAGTGTTGGTACCAGCTGCTTCTTCAGGAATAATGGTTTCCGTAATTTTAGGTATTTCAAGGGCAATTGGCGAAACAATGATTGTAGCTATTGCAGCCGGGCAACAACCCAGATTAACTTTAAATCCGATGGTGCCTGTTGAAACCATTACTACTTATATTGTACAGGTTAGTATGGGAGATGTAGCGAGAGGTTCACTAGAATATCAAACCATTTTCGCAGCAGGTATTACTTTATTTCTCTTTACATTTTTATTAAATAATTTAAGTTTCTGGATAAAAAAACGCTTCCAGGAAAAGTATGAATAATGAATAAGAATAGAATTATAGATAAAAGTTTTAAATACTTTGGCTTGGTATGCACCTTGTCAGGACTACTAATTCTTGCACTTTTTTTGCTGGATATTTTTATCGAAGGTATCACAAGAGTAAACTGGCAATTTTTAAGCAGCTTGCCATCCCGTTTTCCTGAAAAAGCGGGAATATTAACGGCACTTGTTGGAACGGTTTGGATTTTGCTATTAACAGCCTGTATCGCTATTCCTGTAGGAATTGGTGCTGGAATTTACCTTGAAGAATATGCGAGAAGAAACAGACTTAATGATTTTTTAGAAATTAATTTAACCAACCTGGCTGGAGTACCTTCTATTATTTATGGTTTGTTAGGTTTAGAAATTTTTGGAAGAATTATGGGAATGGGCGGAAGTCTTCTTGCAGGCGCTTGCACGCTTTCTCTATTAATATTACCAATTATTGTAGTAGCTACACGTGAGGCCTTAAAAGCGGTGCCAAAATCTTTGCGTGAAGCTTCTTACGGACTAGGCGCTAGCAAATGGCAAACAACCTGGTTACAGGTTCTACCAGCAGCATCGGGTGGAATTGTCACAGGCGTAATTTTAGCCCTTTCGCGGGCAATTGGTGAAACAGCACCATTAATAGTGGTGGGAGCCCTAGCTTATGTTCCGTTTATTCCTTCTAATCCTTCCGATGAATTTACCGTACTTCCGATTCAAATTTTTAATTGGGTTTCTCGTCCGCAAAAAGGATTTATCACAAATTCAACAGCCGCAATCATAGTGTTGTTAATTATTACTTTTATAATGAATGGTTTTGCTGTCTACCTTAGAAATAAATGGCAGAAAAAAACAAAATGGTAATCAAATAGAATGGATCAGCTAAAAGCAGATAAAGTAAATGTTTTCTACGGAGATAATCACGTTATTAAGGACGTAAATCTTGAAGTACAACGCAATACAGTAACCGCGCTCATCGGGCCATCAGGCTGTGGTAAGTCAACCTTCCTTCGTTTATATAATCGAATGAACGATTATATTGACGGTTTTAAAATGAACGGTTCTATCATTATTGGTGAGCAAGACATTTATTCTGAAAAAATAAAAATCGAAGAGCTTCGAAAAAAAGTGGGAATGGTTTTTCAAAAACCAAATCCATTTCCAAAATCGATTTATGAAAATATTGTTTACGGTTTAAAAATACAGGGTATAAAGGATAAAAAAATTCTTGATGAAGCTGTAGAAAAATCACTCAAACAAGTAGCTCTTTGGGAAGAAGTAAAAGATGATCTCAAAAAATCTGCTTTTGCTCTTTCTGGCGGACAACAACAAAGAGTTTGTATTGCACGCACTCTGGCTGTTGGTCCAGAAATCATTTTAATGGACGAGCCAACTTCGGCTCTGGATCCTATCTCAACGGCGAAACTAGAACAACTCATACACGAACTTAAAAAGGAATTCACCATCATTATTGTAACCCATAATATGCAACAAGCAGCACGTGTAAGTGATAAAACTGCTTTTTTCTATATGGGAGAATTGATAGAATACGGCGACACAAAAGAAATTTTTACAAATCCTAAAATCGAAAAAACACAAAATTATATCACCGGAAGGTTTGGATAATTTTTTGTAAACGCTATGTAAAGTAATTGTTAAATTTATTAATATTGTTAATGCTGAACAGTATAAAAAACAAACAGCGTCTAAACGGTAAACTATTTTGAATGAATCATTTTGAAACAGAATTAAAAACACTAAAGTCTGATTGCGTTGAGCAATGGGAGTTAGTATCGTACCAATTAAAATCTTCTATGGCTGCCTTATCTAGTATGGATAAGGAAAAAGCTAAGGAAATCATTGAGCGAGAAAAAACGGTTAATGAGTTGGATTTGAAAATTGAGAAAAGTTGTGAAAACATCATTGCTTTACATACTCCTGTTGCAATTGACCTTAGATTTATTTTAGCCCTTATAAAAATTAATTCTAATCTTGAAAAAGTAGGTGATATAGCTTCACGCATTGCGAAATTTGTTGTTAAATCTGGTGGGCCTTTTTATCACGAATTAATTACCAAAACTCAGACACTTGAAATGTTTGAAGAGGCTTGCGATTTATTCGACGATTCTCTCTCTGCATTCAAAACAAACAACGCTGAAAAAGCTCGAAATATTTTTAAACGCGATGAATTTATTAATGAAATAAACAAAAGTGCATTTGTTGATGTAATTAATTCCATAAAAGAAAACCCTGAAAATATTGAAAAATATTTGAAGCTGCTCTCAGTTGTTCGTCGTATAGAAAAATCTGGGGACATTAGTAAAAGCATTGCCGAAGAAATTATTTTTTATCTCGAAGCTAAGGTGTTGAGGCATACCGATAAGTAATTCTAATTATTTCCTTCACGACACGAGCAAAAACCTTAAAACGCTTTGGTGTTTTGAGAAAACGTTTCATTTTATTTATGTTTAGCTGATCTTAAGTTAACAATAGTAGAACCTATAGAGCTTACTTTTACGAACTCTATGATGACTAGTATCCGCTCCTGGCTGATTTTCTCTTTTACTGTTATCTTGTTAATTTGCTCTGTAGCGGTTCTATTATTTGTCACCTCTTATAATAAGTCTAGAAAGCTAGAAGATTATCTTTTTAATCTTAAAACGACCCGAATACTTTTATTACAGACAAATAAAGTAAAAGAAGATATTTTATTAGGAGATTATAACGAAACTGGTTTTTATTCTAGAGACATTTCTTTACCAGAGAAAAAATTTCAATCCTTACAAAAGAAGACGGCATATTACCTTGACTATCTCGAAAAATCAACTATTACAGAGCACTATAAGCTTAACTGGAAAATTAATAAAATTAAAAAGGAGTTTTTAAACTATGAAGAAACGTATCGCGAATTAATCTATCTCTATAAATTAAAAGGTTTCAAAAATTATGGATTGGAAGGCAAAATGCGGGAGTACGCGCATTTAATTTACGGGTATGACAATTTAAAGGTTCAATATTTTTGTCTCGTTTTAAGGAAACATGAAAAAGATTTTTTAATGCGAAAAGAACTTACCTATGTTCATCAATTTGATCGGGTAACAAAATCATTTATTGAATTTATTAACGAAAGTTATTCGCTCTCAACAAAGGACAAAAATTATCTTCTAAACAATTTATATTATTACAATAAACACTTTAGAAATTTAGCACGTATAGAGAATAGGATTGGAATTAAAGGGCAAAACGGATATCTTAATAAATCCAAACAAATATTCGATAACATTGCATTGCTTATAGAAGACCTGGACAATGAACTTATACAGATAAAATTAGAGCATAAAGAAAAACTAAGTAAAGATTCTAGTACAATTATTTTAATCTTAGTCTGTTTTTTAACGCTGACGATTATCTTCTTATCTCAACTAATAACTAAATCGGTAACATCTATTTCTAAATCATTTACCAAATACATTAATTCCGGATTTAATATTGATTCCGTTTCATTTAAACGTTCTAAAATAAAAGAATTCCATCTTATTTATGTTAGTTTTCTCAAGATGGCGCAAGAGATTCATGTTTTTACTAATTTTTTTCGTGAGAAAGTACACGAACGAACATTAGCGATTAACGAACAAAAAGATGAAATTCTTACCCAACAGTTACAAATTGAAAACCAGTACAAAGCTTTACTAGAAAAGAACAATGAACTAAACGAACAGAAACAATTGTTGGCGCTAAAAAATAAGGACGTACAAGAAAGTTTAAGGTATGCCAAACGTATACAAGAAGCTTTACAACCAGCTAAAAACAAATTAAAAGAATGTTTTGAAGACAGTTTTATTTACTCCAAAGCAAAAGATGTTGTTTCTGGAGATTTTTACTTAATGTATAGAACAAATAATGAAGACGGTTTTTTAAAAGATAGAATTGTATTTATTACTGCTGATTGCACCGGTCATGGCGTTCCGGGGGCTATTATGAGCGTGTTGGGTATTAATACACTTTACAAAAACATTAAAGAACTTAAGAATAACGATCCTGGTCAAATCTTAAATCTACTCGATAAAGATCTTAACAAAGTATTAGCTCATGAAAAGCAACGGAATGATATAGTGGCAGATGGCATGGACATTGGTGTTTTTGCATTTGATAAAGAAACTTATATCCTGGAATATAGTATTGCCAAATTTGCACAAGTCTTGGTGCGCCAATCAGAAATCATTCCCCTTACAACCCAAAAATTCAGCATCGGTTACAGCTTTTTTGAAAACGAAGAAAAGAAATTTGAAACTTCACGTATTCAACTTGTACGAGGCGACTGCCTTTATCTTTTTTCAGATGGTTTGCCAGATCAGTTTGGCGGGCCCTTAAACAAGAAATATAAAAAAAACAAACTTAAAACGTTAATTCAAAACATTCATACGCTGCCTATGAACGAACAAAAACGCATTTTTAAAACAGAATTTGTTATTTGGAAAAAAAAATTACCACAAACAGACGATCTAATGGTGATGGGAATACGCTTTTAGTCCAGTCTGTAAACATCCAATCATTATTTGAAAGACAATAAAATTACCAATACTACTCTGGCGGCTGAGCACGAAAAGATTCTAAAACGCAGGGAATGTTTGAATCGCAATACTCTACAATACCATTAGTGACCTTAAAATTATTTGAACTTGTGCTTACAGTCAAACTAGCAAACTCCTTCGTCCATTCTAACTCCAAACAGGCCTTATCGTATCTCTTTTTTGAAGAGCCATCGGGTGTTTTTTTACAACAACGCCATGCTTCGTATAATTTATAGTCTCCAACCTTTAAAGAGCAGGAAATAATACCATCCGCATTGGTTTTTAGCTTTTTACACTTTCCTTTCGCATTAACGAGTAAGATTGTTTTTTCAGAATAAGGTTGCTGTGTTTGAGCCATTTTTTCCATTTCAGGCGTAGGTCTTGCCCCACCACAATATGGCTTTAAACATGTTACCGTGAAATTTACTGGGAATGTCTGTGCAATGGAAATATGTCCTAATGCCAGCACGAAAAACAGAAGTGAAAATTTTAACCGCATCCTCAAAAGTAAACAAAAGCACCTTTTAAGACTATAAACTTTATTAAATAAAATGTGTTATGTACCTTAGGGAACTCCATTTATTTGTAAAAACTAAAAACCATGAAAAAAACCTTAGCACTTATAATTCTTAGCGCATTTAGTATTCACTCTAATGCCCAATCATGGTACGAAATGATGCAGCAAGAAGGTAAAACCTTTTATGAAGTGCAAGCCGCTGCAAACGACTTTTATAAGGACAAACAAGATCTACCTTCCATTGGGTTCAAACAATTTAAACGCTGGGAAAATTACATGGAGCCTCGTGTTTATCCTTCTGGAGACATGAGTCTACCATCTAAAAACTTGGAGAATTTCTTAGAATTCTTAAACCAAAATCAAGCTTTGGGTAAATCAAATAGCACTTCAGCAAGTACTACTTACACTGCTATGGGACCCATGGGACCATTGTCTGGCGTGGCTACAAATGGATTTCCTAGAAAAGCAGGCAGAGATAATTTTATCACCTTTCATCCTACCATTCCAACCACTTTTTGGGCAGGTGCACCAGCTGGTGGGCTTTGGAAAACAACAGACGGAGGTATAACCTGGACAACAAATACTGACTATCTCACAGTTACTGGATGTTCAGATCTAGCAGTCGATCCTAGTAATACAAACATTATGTATCTGGCAACCGGCGACGGAGATTCGGGTGACACTTATTGCATTGGTGTATTAAAATCAACTGACGGGGGACTTACTTGGAATGCAACTGGCTTGACTTTTGCAGTAAATCAAACGCGTCAAATGCGTAGGCTTGTTATTAATCCAAGTAATCCTCAAATATTATTAGCCGCTACCAGTTCTGGTTTATACCGCACAACAAATGGAGGAACCTCTTGGACAACTGTTTTGACCGGTAACTGGTATGATATTGAGTTTAAACCAGGCGATCCAAATACTGTCTATTTAGGAGGAAATACAACCTTTGGCCTTTCAACAAATGGAGGAGCTTCTTTTACAACTATATCTAGCGGATTCCCAACTTCTGGAGCGAATCGTTTGGCTATTGCTGTAACTCCTGCCGATCCTGCTTACGTGTACGTGATAAGATCAAATACTAGCAGTAATTTTGGTGGTTTATACCGCTCCATAAATAGCGGCACTTCCTTTTCGTTAATGTCTACGACACCAGACGTTATTGCGAACTCTTGTGCTGGCACAGCCTCAGGAAATGGACAAGGTTGGTATGATCTGGCAATAGCAGTTTCTCCGAATGATAAAGACAGAGTAGATGTTGGTGGTGTGAATGTTTGGTCTAGCAATGGCGGAGGAGCCACGGGATCATGGACATGCACAGGTTGTTGGATTGGCACAACAGCCCCATCTGTATATATGAAAGCCGATCAGCATGATTTGGAATACAGTTCTACCGGTTCTCTTTACGCCGCATCAGACGGTGGAATTTTCAGATACAACAGTACAAGCTGGGTTGATTTAAATAATCAACGAAACATTGCACAAATATATAAAATAGGATCATCAGGCATTACCGCCAATAAATGGGTAAGTGGTCACCAAGATAACGGTACTGGTATTTATACAAACGGAACTTACCAAGCAAGCTACGCAGGTGATGGTATGGATTGTTTTATAGATCGCACAAACGATAATAATATTTTTGTATCCACTCCGAATGGAAATTTTAACAGAAGTACTAATGGTGGAGCTTCATACGTAGGCGCTACAACTGGCATGACAGGAACAGGTGCATGGGTATCTCCGTGGAAACAAGATCCTGTTCTAGCATCAAGATTATACGCAGGAAGAACGCAACTATTTGTGTCGAATAATTTAGGTGCTAATTGGGCCCAAGCAGGCACAACTGGAGCAAGCGGTTCAATTGTTGAATTTGCCATTGCCCCTTCCAATAATCAGGTTATTTATTTGATTCAGGGAACAAGTATTAGGAAAACTACAAATGGTGCCAGTACTTGGGCAGGATGTGCAAATGTTGGTGGTTCACCAACGTTTATTACCATTGATCCAAACAACGAAAATCGCTTGTGGGTTACTGTTAGTGGTTATACATCCGGCAGCAAAGTTTTTCAAAGCGTGAATGGTGGCACAAGTTGGACGAATATTTCATTTAATCTACCTAATCTTCCAGCTAATTGTTCAGTATTTCAACCTGGCAGCAACGATCGTTTATACGTTGGTATGGATGTTGGTGTTTATACAAAAGACGCCTTGTCAAACACATGGGCACTCTACAACAATGGTTTACCAAATACGCCAATATCAGATTTCGAAATTTCACCAGCAGCTCCTGGTTTATTAAGAGTTGCAACATACGGTAGAGGCGTTTATCAGGTAGATCTTATTCAGTCAACCGCGGTTCCAACAAGTAATTTTAACTCTATTGCGTCTATTTGCGCTGGAGCGACAAGTAGTTTCACCGATATTTCCACAGAATCGCCAATAGGTTGGAACTGGTCTGTGAACCCGATTACGGGTGTTGTAATCAATTCTTCCACTTCTCAAAACCCAACTATTACATTTGCCAACAGCGGCACATATACTGTTTCAATGATAGCCTCAAATGGATTTGGAACAGGATCAACTGCTACTAAAACCGTTGTCGTGAATGCTATACCTTCTATTACAGTGACTTCATCCGAAGGCTCGCAAACTTTTTGTGTAGGTGAAGAAGCAGTTTTGAGCGCTAGCGGAGCAAACACTTATACCTGGCTTCCAGGACCAACAACAGGTGCTTCGATGAGTTTGACGGTAAGTTTATCTACACCAACAACATTCACGGTTAATGCAAAATCAATAGAAGGTTGCATAAGCAATGAAGTGATTTCACTTATCGTTTCTGAATGTACAGGTATTTCTAATTCAAAATCTGCTACAAGTCAATTCGAAATTTACCCAAATCCTGCTAATCACTACGTAAAAATTAAAATGAAAAACGTTTCTGAAAGTAAGGTAGAAATTGAACTCACCGATGTTTCAGGTAAGGTGATTCGTAAAACAAATCATCAGTTTAAAAAAGACTCAAAAGAAATGGAATTTGATATAACTGAACTAGCAAAAGGTGTTTATTTTTTAGATCTAAAAATTTCTACCGGAAATAACCAGAAATATAAATTTGTAAAGGAGTAGGTTTTTAGATACCTATCTCTCAAGCTACCCCTGTTAAAAGCAAAAAAATTATTTTCCAGTAGCAACATTTTTATTGTTAAATCTTTTTAGAGCTGCTCTGGATAGCAGCAATTTGTTCGGGGGTGAATCGTTTTTTCTTCATTTTGCTTAGGTTAATTTATTAGTTTTTTTTCTACTAACAAATAGTCCTAATTTTGGGGGAGCTTACATGTTTTGCTCTACTTCTCCACCGTCTTTAAATTTGAGTTCGTCTATTTGATATTTTTTTGTCACTACAATGCTTGCCGCTAACGTTTGGCGAATTTGCGCCGTTTTTTGCTTGTCCAAGTTATGCATTTGAGCGTTAACCCGCAAAAAATGGAGCGAATTTGCTGTTAGCGGTTGTAAGCGCCACACAGGTACATTTTGCTAACGCGTCCGCCGATTAAGTTTTTATGTCCAGACTACCTGAACGATTTTTCTGGATGCCAAACTACGGTACACCGAAGTTTTTTTGTCCTAGGAAAACCTGTTATTAAGATCGGACGTCTTGATGTTGCATTGGTGGAAAATAAAATTCTTTCATCCGCCTCCTATTTTTCCTGAGTGATATATAATGTAAAATAGAGCACATACGATTGTTATTGGCCAAACAACACAATTAGCATAGCACGAGTATTGTAGAACTTGTCTTGCTATTTTGTTATGTAATTTAACGGAAACTAAAGCTAGGATTATGTGAACAACAGGAGTAAGAAAAGGAAAAAAGAGTACAAATCTGTCGAGTTCAGGTTTATAATGTGATCCAGAGCTATTTTTGAATAAAAGTAGCCAGAGCAATAGTTCGGCTACCACAATACTAAAGGCGATTACAATTGAACGCATTCTAAATAAGATTTGTTTTTGTAACTATTTGGTGCAAACTAATATTATCAACAATAGTAAATATACTAATACGTCAGGAGCGGAGAAAATTATTTTTTTGTCGTCTGCTTGGTTGTCACGACGAGGCGTCGGGGCAAAATTTTAAAGATCGAAAAGTTTTTTGTCCGAAGAGTTTTATTTGCGAGGTCTGTCCACGCTTATAACCGCTAACGGATTGCGAATTTGCGCCGTTTTTTGCTTGTCCAAATTTAGCATTTGAGCGCTAACCCGCAAAAAATGGAGCGAATTTGCTGTTAGCGGCAGATTTTTAATTGTCCGTGTTGTCTTGTCGTGGTTTATTAATTCTGGTCGTCCAAATTTTTGTCGTGGAGCAATTTACTTAGCGTGTAGTTTCTATAAGTATAAACAGTGCCAAAAACGAATGTCAGGAGTGTAAAAATAAAGCCTAATACAATAAAAAGTCCCGAACCAGTTACGCAAAGTTGTTTGTCTATTGGTAGATTTCTTGTCAGGCCGTAGATTGAGATGTCCATGGCAATTAGGGATGATATAATGTTGAGTCCTGTCAACCCAATTACAACTAATGCTGTCCTTTGTGCAGAATACTTAATTGTCCGCCAATTAACTAATAGAAATAATGCTAGAAATGGAAGAGCGTCTAGGAGTAAGGGAATAATTAAAGTTAGAAGAATGTCCGCCATTATTTATGTCCGTTTTTATGTCCTTGTAAATTTGCCGCTAACGTATTGCGAATTTGCGTGCGTTTTTTGCTTGTCCAAGTTATACATTTGAGCGCTAACCCGCAAAAAATGACGCGAATTTGCTGTTACCACCAGTAGGGGCGCACACAGATTAGGTCGCTGGTTGCGTGTCCGCTGATAAATTGTTAGTCCGTGTTGTCGGGAAGGAAAGCAGCTTTACGAATGTTTTTTTGAACCCTGAATTTTTAAAATTTTTTTAGCGTCGACTTTTTGACACACAGTTCTATACACACAGGCGGGGAGGAAATTTTGCAAACTTATTTAGCGCCAACATAAAATCTTAGCCTTAATTTAAAAGCGCTAAATGTGTTTGCAAAATGTGCGGTTGGTAAACATTGGTGAACGGGTTTAGGTCGACGGGTAACGCTGATAGAACAAAGGTCGATGGTTACGGCTGCTTAGTATATGTACTAATGAGATTCTTTACTAATACTGTCAACGAATTTTTTTAGCAAAGGCACAACTGTAAATCCTGTGGGAATTGAAAGCCATAAATCAACTAAAAAATAATCGAAGAACCAAGTTTTTAAAAATCCCTCATGCCATCCTACCCTTACTAATAGTAGGCCAAAACTCATTATTGCAGACATCGCGATGGAAACCAAAAAGGTAAACACGATTATTGATTGTACTTTATTTAATTTTTTCATGCTAGTTGTTTTAGAATAAATTTGTTTTTATGAATAGTCCGAAGTTGTTTACGTTGTAATTGTCCGCCCCATAAAAGTCATGGTTAGAACCTAATCCAAATTGAAAGTTTTTATAAGATACTCCGAGCCTTACATAAATACTGCTTACTTCATGGAAATCTAATTTAGTATTGTAATTATAAAGCGCTTGAATTCTACTATAGATGCCCCAGTTTTTTGATAACATAGGAGTGTATTCAAAAACTGCAAAGGTTTCGAAATTGTATGTTTGAGTTAAATCGAATCGTGGTAATATTACAACTACAAAATCGCGGTTCGCAAATAAATATTGTAATCCAGAAGTAGGCCTCACAGTCATTATGCCTGGACTTGAAGAACCAACTGTTGACAAACCACCGATAATTGAAATACCTTTCCATATTTTAGCGGTTAAAACGGATTGAGAATAAAACACCGACACCTGGCTAACTTCTTCGTAGTCTCCACTAAAAGTTGTGACGTTAAAAAATCCAAATCTTGATTTTTGTGAAAATTGTTTACTTACAATTAATTGAAAAGTAACTCCTTTGTCGCCTGCAAATACTTCTATTGGAATTGGTGGCGATCCATCAATAGGAATTATATTTAAAGTGTCTTGGGTTTGTCCAACAGAAATTTTCACTAAGAGTAAAAAAATAATTGGCAATAATAATTTGATCTTCATCTTTCTTTTAAATCTTCAGCAAATTTATTTACTTCAGATCTCAACAGAAAGGACTAATGAAGCCACTACTCGGACAATTCAATCATCTTTCGATATTCTTTTGGCGTATGACCAGTGTGTTTTTTGAAGAACCGACCGAAATAAGAAACATCTTCAAACCCAGTTTCAGAAGCGACTTCACCAATTGCCATATCACTTTTTTGCATTAAAATTTTAGCTTCTAAAATTAACATCTCATTTATTAATGATGAAGCTGACTTACCTATTGTCGCTTTCACGGATTTATTTAAATGGTTGGGCGTTACATTTAATTCCTCGGCATAAAAGGTAATTGCACTATGCTTAGTGATATTATAATTCAGTAATTTTTTAAATTCCAAAGTGATTCTTTCATGTGCCGGAAAATTAACTCGCATTCTGAAATCATTTGACTGTTTCATCTCTGCAAGCAACGTGGTCAAATACAATTTAATAATGGACTTGTTTGTTTCATCTTCATTAAGTTTTTGCATTCTATTCAGCAAACTTACAAGCTGCTTTGTTTCTGTTTTGTCAAATTTTATAACAGGCTGTGTTAACCAGTCTGAGAAGTCTATGTCTGTATGCGATAGGTAATCGGTTTTAAAATGAAGATAGAAACCTTCAATATCATCTGACATAAATGAGAGACTTGTTATTTGTCCAGCCGGCACAACAATCATTGCATTCTGTTCAATTGTATAATCGTCAAATCCTGAACTTGCAATAATAGAGCCTTTCGTCACTAAAATGAGGGAGTGATTAAATTGACGGTGAGGCGGTAAAGGCATTTTTAATTCATACGTATCATCTGAGAGCCCATGAATATAAAAATCATTAATATTCTTCTTACTATATTCTTCATCGTCATAGTAAGACATAATAATTTTAAAACCATCATTCTGTAAGGTCGGTATGTTTTTTATTTTTTTCAATTATATAAGTTGCAGATAAAGATAACCATAATCTTCTTCAATTGCCATACGCCTGTGGCTTGCGCTTCTGACTGAACGGAGTGAGATGCGCAAAAACGCCAAAGGCACCGCTTCTGAAAGTGCGTTGGGGCTGCAAGTGTTTTGCAACCCACCTTCTTCTACAATTAAAGGGCTTGGTTGGCGCGGTTCAGTTAAAGCGCCAACTTGCAAATGACTTGCAGCGAAGAATAGCTGTTCTATTGGCTTCAGCCAAAACTTGCGTCGGCAAAAAATTTTAAAGTTCTTTGTCGGGATGTTAGTCGGAGCGGAAAGAGCTGCTGCGTGGTCGCCTGTCGAAGCGAAATGTTTTTTGTCTGCCGATGAACTGTCTTACGAGAATTGTCCGCCCCTATTGGTGGTAACGTAATGCGACTAAAAGTAGTTTGCTAATCCAAGTTTACACATTTATGCGTGTCCGCGCAAATTACTTTTAGTTGCGGTTATAGGTAGCCAGCCGCACACAGTTTACTTATAGCTGTCGTCAATTTGTTTCTTTTCAAATTCGTACATGAAAGTAGCTCTTTCACTCTCAAGTCCAAATTTGTCGTGAGGGAATGTCAAAATAAGTTTATTTCTATATGTCATTTTACAGCTTGAATCGAATTTATTTTTGCGTCTATTGCAATCAATGCAAATTTCTTTTGTCTCTTTGTCGTAAATGACTTTGTATTTAATTATTGAACTGTCTGCGTTATAATAAGTAGTTGACTCGAACCAACCACCGCCCCAATACCCAGATTTTATAAGAATAGTGTCCTTGCCATAGTAGTAATTGTCAACCCTAAGGTCGTAGATTTGATGAACATTCATTACGGTTGTCCAGTCGCCAATTTTAATATTATTTTTGAATTGGCCATAATTATATGAACTAACATATTCTCCTGAATCGCCTTCATTAGGAATGTATTTTGTCCTATAAGATTTCTCATAATAAATCCACCATCCCTGTTTGTTTCCCTTGTCGTCTTTGCAGTTTATTTTGTCTGGAAAATTTTTAGGAAGGCTGTAAAATAATTTTCTGTTATAGTCTTGACAGGTCTGCGAAAATGTCTGTCGACCGATTGTCAGTAGTAAAATGATTGTTATTGTCTGGATGTTTTTTGTCATGGTGGATTGTCCGGCTGGTTACCTATAACGTTTTCGGGCTAAAGAAAGTGCGGTTAACGGAGAATCCACTGTCTACAAGCACGAATGTTTATATAAAGGTACAAAAGTTTTTACATGTACGTCCGCCGCATTTTTTTTAGCCCGTGTTAGCGGGTCGTTTTGGTGTCCAATACACTAGCGTCTGCATGTCGATTTAAAGCTTTATAAATAAGAGCAACTCTCAATGTCCAGCAAACCATGGTGAAATATCCAGGGAAAAATAGGTCAAGCGAACCATCAAAGTAAAGCGTCTTAAAGGTCCATAAAATAAACTCAATAATTAGAAGTGATGTCCCAATTTTTTTGTACGAAAAATAATAGCCACTTGAAAGTAACAGTAATGAGCTGATGCTAAAAATAAATTTTGTCGGTGAAAACATAAGTTCGTATTCAATGAAACAGCCAGATTGTCTTTGGTAGTCGGAGTTCAAAGCAAAACCAATGACAATCGAAATTATTATTGACCAAAACAAAGTCCTTTGTCCAAAGAGTTGTTGGTTCCAACTTTTGTCCGAGTGTTTTGTTGCGATAAAAATTGTCCCTGCTATAACTGCCCAAAGTGGGAAGTATAATGCGTAATACATGAGAACTTGTCCGACTGTCGCCGTATAACCAGACTGAGGTTGTGTCAAGAGAATAAATGTCAAAGCAAACAGATAAACTCCTGAAACGATGATGAATATTTTTGAGGATTTATTCATGTCCGATGTCTGTCCAAAATGCCCGCTAACGGACCGCAAGCTGGCGTTCGTGCCGGTTGTCCGTATGCTAAATATACGAACGTCCAACGAGATTTTATAATATGAAGAACACCGGCATGACGCCATTGCTTGCTGTTATAAGCTGTGCGCCATTCCCGATGTCCTTGGAGATGTCTTTACGAAATACCCCCGGTTGGTTTGCAGTGAATTTAAAAAAGGATTGGCCTAGACGGAATAAGGGCTTTAGTTTTTTTGCGCGGGGCGGTTCTATTAGGCGGTTGGGCTGTTGGAGATTTTGCAAGCTTATTTGGCGCCACTAAAAATTATATGCCTTAAAAGGAAGCGCCAAATGTGCTTGCAAAATGTGCGTAGGCATACATACAGGTTGACAAACTTTTAAGTATGCGGTGAATATATAGATGTCTTAGTAAAATAAAATAAGTTGCCGAGATCTTATATACGCGAACTTGAATGGCGCCAATCTAAATTAATTGGCGCCGTTGAAAGAAGATTTGCCGAAGACGTCCTTTTCTTGTCCCTCGTTAGCGGCAAGAACGTCCCTGCGTTATAATGCGCCCCAAAATTGTCGCGAGACTGCCTAGACGCCGTCACAACAGGTAAGGGTACTTTATTCCTCTAAACGCTCAAAATTTATCTCCTTTAAAAAAGTCTCCCACCATTTATTTGCTTCACTGCTCCCTGTTTTTGAGGCATTATTAGTTGCGTTTTTCTTTATAATTCTGTATATAATTATTCCAACAACTAAAGCACCTGCAACATAAGAAACTGTAAGCATGCTATCAAACGTGTACCACATACTATAAACTGCAGCAATTATAGGAAAAATCAAAAACAACCATATCGCTATTTTTTTGGTTTTAACTACAGGTTTAAAATATTCAGAAATACTACCAAAGAAACGTTCCTCTCTATTAGAATAGTTGAGAAGTGCCAAAACTTTTCTATCCTTTTTATTCTCATTCTCTCCCGACAAACAAGAAACAAAAATCACCTTTTGCCCTTCTCTCCATGCCACATCCCCCATCTTAAAAGATTTTTCCAATCCTGTTTCATCATCTTTAATTATTAAATCAGAGTAGCGTAAGTGCCATTGGGACCACGAGTATACGTTTATTAAAGGAAACGACCGTTGTTGTCGTCCATTCTACAATGGCTCTCCCATCTGAAATTTCTTTTCTGTTTGACATATTATTCTGATTGTTTCTCTAGAGTCTTGAGCTCGTTTTGCAGCGTCTACGGTGTTAAAAAAAACGAACCATTGCTTTTTATTCCTTCATAAACTTCATGCTTGCGCCGTTTGAAGCGCGGATAAAATACATGCCACTTGCGAAGTCCGAAACATTAATAATGTGAATTTGTGCGGCGGGTTGTTTATCCATAATATGCCCCGAATGTGAGTAAATTTCAATGCCTGCAGAATTTTTCAATTGTATATTCAAAATTTGGCTTGTAGGGTTAGGATAAAGAGCAAATGCATCTTTTTCGTTTTCGTGAACACCCATTACGTTTGAACAGTCATAAAAATAATTTGCTTTGCTGGAAAAGACCCACGACGAAGTCGTGCTATTCCACGATTGAGCTAAAACACTCGTTGGATTCCCATTGTTATTATATGTGTAGGTATATTGAGCGGAATTTTCCCACGACGTAGTCGTACTGTACCATGTTTGGAGTAATATATTCGTTTGATTGCCATTGGTATCATAGGCGTATGTAAATTTTTGTAAATTTACCCACGACGAAGTCATACTATTCCAAAACTGAGATAAACTACTTATTTGATTCCCATTGGCATCGTAGGTGTAAGTAGATTGACCTGAATTTACCCACGCCGAAGTTGTGCTGTTCCATGATTGAGATAAACTACTTATTTGATTCCCATTGGCATCGTAGGTGTAAGTAGATTGACCTGAATTTACCCATGCCGAAGTTGTGCTGTTCCATGATTGAGATAAACTACTTATTTGATTCCCATTAGCATCGTAGGTGTTTGTCGTTTGACTAGTATTTTCCCACGCCGATGTCGTGCTGTTCCATGATTGATATAAACTACCAGTTTGATTCCCATTTGTATTATAGTTAAAAGTCACTAGCAGGGAATTTTGCCATGTTGAACTGCTAATATTCCAGTTCAGAGAAAGATAGGCTGTCAATTTTCCGTTTGTATTATATGTGTAAGTGATTTGACTCGAATTCACCCACACCGAAGTGGTTCCATTCCAGGCTTGTGATAAAGCCGTTAGTACGTTTCCACTTGCATCGGAGGTGTACAGGCTTCTGCCATTAGGAACGTTCGATGTTGTGGTGTAGCTGTAGCTGCTATCTATCCTACATTGAGCATAAACACTGTCGGCATTAAATAACAATGCAACAACGTAAAAAAGCAATATTTTTTTCATGTCTTTTATTTTTTAGTAAATCAAATCTTGACTATTACACATTAAAAACGCATCCCAGGCACCTTCATTATAATAGAGTAGATTAATACATTTGCTGGAAAGCGCTTGGGAAAATCTGTCACTCCTTCACAAACTTCCTGATTTTCTCTCCAACTTTTATAAAATAAACGCCATCCTGCAAACTGCTTACATCAACTGCAGCTTTACCATTCTCTGTTTTTAATTTTTCGTTCATAATTTCTTTACCTAACACGTTACATATTTTCAATTCGATATTTGTGTTTGTGCTTTCAAATTCAACACTTAAAAACTCATTTGTAGGGCTCGGGTAAATCCTCAAATCTTTATCCTCAATCCCTTCATTGATATTAGTTGTGGAGGTATTAGAACAAAGGATATCGAGTTTAAAAACGGTTCCATTACCTCCATCTGGGCTGCCCCAATTAGTCAAACCATATAAATAAGTGCCGTCGCTAATAAAAGAACCAAAAGGCATTTTTCCAACAGTTGTACTGCTAAAATCCAACAACTTGGTATAGCCAGTTCCATCCAGCTTTATTTTAAAAACCAAACCAAATACATCTGAGCCGCCGAAACTAGTCATTCCATACAAATATGAACCTTCTGCAATCAATGAACCGTAGGGTGAACCACCGTAAGGCTCATTGAATCCATTAAAATCAAGCAACTTTGTATAACCCGTTCCGTCAGATTTTATTTTAAAAATCACTCCTTTGTCAGTTGAACCTCCTTCATAGGTCATTCCGTACAAATAAGTACCGTCGCTAATCAAGGAACCTTGTGGTTTTTTTCCATTTGCACCGTTAAAATCAAACAAGACGGCGTAGCCTGTCCCGTCAAATTTTATCTTAAAAATCACTCCATAGTCATTTAAACCTCCTTCTTGAGTCATTCCATACAAATAAGTACCATCACTAATCAAAGAACTGTATTGCGGACTGCTTCCATTTGTCCCGTTAAAATCAAGTAACTTGGTGTAACCCGTTCCATCAGTTTTTATTTTAAAAATTACTCCTTTGCCATTTGCACCACCAAAAGACGTCATTCCATACAAATAAGTACCATCGCAAATTAAAGAACCAAGCGGCGAGTTTCCATTAGTATAGTCAAAAGTAAGAATTTTGGTATAGCTCGACCCGTCAGGCTTTATTTTAAAAACTATCCCGGCACTATTTAGGCTACCGCCATTCGTAGTCATTCCATACATGTATGTACCATCGCTAACTAAAGAGCCATGAGGCCATGCTCCATTTGCACCACCCATAAAATCAAAAATTTTAGCATAGCCTGTTCCGTCAGGTTTTATCCTAAAGATTATGCCGATATTATTTGTCCCTCCTTCATAAGTCATCCCATAAAGATAAGTGCCGTCGCTAATCAAAGAACCGTATGGAGCAGAGCCATTATTGTTGCCATTAAAATCATGCAATACAGAATAGCAGTTTTGCGCATTTGCTTTTACATAAAATACCAATAAGGATAAAATTGCTAGAATTACCTTTACTATGTTCATTCCGACTTAGTTTTTAATTGTTACTACTCACTTTAAAGGGTTTTCGGGTTTCCCCTTTTTTAGTGATGGTGAATTTGATGCAATTATACAAATAAAACAATAACCAATTAATACAACATAAAAGTTTTTTTCCGGATTTCTCCTTTTTTTTACCTGCGCTATACTTGGCGATTGACAGAGGAGTCGGTAATCGCCAGGCGCGGTAGGAATTTAGCTCTTTTGCTTTTGCCTGGCTCTTGCAAAAGCAATGTGCTAAATTAGCGATAGCCAAAATGGCTTTGAAAAAGCCGAAAAAGTGCGTTGGGATTGCAGCTCTTTTGTTGGCCTTTCCAGGGTGTCTACCTGGGCCAACAAATGTGCTGCAATGTGCGATGGCAAAACCGGCCCGGGTGTCGTCCCGAGCCGACGTGCGTGGGCAAAAAAACTAATGCCCTTACCGGAATGCTGTTCTAAAAAGAAAAGCTAAAGAGATTGACCAACCGTGGGTATGAGGATTAAAATTGGAAATCTTGTTCTTTCGTCCAACGGGGCGCTTGGGTCTTGTCCGCCGAGGCACGCGCATAGAGAAATGTTAGATGTCGCAACTGCTGTTCTGTCCACCGGAATATTAAAGTTGTAAGGCGCGTGCTGCGTTAGTCTGTTCGCCGTGAACACGCGCGACATTGATGATGCAAAGTCTGAAACTGCTACTGTTCTTGTCCTGCCGAGATGTTATTGTCGAAGGTCGCGCGTGTAACCGAATGTCAGTCCGTGGAGATGCGCCCCATTAAAAGAATGAAAATTCGTCCACCGGGGGCGCATTGCTTATAACGGATTCGGGCTTGGCGCCGGCGAAAATAACGATTTCGCAGATGCTAAAAGTGTTCCGATGTCCAGCGTGAAGTTAAAGTATTTTGAGCATTTGCAAAACAATAAAAAGTCCCGAAGGGGCCGCTGAAAAATTTGCAAATGCATGCACGAATGTCCGCTGGCGCCATTAGCCCGTGTTAGCTACTAGTGCGCCCACACAAAGTATTTGAGCGTTTCCGCTAGTCTGAAATACCATCGTCCTAAAATTAAACGTTTTAAGGTTGCAGTTGAAATAGGTTTATATAATGCCAATTAATATAGCCATATTTTATGCTGGCTAACCAAATACCAAGAGTCAAATTTGTTAAAAGAAGAAAAGTCAGGATGATTTTTTTAAACGTACTATAAAGATGATAATTTCTAATGAAAATTATTATTGCTAAGAATGTCACCAAAAAAGCGAATAGATTTATATAATGACTGTAAACAGGTCCAAGTATAATTGCCGAAAAGAATGAAAAAAGCATTGTGCCAATTGAACCTGTCAATAACGGCGAGCAATAATTGTATTCTTTCAGTTCTTCAATCATTTATTTCAATTTGCTATTGTCTTCGTCCAGTTGCAATACTTCTGTTCTTGTTAGGCCGAAATGTTTGAACGTCCGCTGGGCGCATTGTAGCTAACTACCTTATACCCGCTATAAACTTTCGCTTATCCAACATACATATGGGAGATTGGCGAATGTTTGTAGCTTTTTAGATTTTCCCATTTTTAAGTGAATTTCTTAGGCAATGTACATAGTAATACTAAATTAATCATTTCTCTATAAAACATCAATATGTTACCAGTATTTAAAATACTGCTCAATTTAACCTCCCCAAAAACAAAACCGGCCTAGCAAAATGCTAAGCCAATTATTGTGTATGTAATGTGTTGTTTTCTCTCAGAAATTATGCTTTCACACTTGCTCTGATAATATTTAAAGCGCCACCTGCTTTAAACCACTCAATTTGCTGTTGGTTATAAGTATGGTTCGCTTTTATTTCGTCTTTACTTCCATCAGCATGATTTAAAACAATAGTTAAAGCAGTGTTCGGTGCAAAGCTAGTCAATCCCAAGATATCAATGCTATCATCTTCCTTAATTTTTTCGTAGTCAGCCTTATCATCAAAGGTAAGTCCTAACATGCCTTGTTTTTTCAAGTTGGTTTCGTGAATACGTGCAAACGATTTTACAAGTACAGCACGCACACCCAGGTGACGTGGTTCCATAGCCGCATGCTCGCGTGAAGATCCCTCTCCGTAATTCTCATCTCCCACCACAATCGAACCAATTCCTTTTGCCTTGTATGCTCTTTGTACAACCGGTACCGACTCGTATTTACCTGTTAACTGATTCTTAACGGTGTCTGTTTTTTCATTGTAAAAATTCACCGCACCAATCAACATGTTATTCGAAATGTTATCTAAATGACCACGGTATTTTAACCAGGGACCCGCCATAGAAATATGATCGGTTGTACATTTTCCTTTTGCCTTAATTAATAATTTTAAACCTTTTAAATCAACGCCTTCCCATGCTGCAAAAGGATCTAACAATTGTAATCGATCACTGGTTGGTGAAACGTTAACTTGTACTTTGCTTCCATCAGCCGCCGGTGCTTGAAATCCAGCATCTTCTACCGCGAATCCTTTGCTTGGTAATTCTTCTCCTGTTGGAGGATCTAATTTTACTTTCTCGCCTTTTTCGTTTACCAAACTATCGGTTAAAGGATTAAAAGTAAGATCGCCCGCAATAGCCATGGCTGTTACAATTTCAGGTGAAGCTACAAAAGCATACGTATTCGGATTTCCATCGGCACGTTTTGCGAAGTTTCTATTAAAAGAATGAATGATGGTATTCTTCTCTTGTTTCTCTGCCCCCATTCTATCCCACATACCAATACAAGGACCACAAGCATTCGTAAATACCTTCGCTCCTATTTCATCAAAAACATCTAAAAACCCATCACGCTTAATCGTGTAACGAATTTGTTCAGAACCTGGGTTGATCAAGTACTCAGATTTTGCTTTTAAATTTTTTGAAGATACTTGTTTTGCTAAACTCACTGCGCGCGAAATATCTTCGTACGAAGAGTTGGTACAAGAACCTAAAAGTCCAACCGATATTTTTAAAGGCCAGCCGTTTTTAACAGCCTCTTCTTTTAATTTTGAAATAGGTGTTGCTAAATCTGGACTGAAAGGACCATTCACATGTGGCTCTAATTCCGATAAATTAATTTCAATAATTTGATCAAAATATTTATCAGGATTTGCGTACACTTCCGGATCTGCTGTTAAATGTTGTTTGATGCCATTTGCCAATTTAGCAACGTCAGCCCTTCCGGTAGCGTTTAAGTAACGCTCCATCGATTCGTCGTAACCAAATGTTGAAGTAGTAGCACCAATTTCAGCACCCATGTTACAAATAGTTCCTTTACCTGTACAACTCATTGATGTTGCACCTTCACCAAAATATTCAACAATAGCACCAGTTCCACCTTTAACGGTTAAGATTCCAGCAACCTTTAAGATCACATCTTTTGGGGCTGTCCACCCACTTAATTTACCGGTAAGTTTTACACCAATTAATTTTGGAAATTTTAATTCCCAAGCTAATCCTGCCATTACATCGCAAGCATCTGCTCCACCAACTCCAATCGCTAACATGCCCAAACCACCAGCGTTTACCGTGTGCGAATCGGTTCCAATCATCATTCCTCCAGGAAACGCATAATTTTCTAATACTACTTGGTGAATAATACCGGCACCTGGTTTCCAAAATCCAATTCCGTATTTATTAGATACTGAACCTAAAAAATCAAATACTTCTTTACTTTCTTTATTTGCAAAAGCAAGATCTTCAGCCGCACCATTTTTTGCAGTAATTAAGTGATCACAATGCACTGTAGAAGGTACTGCCACTTTAGGGCGACCCGCTTGCATAAATTGTAACAAAGCCATTTGAGCGGTTGCATCCTGCATAGCTACTCTGTCTGGCGAAAAATCAACATATGATTTTCCTCTTTCAAAAGCCGCTGGAGCCTGATCGCTGTGTAAATGCGTATAAAGAATTTTTTCCGTTAATGTTAAAGGGCGACCAACAAGTTTACGGGCTGCCTCAATTTTAGAAGGGAGTTGTTCGTAAACCTTCTTAATCATATCAATATCAAATGCCATAGTATTTGTTTTTTAGAGATGCTAAATTATGTAATTATTAGGAATATTAAAAGGTGAAATGCTTAAACTTTTAAGAATAACAAGGTTGTTCTAATCTAAGTCTGTATTCAAAATACCTGAGGATGCTCAATTAATAATGCAAGCGCCTGATGGGAAAACTAATGCGCACTGAAACTTAATGATATATTCTAATTGACTATTTATTTTTTGGGCGCTCGAGCGGGCCACTCCGGGCTCCACTTCGTTCCGGTTTTTTTAGGCGATAAAAGAGGCATCGCCTAAAAAGAACCAAGCCCTTCATGTCCCTAGCGCGGAATACTGCTTTTGAGTTATGTCTTTTTTTCGTGCTCCTTAGTATCGGTTTCAAAAAAATCAACTCAAAAAATTGAACAATAATATGTGATTTAACGAGGTTAATTAGAGTTTTTTTTCTCCGCTAGCCCTTTGTGGTCATCGGCATCATAAAATTTTGCGATAGAAAATCAGAGGGTTTTAAAAGGAGTTACAAAAAAGCAAACTAAAACTTATACGGTTAGTTGGTTACAACGGCTTTTTTGGAAAGCTCGTGCGAGGGCGCTACGCTTTTCCGGCCCTTCGCCGGACGGCAAAAGTATATTTTACTTTTGAGCGGGCTTGTGTGTTGCGTAGCGTCGGCTTAAAACCCTCTGAATTTCCTCAAAAGTTTATGAAGCCTTGATTTTTTGCTACTTTTTGATCAAGCAAAAAGTAGTGCAAAGAGCCTGGCAATAAAGAGATAAAAACGATTTTTAGACTGCTTATCATGACGCCTATTCGATCTATCGGGATTGTTTTTTTTATAAAGAAAAAGTAAGGTTAAAATATTCTGAGAAAATTAAACTCTATTACACCGTGCCAACAATAAAAAATCAGCAATCACCAGGGCAGCCATACTTTCAACAATAGGCACCGCTCGTGGCAAAACGCAAGGATCATGTCTCCCCTTGCCTTCCAACTCAACTGCTTCGCCTTGTTTGTTTACAGATGCTTGTTTCTGCATAATGGTTGCTACCGGCTTAAACGCGACATTAAAATAAATTGGCATGCCGTTACTTATACCGCCCTGAATGCCACCGCTGTTATTTGTTTTTGTTTGAATTGCTGCGTTTTTGTTTTCGGACGCAACAAACAAGTCGTTTAATTCTGATCCTTTGTAATGCACGCTATCAAAACCACTGCCTATTTCAAAGCCTTTTACCGCATTAATATTCAGCATGGCGTGACCAAGCACTGCATGCAATTTATCAAAAACAGGTTCGCCCAATCCTATTGGTGCATTTTGAATCACACACTGAATAACTCCTCCAACGGTATCTCCCTGTTTTTTAATTTCTTCAATGTAAGAAATCATTTTGCTAGAAGTTGTTTCATCCGGACATCTAACAATACTCGATTCTATTTTTGAAAGATCTAAGTCAGTAAACGTTTTTTCTAGTTTAATTTCACCTACTTGTTTTACAAAGGCATTTACTGAAATATTTTGTTTTTTTAGAAACAATTTGGCAATAGCTCCGGCTACAATTCTACAGGCTGTTTCTCTTGCACTGCTTCTTCCTCCGCCTCTGTAATCTCTTAGTCCATATTTGTGTTCATAGGTAAAATCAGCATGCGACGGACGAAACGTGTCTTTTAAATGGACATAATCTTTCGGTTTTTGGTCTTCGTTTTTTATCACAAAACCAATTGGCGCTCCTGTAGTTTTCCCTTCAAAGATTCCAGAAAGAAACTCAACTGTGTCTGATTCTTTGCGCTGAGTGGTAATGTGCGATTGTCCTGGTTTACGACGGTCTAACTCCGATTGAATAAATAAAAGATCAATTTCTAAGCCAGCAGGGCAACCATCAATTACGCCACCAATAGCCACTCCATGACTTTCACCAAAAGAACTGAGTTTAAAAAGTGTTCCAAACGAATTTCCTGCCATAAGCAGTAAAGATATAACTTTTAAAAGAGCATAGTGCAATTACAAAAAAGCATATAAAACCAGTAAAAAGACATAGGTCAGAAATAACTGCGCTTGTATACTATCAAAGTAATCTAATTTTTTAACGGGTTTTTAAGACCACAACATTTATTCAAACGGTATAACACATCAATGTGTTACAATCTTCCTTTCATGAGATTTAAAATTAAAAATTAAAACGGTTTTAATACCTTCGTGTACTTGGTAGCAAAAAAACTCAATTTATTTTTTAGTATGCAAAAACTTCTTTTAAAAAATATAAAAAATCTGGTAAGTGTTTACGAAAAAGCCCCAATAACATTAAAGGGGAAAGAGATGGGCAAATTACCTTGTATCGAAAATGCCTGGTTAGCTTGCGACAGCGGCTTAATCGCTGATTACGGATCAATGGATGATTTTCCGGGCATTACAAACTGGAAAGATTTGGAAGTTATTGACTGTAGTGGAAAACTTGTTCTTCCTTGTTTTGCAGATAGCCACACACACATTGTTTATGCAGGAAACCGTGAACAAGAATTTGTTGACCGCATAAATGGTTTAAGTTATGAAGAAGTCGCAAAACGCGGTGGTGGCATTTTAAACTCAGCAAAAAACCTACGTCAAACATCTGAAGATGATCTTTTTGAGCAATCGAAACAACGCCTCATAGAAATTATAAAACAAGGAACTGGCTCAGTAGAAATTAAAAGTGGTTATGGTTTAGATCTTGAAAGCGAATTAAATATGTTGCGGGTGATTAAACGTTTAAAGGCCTTGAACTGGATTCCAGTAAAAGCAACCTTTTTAGGTGCACACGCTTTACCGCAAGAATTTAAAACCAATAAACAAGGCTACATTGATTTAATCATAAACGAAATGTTACCTGCAATTGAAAAAGAAAAATTGGCCGATTTTATTGATGTGTTTTGTGAGAAAGACTATTTTACAGCCGAAGAAACAAAACAAATTTTAATGGCAGGAAAAAAACACGGACTAATTGGTAAAGTACATGCAGAACAATTAAGTCATACCAATGGAATTAAAACAGCCATTGAATGTGACGCAATTAGCGCTGATCATTTAGAGTTTTGTAACGATGCGGACATTGCGTTATTTACCAAAAGCAAAACCATGCCAACCATTTTACCAGGTGCGGCTTTCTTTTTAAATCTACCATTACCACCTGCGAGAAAAATGATCGACTCAGGTTTAGCAATTGCCTTTGCAAGTGATTACAACCCTGGCAGTAGTCCGAGTGGCAACATGAAACTCATGATGAGTTTGGCGTGCATCCAATATAAACTAACACCCGAAGAAGCATTTAATGCTGTTACAATTAACAGTGCTTATGCTATGCAGTTAGAAAAAGAAGTGGGATGTATTAGCAATGGTAAACTAGCAAATTTAATCATCACCAAAGAAATAAGCAGTTATGGTTATTTACCTTACGCTTTTGGGAGCGAGTTGTTTGATAAAATAATCATTAATGGTGAAATATGGAGGCTGTAATTGATACATATAAAAATGAAAAAGCGCCAAAAGACAACTAGGGCGCTTTTTTTATAATTTGTGCTTAACTATTTTAGCGAACATTCGGTTTTATTAATGTAATTACCATCAGTATAGTTATACTCACTTGTTTTACAAAATGACTCTGCTGTAGATTTCCTTCCACGTATAGTTGTTGTTGTTGAACTCGAACTGGTTGAACCAATTTCGCCAGATTCGCTAACACACTCACATTTATAATTTTTTACACATGAAGTCATGCTTAAACAGGTTACTGTGGCAAATAATAATTTTTTCATCTTTTTAGGGTTTTAGGTTTATCTCGTAAAAATAAGATTTAGTAAATAATTGCCGAAATTTTATCCAAAAACATTTACAAGTATTGAAGGGCCCTGTTTTAAACTTCAAAAGCTAATTTGAAAGCTGTTTCTAGCAAATAAAAAAGCAACAAGCAAAGCAACTTTACATAATTTAGAAAATTTGAAGGAGGGGCATCGAAAAGCTCCAATACCACTTAAGCTTTAAGAAATTGAAAACGTGTATAAAAAACAGGTAGTTACTTTTGTTTATGGCAAAACGTAAACTATGAATTATTTGATAGGTAATGATTAACAGAATAGTGTAGTACACCAAAAAGGTAATAGGTGACAAAAAAAACGCCCAACGATTACGCGGGCGTTTTTTCAGAGTTTGGTGTAAATTATTTAATTGAACACTCAGATTTGTCAATCTCAGTACCAAAGTTGAAATTATAATCACCCGCATTGCAAATAATTTCAGCATCTGCCTTTTTAGCATTGATAACAGAAGTTGTAGTAGTTTTAACAGTAGAGCCCGACTCTCCTTCTTCAGTAATACATTCGCAAGTGTAATCTTTTTTGCAAGAAACCATTGTCATACTTGCAACAGCTGCAATTAATAGAATTTTTTTCATAGTTGTTTGATTTTTTAAATACCAGAATTGGCTTTAATGTTAAATTTGATAGTGTGATTAGAATTTAAATTATTAAAAACTAGTTTTAAGTAAAAAACGCCCAACGATCACGAGGGCGCTTTTTTTAATAATTAAATATTAATTATTTAATTGAACACTCAGTTTTAGAAACTGTATTTCCAATTGTTAAATCGTAATCACCTGCATTACAAGCAGTCTCAGCGTCAGCTTTTTTAGCATTGATAACAGATGTAGTAGTAGTTTTTGTAGTGGCGCCTGATTGCCCATACTCATAAACACACTCACAAGTGTAATCTTTTTTGCAAGAAACCATTGTCATACATGCAACAGCTGCAACTAATAAAATTTTTTTCATTTTTTATAGGTTTTTAAAGTTTATAGCGCCAAAAATAATGATTAGCTCTATTAAACGCAAAAAAATTTACAGTAATCTTAGTTTAAATTTGTAAATCACTTATCTGAATTAATAAAATGCCTTTTTAACTTTGTAGGCGGTTAGTTAAAAAAGGCCTTTTTGAGGCCTTTTTCGGTTTAATAAGGGCAATTAAGCTTATTTTACTTAGTTTTTAGTGCTTTTTTAATCGATTACAATCACAAGGTATTTTGATGCGTCCCAAAATTCTTTTGCATTTAATATATCAATTCTTTCAATTGGTTTTTCTCCAACAAGTTTATAAGAGTTTTTTGGATGATTAGACAAAAGTTTTACCTTTTTTGCACCAATATTTATACTTGTTGTCTGTTCGATATTAATTTTAGTAAAATATTCTTTATTAAAATCGTCTGTTACTTTAGTTGATTTTCCTAGTCCTATAAAACCACCTTCCTTCGAAATTACTTTTTTCGCCTCCAGTTCCTTTTTTGTTCCAATAGTATAATAGGCGGTATTTAACATTTCTGTTTTTAAAGAGCTTTCTCCTTCCACTACTTTATAATTGGTATTTAAATTAGCCAGTTCAATATTTAAACTTTCCATTCTGGTTTTTAACTCTTCTATTTCCTCATCTTTGAGTGTGATGGTGTTTTGAAGATTCTCTATCATCTTCTCCATCCCCTCTAGTTTTAAATTGCTTTGCTTCAGTTTCGCACTTAAGGAGCTAATACGGTTTTTGTTTTTGGCCATTAAATCATATATCGCCTGAATATCTTCCTTAATTTGATTGCTTTTATTTTTCACATCACCCTTGCTGCTTGCATTACCAATAATTTTTTCCTTATCCTTAATGGCATTTAAATTTTCTTGTATTTCGTTAAACGACTCAATAAACTCTTGCAAAGCAGCCGATTTTTCATTTAACTGTCCAGATAACTCACCATTGGCATTTTTTAAACTATCGGCAAGTGGATTAACCTTGTCTCCAGTATCTTTGCAATTAGTAAATGTTAAACTTGTTAATGCTAGTAATAAACACGCTACAATGATTTTTATACTTTTCATGATTCTTATAGATATTGATTATTGTAATGGTTAGAATACAAAAATAAAAAATAATCTTTATGATTGTTACAAAATAAAAAAAGACGCCAAAAGCGTCTTTTCAAAAATGATACTATAAATGATTAGCAAAATTCATCGTAAACAGCCTTTAAGTGCTCAGATATGGCGTTTGCGTTATGCCCTTCAATATTATGACGTTCAATAAAATGAACCAATTCTCCGTTTTTAAACAAAGCAATGGCCGGACTGCTTGGTGGATAAGGTGCGAAGTGTTTTCTTGCCTGATTAACTGCATCTACATCAAATCCTGCAAAAACTGTAGTAAGTTTAGAAGGTTTTTTAGTATTCTCAAGACTTTTTTTAACACCTGGGCGACACGCACCAGCAGCACAACCGCATACAGAATTCACCACCATTAGAACAGTGCCTTCCTCGTTCACGGCTTTATCAACATCTTCAGGATTTATTAATTCTAAAAAGCCCGCAGTAGTTAATTCGGCTTTCATTGGAGTTACAATAGCTTCAGGATACATGTAATTAGTGTTTTGTGTTTTGTTATTCCACAAAAGTACATTACAATTTTCAGATAAATTTAAAACGCGTGTTAAATTGTTTTAAAACGTTTTAGGATAATATCATATTTATTTGCGGAATTCTATTCTATATTTGCCCAAATAATTGATTCCAATGCAAAAAATACTAGTTACTGGGGCACTGCTATTTGTGGGCTTAATGGAAATAAAAGCTCAAAAAACACATTCAAATTCTAACAACCAATTGGGCGCAACGCCTGTTTTTATTGAAGAAGTTAAAAAAAGCGGTAATGAAATAGTTATTCCCTATAAACAGTATAAACTGTCAAATGGCTTAACTATTCTTATTCACGAAGACCATAGCGACCCTATTTGTTATGTAGATGTTACTTACCATGTTGGAAGTGCCCGCGAACAACAAGGTAGAAGCGGTTTTGCGCATTTCTTCGAACACATGATGTTTCAAGGTTCTAAAAATGTGGCCGATGAACAACATTTTAAAATTATTACCGAATCTGGTGGCACTTTAAACGGCTCAACTAATACAGACAGAACCAATTATTTTGAAACTGTTCCAAGCAACCAACTTGAAAAAATGCTATGGTTGGAAGCTGACAGAATGGGGTTTTTATTAGATTCTGTAACTCAACGGAAATTTGAAGTTCAGCGCGCTACTGTTAAAAATGAACGAGGTCAACGATACGACAATGCGCCTTATGGACTTGTTAGCGAAAAAATTGGCGAAGCACTTTACCCGCAAGGTCATCCTTATAGCTGGACAACTATTGGATATATTGTTGATCTTGACAGGGTTGATGTAAATGATTTGAAACGTTTCTACATGCGTTGGTACGGAGCCAACAATGCTGTATTAACGGTTGCAGGCGATGTTAATACGGAAGAAGTTTTAGTGATGGCCCAAAAATATTTTGGTAACATAGATAAAGGTCCCGAGGTTAAAACACAGATTGTTGCACCATTTAAACTTGAGAGTAACAGCTACATTTCATACGAAGACAATGTGAAATTTCCTATGTTAAACATCGCCTACCCCTCTTCTCCACTATACACCAAAGACGATGCGGCTTTGGATGTTTTAGCGGAAGTGCTTTCTGGTAGTCAAGGATCACCTTTATACAAAGCATTTATTGAAAGTAAAAAAGCAGTAAGTGTAAATGCCTATCAATACTCCAGAGAACTTTCTGGACAATTTCAAATTGCTATTCGTGCAAATTCTAGCTCTGCTTTAGCAGATATTGAAAAAGACTTAAAAACTGCTTTAAACGAATGGGAGAAAAAAGGGGTTTCAGACGATGATTTAATTAAGTTTAAAACGCAATTCCAAAGCAACTTATATAATAGATTGAGTACAGTGCAAGGTAAAGGTGCTAGTCTTGCGTCTTACTACACTTTAGCTAAAAATCCGAACAATCTAAAAAATGAAATAGAGCGCTACACATCGTTAACCAAAGAAGATGTTATGCGTGTTTACACAACCTACATCAAAGGCAAAAATACAGTGATTTTAAGTTGTGTTCCAAAAGGCAAAAGTGACGCGGCTGCTCAATCCGACACATGGAAAATGTATGATCGTAAAATTGAAACAGAAAGCGATGAATATAAAAACTTAAGCTATGTTGAAGCAAAAGATAACTTTAACCGGTCCATTATGCCAAAGGCTAAAGCTGCCACACCAGTATCTGTGCCCGATTTTTACACAACAAAATTGTTTGGGAAAATTCCTTTAATCGGAATCACAGAAAATGAAATTCCAAAAGTAAACGTTTTAATCACCTTTAAACTCGGCCATCGCTTTGAAGAAATAGGTAAAGCAGGTATCGCGCAGTTGTTAGCATCCATGTTAGAACAAAGTTCTCAGAAAACAAGCGCTGAAGAAATTGAAAACAAGCTCAATAGACTAGGTTCATCTGTGAATATTTACTCAGGCGATGAAGATTTTAATATCAGCATTCAGGCTTTAAAAGAAAACCTTACAGCAACTTTAAAAATAGTTGAAGAAAGTTTTTTTGAGCCAAAATTCGATCCAACAGAATTTGAACTCGAAAAGAAAAAACAGTTAGATGGGATAACTCAAATGCAAACCAACGCATCCGCGTTAGCAGAAATGGCCTATCGTAGAGTTCTTTATGGACCCAATCACATTATGTCACTTCCTTCAAATGGAACAAGTGAAACAGTTAACTCTATTGGTCTGGAAGATGTGAAAGAATATTTTAACCGTTTTAATTCCGGCTCCATTTCAGTAGCCGTAAGTGGTCAAATTTCTAAAGATCAAATTATAACTGAACTTAAATTTTTAAACAAATTACTTCCTGGAGGTCCGGCTCCGACTGATTTGAACCTTGAAAATAAAATTGAAAACACGAAAATTTATTTTGTCGATAAAAAAAATGCAGCACAGAGTGAAATTCGAATTGGCTATATGGCCATGCCTTTTGATGCAACCGGAGAATTTTATAAATGCAACATCATGAATTTTAGTTTCGCTGGAGCTTTTAACAGCCGCACAAATTATTTGTTGCGCGAAGTTAAGGGCTGGACTTACGGCACCCGTGGCAGTTTTAACGGCACTAAATATCCTGGCGCATATACTATAAGTGGTGGTTTTAAATCAAATACTACGGATAGCACTTTAAAGGAGTTTTTTGCAGAACTTAAAAAATATTCAGAAAATGGGATTACTAATGATGAACTAACCTTCACAAAAAATGCTATGACGCAGAGTGATGCTTTAAAATACGAATCACCGCTTCAAAAATTAGGATTCATAAAACGCGTTCTTGAATACCAGCTTCCAAAAGACTACGTTGCAAAACAAACTGCCATTTTAAACACAATAACAAAGGCTGAAATAAACACCTTAGCAAAGAAATATTTACCCTATAAAAACATGATAGTGGTGGTGGTTGGTGACAAGGCTAGTAATTTCGAAAAAGTAAAAAAACTAGGTTTCGATGTTGTTGAAATTGACGTTGATGGCAATGAGGTTAAATAAAACTTAATTCAGCAATTCTTAAACATAGTGCCGAACGAGTAAAGGAGATGCTAGGTGTTTTGGTTTACAAATCGAATTGATATTAAAAATTAAATAGTAATTTAGGGCTTTAAAAAATAATACACATGAACTACGATATTATAGTTATAGGTAGCGGACCGGGAGGTTATGTCACAGCAATAAGAGCTTCTCAATTAGGCTTTAAAACAGCAATTATTGAAAAAGAAAGTCTTGGCGGTATTTGTTTAAACTGGGGTTGTATTCCAACTAAAGCACTGTTAAAAAGCGCTCAGGTTTTTGAATATTTAAACCATGCGAAAGATTATGGCATTGGTGCAGATAACATTAAGGCAGACTTTAGTGCTGTTATTAAACGTAGTCGTGATGTTGCTGACGGCATGAGTAAAGGCATTCAGTTCTTAATGAAAAAGAACAAAATTGATGTGATTATGGGCACAGCTAAAGTGAAAGCTGGAAAAAAGATTGATGTAACAGGAGCAGATGGAAAAGTAACTAGCTTAAGTGCAAATCACATAATTATTGCTACAGGCGCACGTTCAAAACAATTACCTAATTTACCACAAGATGGTAAAAAGATAATTGGCTACCGTGAGGCAATGAGTCTTCCGAAACAACCAAAAACACTTGTTGTTGTTGGTAGCGGTGCTATTGGCGTTGAGTTCGCTTACTTTTATGCAACCATGGGAACCAAGGTAACCGTTGTAGAATTTTTACCAACGATCGTTCCTGTAGAAGACGAAGAAGTGAGTAAACAATTAGAAAAATCATTCAAAAAAGTTGGCATAGAAGTTATGACCGACGCTTCTGTTGAAAGTGTTGATACGAAAGGAACTGGTTGCAAAGTGAATATTAAAACCAAAACAGGTAATATTAGCCTAGATGCTGATATTGTTCTATCTGCTGTTGGTATTGAAGCTAACATTCAAGGCTTAGGTCTTGAAGAAACAGGAATTAAAACCGACAAAGGTAAAATTGTCACAGATAAGTTTTACGCAACCAATGTACCAGGTTATTATGCTATTGGTGACTGTGTTGGCGGTCAAGCCTTAGCGCACGTTGCCAGCGCTGAAGGAATTACCTGCGTTGAAAAAATTAAAGGTATGCATGTAGATGCAATTGACTATAATAACATCCCGGGATGTACCTATTGTCAGCCCGAAATTGCAAGTGTTGGATTTACTGAGAAAAAAGCAAAAGAAGCAGGTTACGAAATTAAAGTAGGAAAATTTCCTTTCACGGCTTCTGGTAAAGCGAAAGCAGCTGGTGCTGCTGATGGATTTGTAAAATTAATTTTTGATGCAAAATATGGTGAGTTGCTAGGTGCTCATATGATTGGAGCTAATGTAACTGAAATGATTGCTTCAACCGTTGCCATGCGTAAATTAGAAACAACAGGGCATGAAATAATTAAAACGGTTCACCCGCATCCAACAATGAGTGAGGCTATAATGGAAGCAGCGGCTGCGGCCTATGGAGAGGTGATTCATCTTTAAGAGGCTATTCAACAAAATAACAATCATTAAAAAAGCGCTCTAATCGGAGCGCTTTTTATTTTAATTCATACAGCTTAAAAACAATATATTTGTTTGCTAAGCCGTTTTGTGAAAATCTTGTTTAAGAAAAATAAATTATTCATGATAAACAATGAATTTAAATTGTCCCGTGTTTTTTTACTATTAAGCTTTGTTATCTTTGCTTACATTATTTTACGCGCTTTTAATCTTTCATTTACGCACGATGAAGCCCTTAGCTACAATTTAGTTTCTGATAAAGATTATTTTGCTTATACTGCAAATAATCATTTACTCAACACCTTGTTAATGGCTGTTTGCGCCAATATATTTGGTGAAAGTGAACTTTCGTTAAGACTTCCCAACGTCTTGCTTTTTGCAGTTTATTTGTTTTTTTGCTTTAAACTTCTTAATACAACTAAAGAAAAAATAACGACTTTCTTTGTAATCCCACTTCTTCTTTTTAATCCCTTCGTACTCGATTTTTTCGCGCTTGCCAGAGGTTACGGACTATCTGTAGGATTTACGATGGGAGCACTTTATTTTTTTATTGGAAAAGATTTTAGAACAGAAAACACGTCCAGTTACTTTAAGAGCTTTTTTTTAGCAATGTTATTTGCTTCTTTTGCCCTCTTATCAAATCTTGCGCTCATAAATTTTTACATTGCTTTATTTGTACTCTTCATAGGACAATACATCTTGTTGTATTCGAGAAACAAAGAAGAGGGTTTAAAAAGGCAGTTGCATTTTGTATTCCTTTGTATCATTTTTCTTATTCCATTACTTTTTTCTCTTAAAACGCTTATGGTTTTACAAGAAGCAAATGGCTTGTACACTGGCGCTGGTACTTTTGACGAAAGCGTTTCATCTTTTATCGAACGCTCGTCTTATTCAATACCCTACCCTCTTTGGTTTACAGAGTTTTTACAAAGTTTTATTGAATACATTTTTCCAATTGGATTTATTATAACATTGTTGCGAAAAAACTATTATGGTCCACTGTTTAAATTAAGTTTGTTATTACTTTTTATTATTGGTGGAATTTACATCGAGCATTACTTATTTGGAGCGCTCTTTCCGCTTAGTAGAACCGGACTTTATTTTATTCCACTTTTTGGTCTTTTTTTATTTTATCTTTTTATTCAATTTAAAGAAAGCTTAACTGCTAAATGGCGAACCACGTCTTTTATAGGTGCACTTGTATTGGTTTCAGTGCCACTAACTTTACATTTTTTAATTACAATTAACCTTTCTAATGCCTTTGAGTGGAAATATGAGACCCATACCAAAGAAGTTGTTTTTGATGTAAACGCTAGAAACAAGAATGCTGTGCTTGGGTATGACTGGATATTTGGTCCTGCTACACGCTATTATGTCAAATCACGAAAATTAGACCTAAAGGTCATCAAGTTAGAAGAAGGGACAATTTATGATCAGGATTATATTTATGAATTTCAAGATCAACTAAAAGATTCAAGTTGGAAGCCTGTAAAGGAGTTTAATGATATTCAGAGTGCTTTGTATGTGAATCCGGGGAAGTAGGTTTCGGGCTTGAAGTTAGAAGTTACTGGTTATAAGTTATTGGTTACCAGCTACCGCCTGAACCGCCACCACCGAAGCTACCGCCACCAAAACCTCCAAATCCACCGCCAGAAGAACCACCTCCACCAAAGCTACCACCCCCTCTACCCATACCACCTAACATGCTACCGAGTAAAAATGCACTTCCTGTTCGTGAAAAAGTGCGACCGCCGCCTCTTCCACCGCCACCAAATAAATGACGAAGAATAAAAATGACTGCAATTATAATAATGATAACCGCCATGCCACCTCCACCTTCTTTTTCGTTCGGAGCATACTCCTTTACATCAATTTCTCCTTTGGCCAACCGCATCAACACATCGGTACCCTTATTAAGCGCTTCGTAATATTGACCGTTTTTTAAATAAGGAGTAATTTCTTCGTCGCGAATTTTTTTAGTCGCAATATCCGGAATCGCGCCTTCTAGTCCACTACCAGTTGCGATGAAAATTTTTCTACCGCCATCAGAAGCCGTTGGTTTAATTAAAATCACAATACCATTGTCCTTATCTGTCTTACCAACACCCCATTCATTACCCACTTTAAAGGCATATTCAGATGGTTCGTAACCATTTAGATCATCAACAATAACAATAACAATTTGATTAGAAGTCTCATTGCTAAAAGCCTCTAGTTTTGCTTCCAACTGCGCAGCCTCTGTCGTATTTAAAAAATTGGGAGCCTCTTTTGAAAAATTATTATATAAACGAGGAGGATTGGGACGTTCTACAACTTGAGCACCTAAAAGAGATACAATAAAAAATAAAAAGATGCTTAAGTTTTTTTTCATCATTAAAAGGAAATTTCATTACTCAGTTCGTTTTTATCATCGCTTTGCAGAGGGAAAAACTTACCAAGTTGCTCACCACATTCAATAATACAACCAGCCAATCCTTCAGCCTTTTTATTCGCCTTAAACTGCTGAATTAATTTTTCAACTAAAAGTTGCCAATATTCAGCACCTAATTTTTTATGTATGCCTTCATCGCCTATAATAGCAACCTTTCGGCTTAGTGTAGCCACATAAATCAAAACACCATTTTTCTCTTTGGTGTTATGCATACCCAAGCGCTTAAATACTTTTTGAGCAGCTTTTATTTCACTGCCAATGCAGAAGTTTTCTAAATGCAGGCGAATTTCACCTGAAGTATGCAACTCTGCTTTGGCAATTGAGTTTACCAGCAATTCTTGCTCTTGCAGACTGAAAAAATTTCTGGCAGTTGGCATTTTAATTTAATTATTTAGTTTCAGAAAAATCTACTTTTGGTGCATTTTCAGAACCAGCGCTTTCTTTAAATGATTCTTTCTTAGCAAATGTTTCTTTATTTAAAAACATGCTATTGATAAATCCGCGAATGTGAGAATTATATTCTTTTACCGCTTCATTGTAATTCTGACGGGCAACTGAAATTCTATTTTCTGTCCCTTCTAATTGCGACTGAAGGTCACTGAAATTAGCTGTAGAACGAATTTGAGGATATGCTTCAAATGCTAAGTTAATCGCTGTATTAATTTTTTTACCCATAATTTCCATCTCTTCAGGAGTCTTTGCATTTACAATACCTGCGCGGGCTTGCGTCACTTGAGTCAAAATTCCACGTTCATTTTCTGCAGCACCTTTTACGGTTGCAACTAATTGAGGAATAAGATCAGCTCTTCGCTGGTAAGTCGCTCCTACATTTCCCCATTTTTCATCCACATTCTCTTGATACTTTATTGCAGTATTATAAGAACCGCGGTACATCATAAAAACAACCAATACAAATAAGAGTATGCCTCCTATAATTAATCCACTTTTTTTCATTTTTTTAAAATTTTATACTGTAAAAGTAATATTTAAATGCGACCTTAATAATGGTATTAACAATAATTCTATGTTTAATGACCAGTGGTAAAATTACTGGATAAACACATTAGGTGTTCGTGAAATTTAATATTTTTAATACTGATGTTATGAAATTTAAAAGCTGTTGTAGCGTTGCCCTACAAGTACAAAATTTCAAATCATTTATTATACCATATTAAATAATTTTATTGAGAAAATAACAATGAAAAAATATCTTGATGCGGAAGATATACAACTTGTTCTAAGTGGTAAAAACTACTTTGAAGTTCTTGAGAATATTATTAATCAAAGCGAAAAAACGCTTCACCTCCAAACCTATATTTTTGAAACAGATGAAACCGGACTTAAAATCATTGACTGTTTAAAAAATGCAGCCAAAAGAAACGTAGAAGTATATGTGCTTTCTGATGCTTACGGATCCTTTGCTTTCGATTCAGACGTTGAACAACATTTGCGTAAATCAGGTATCCATTTTCGTTTATACTCCCCTCTATTCTCTTCTGAAAGTGGTTTTTTTGGCAGACGTTTGCATCATAAAATTGTGGTTGCTGACAAGCGTACCGCTCTTGTAGGAGGAATCAATATTGCAAATAAATATCTTTTATCAGGTCAGGAGGAAGCCTGGCTTGACTATTCCGTGCTCGTGAAAGGAGAAGTTTGCGAATACTTACATCTTCTTTGCGAAGCTACTTATGCCAGAAAAAGAAAACGAGTCCTAATTTCCTGGGAAAACAAAATGCAATCCAATAACTTAAGAAATTCAAAATTAATCCGATTCAGACGCAACGATTTTATAAAGCGCAAAAATGAGGTGCATCAAGGGTATGTCGAAAACATTCGTAATGCAAAAACATCTATCATAATTGTTGCTAGTTATTTTTTACCCGGCAATAATTTTCGAAGATTATTAAGACGAGCGGCGGCTCGCGGCGTTAAAATAAAAATAATTCTTGCCGGCAAATCGGATGTTGATTCTGTAAAACTAGCACAACATTATTTATATGAATTTTATTTGAAACATGGTATCGAAATTTTTGAATGGCAGAATTCGATCTTACATGGAAAAGCAATGATGGTAGACAACTCATGGGTTACAATTGGTTCATACAACCTTAATTTTTTGAGTCATTACATCAGTATAGAATTAAATGCCGAAATTCAGGATCGAAATTTTACATCCGTTTTTTCATCGCACATAGAAAATATACTTCGAAAAGACTGCGCACACATTCAACTAGATAAATTCTTAAAAAAATTAAATTACTTTAACCGAATAAAAATTAAACTTGCCTATATATTACACAGAAGTATTATGAACATTGTTATGTTTGGCAAAAACAAAAAATAGAAAAAACACTCATAAAAATGGATTCAATAACACACACAGTCATTGGCGCATGTTTAGGCGAAGTAATTGCCGGCAAAAAACTTGGAAAAAAAGCGATGCTTATTGGAGCGCTCGCAAACAATTTACCAGACATTGATGTTATTACCACTTTCTGGACCAGTCCTGCAAAAGAGTTATTAGTGCATAGGGGAATTACGCATTCAATTTTATTTGCGGTCATTGCTTCTTACTTATTAGCACTCGCATTTAAAAAACTTATCAAAAACGAGGAGGTGAGCTTAAAACAATGGTTACTTTTAATTGGAAGCGGTTTGTTTTTACACATTCTCATAGATGCGTTTACAGCCTATGGGACGGGCTGGTTTGAGCCCTTTAGTCATTACCGGGTAAGTTTTAACACCTTGTTTATACTCGATCCTTTTTTATCTCTACCTATGATAGTAGCGAGTGTCGCCCTATTAATTGTAAAAAGAGATGCGGAACAAAAAAGAAAACGGATTGCTTTATTTGGATTATACCTGAGTCTTTTTTATTTGACGATTTGTACTTGCATAAAACTTTATGTGAACAAAACGATAGAGCAAGATTTAAAATCTAAAAACATTTCTTACCAATCTTATCTTGCAACACCAACACCTATGAATAATATTTTATGGTATACAGTTGCAAAAAGCGGCTCAGGATTTTATATCGGCTATTATTCAATTCTTGATAAAAACCCTACTCTCACTTGGGAATTTTTCGAAAAAAATGACTCACTCTTACAACCATTTAAAAACAACCAAGAGATTGAGTGTCTGACCCGCTTTTCAAAAAACTATTATTGTGTTCGGGAAAAAGGTGGCTCATTGAATTTCAGTGATATTCGCTTCGGTCAAATTGGTGGATGGTACGCACCGCAAGCTCCATTTGTGTTTAATTTTGATTTGACTCTTCAAAAAAATAACAAAATTAATTTACAACAAGGCCGGTTCAAATCCATCAATAAAAAAGATTTCGAATTATTAATCTCCAGAATCAAAGGGATTGAGAACTAGTGTAAACGCAAAGGCGAAGATACAGAGAGTTTAGAAAGGATTGAAAAAAATAACTCTGTGCCACTTCGCCTCTGTTTCTCAGTGTTGAAAATTACCGGATTTAAAAAAACACAGTAATGAAATACAACGTTTACGAACCTTCAAAAAATCTATCAAAATATATACGCTGCTTCTGGAGTTTAGAAAGCTTGGATTCAGACAATCAAAACGAAAAAGAACGCGTTTTTCCAGATGGGTGCTCAGAGTTAATTTTTCACTTCCATGATTTATTTTTAATACACTATACTAATAAAGCACCTGAATTACAGGGTCGAAGCTTTATACACGGGCAGTTAAAAAAATATATGGAATTAGAAGCTACAGGAAAAATCGGTGTCTTTAGTGCAAGATTTCATCCTTACGGATTAAAATCTTTTGTAGATTTTGATGTGAATACCATTACCGGAAAAACGATTGCAATTAAAGACATATGGAAAAAAGATGGAGAAGAGCTTGAAGATAAAATACGCTCATGTGAAACTGATAAAGAGCGTATTTTAATAATTGAAGCGTTTCTTAGCTCTAAACTTAAAGAGCCTGAAGAAAAAGAAAATAAGATTGCTGACTGTGTAAATTTAATTATTGAAACGTCGGGAGGAGTAACTATTGAAGAACTCTACAAAAAAAGCAACTTAGGCAAACGACAATTCGAACGAAAATTTATTTCAACGGTTGGTCTAAGTCCCAAAGTGTTGTCCCGAATAATTCGTTTTAATAAGGTTCTCAGTTTAATTGAGAATAAGGATTTTACCAGTCTTACATCCGTTGCATATGAAGGGGGTTTTTATGACCAATCACATTTTATTAAAGACTTTAAAGATCTTACAGGCTTAAACCCGAAGCGCTATTTTTCCGAAAACATGGATCTGGTTAAATTTTTTAATTTATAGAAGATGACGTTTTTTTACAATTTGGAGAATAAAAATTAAAACACTTTTGTGTTTAAAATACTAATACAATTATGGAAAAAAACAAAACAATTTGCATACTGGCAGTAACTTGCTTTTTAATTTCATGTTCAAATGAAACAAAAAACACTTCTGATATAGGAAAAATGACAATTGACCAAGCCTCCTGGATACTTGGTAAATGGCAGAATGTAAGTATTGAAGGAAGTGTTTCAGAACACTGGGACAAATTAAATGACAGCACTTATAGTGGCCGGGGTTTATTTATTCAAGGAAAAGACACCCTATCAAAAGAAATTCTTTCCCTTGAACAACACGGCGTTGACTTATATTATATTCCAACAGTAAATAAACAAAACGATGGTAAGGCGGTAAATTTCAAACTAAGCTCTATGAAAGAAAACGTAATGGTGTTTGAGAATCCAAGCCATGATTTTCCACAGAAAATAACGTATAACAAAATCACATCAGACTCTCTTGTGGCAACTATTTCAGGAATGGTGGAAGGAAAGGAACGCTCAGAGTCTTTTCCAATGTCTAGAGATAAATAGTGAAAATAAGCCGTGAATTAAAATCAGGTATTCTTAGTCGAAAGATTGAGAATCCTTTTTAGAAAGCTCAACCAATAAAGCATACTGCTCAGGTGAAAGATCGTTGTAATAATAATTAATGGGATTTACCTTTTCACCATTACGAATAACTTCATAATGAATATGCGGCGCGGTACTTAAACCTGTGCTTCCGACGTAACCTATTAACTGGCCTCGCATTATTTTTTGACCAGCCCGCGTGGCGATTTTACTCATATGTCCATAAAGCGTCTTGTAGCCAAAACCATGATCAATTACCACATGATTTCCATAACCTTGCGCCAAATTATCTGCTCTTTCCGTAACGCCATCTCCGGTTGAATAAATAGGGGTTCCTTGTTCAGCAGAAAAATCCATTCCTGGGTGAAACTCTTTTGTTTTATAAATAGGATGGGTTCTCCAGCCAAAACCACTTGTTACTGCATGAGCCAGATCTTTTTGGTTAATTGGCATAATTGCGGGTATAGAGGCAATTAATTTTTCTTTGTTTTTCGCCAGATTTACAACTTCATCATAAGATTTCGATTGTACATAAATTTGCTTGGATAGACGGTCCATTCGTTCTGTAACAGACTTTAATAAGTCACTATTCTCATAATTATCAAAAATTGAGTATTTATCGCTTCCACCTGAACCACCATAGCGCATAGACTTTGGTAAAGGGTCACTTTCAAAAATTGCCCTGTAAATGTTATCATCCCTATCTTCTAGATCCTTTAAAACCTCTTCTGCCTGATTCATTTTCTTGTTTAATAAATCATATTGCAAGCGGAGTGCTTCAATCTCTCTTTTCCCCTTTTTTTCGGTTGGAGAAGGCAAAAACTGCCTGGCCAGCATGATGGAAACAGTGGCAAAAACTAAACCCGTTGCTACATAGGACGAAAATTGCCAAAAACGTTGTTTAAAGGTAACTTTTACCTTTTCGTAGGTGAGAGACTTTGTATTAAACCTATACTTAACTTTTGACATTTGTAAGGTCTAAATATAGTCATTTAACAAAAAATAAAATAGAAAAATCTCCTCCAATTCATAGCGCAGTGATAGTACATTATTCTATGCCATTTCGCGCCTTATTTGAGCGCGATCTAATGAAAACTATTCTTACAAATAGCAATCAATTTATTATCTTCGCGCTTTATTTTAAAGGTATATGGACTCTAATAAAGTACGTCAAACATTTCTTGATTTTTTTAAAAGCAAAGGGCATCACATTGTGCCTAGTGCTCCTATGGTGGTTAAAGGTGATCCTACACTAATGTTCAATAATAGTGGAATGGCGCCTTTTAAAGACATTTTTTTGGGAAACTCCCCAATTAAATACCCTCGCATAGCAGACACACAGAAATGTTTACGTGTGAGTGGAAAGCATAACGATCTTGAAGAAGTTGGAGTAGACACTTATCACCACACCATGTTTGAAATGCTTGGTAATTGGAGCTTTGGCGACTATTTTAAGAAAGATGCCATTAGCTGGGCCTGGGAGTTGCTTACAGAAGTGTACAAAATAGATAAAGACCGCTTGTATGTGACAGTTTTTGAAGGCAGTAAAGAAGAAGGACTTGCTTTTGACCAAGAAGCTTATGATACTTGGAAACAATTTGTAAACGCAGACCGCATTTTAAACGGAAACAAAAAAGATAATTTTTGGGAAATGGGCGATATGGGTCCATGTGGCCCTTGCTCAGAAATACACTACGATGGCAGAAGTGATGTAGAACGCTCTAAAATTACGGGGGCTTCGCTTGTAAACAACGATGATCCACAAGTGATCGAAATTTGGAATAACGTTTTTATGGAGTTTGAGCGTAAGGCCGACGGCTCTCTTATAAAACTTCCAAAACAACATGTGGATACTGGAATGGGCTTTGAACGCTTAGTACGTGTATTGCAAGGAAAACAAAGTAATTATGATTCAGATGTCTTTACGCCACTTATTCACAAAATAGAAGAACTGAGCGGACTGCGTTACAAACCAGAAGAAGAAGACAAGCATAAAAAACAATTGCTTATCAATATTGCCATGCGTGTGATTGCGGATCATATTCGTACCATATCCTTTAGCATTGCAGACGGACAATTACCTGGCAACACCGGAGCCGGATACGTTATTCGTAGAATTTTACGCAGAGCTATTCGTTATGGGTATCAAACATTAAATTTAAAGGAACCCTTTATGTACCGCATAGTGCCAACTTTGGCGCACCAAATGGGTACAGCTTTCCCAGAGTTACACTCGCAAAAAATTCTTATTGAAAAAGTAATTAAAGAAGAGGAAATTTCTTTTTATAAAACTCTAGATGTAGGCTTAAAACGCATTGATCAAGTGTGTATTGATACAACTGCAGCCAACAAACAAGTTATTGACGGAAAAATAGTTTTTGAATTGTACGACACCTTTGGATTTCCAGTAGATTTAACTTCATTGATCGCGAGAGGATACAACCTGAGTATTGATGAAAAAGAATTTGATCATTATCTGAACGAGCAAAAAAACCGTTCACGTGCAGCTACAACAATAGACACCGACGATTGGATGTATGTGGAAGAAAATCGTGGTTTAACAGAGAGTCAGGAAAAAGAAACAGAATTTATTGGTTATAGTGATTTGGAATGTGAGGCGGTTATTATTCGTTACAGAAAAGTAAAAGCTAAAAACAAAGAACACTATCATCTCGTGTTAAATAAAACACCATTTTATTCTGAAAGTGGCGGACAGGTTGGCGATACAGGTGTTCTAGCGAATGTAAATGAAAGCGTTTTTATAACAGATACAAAAAAAGAAAACGGGGTTATTATTCATTATTGCGATAAACTTCCAATTAAACTAAATGCAACGTTTAACGCGAAGGTAAATACCGAAAAACGACTTTATACCAGTAATAATCACTCTGCTACTCACCTACTCCATGCTGCATTGCGCAACGTGTTAGGAACGCACGTAGAACAAAAAGGTAGTTTGGTGAACGATGAACATTTACGTTTTGATTTTTCTCATTTCTCAAAAATAAGTGATGAAGAAATTAACCAGATTGAAAAAATGGTTAATACAAAGATTCGTGAAAACATTACTTGCAAAACAGAACTGATGCCAATTGAGGATGCCAAAAAAACTGGTGCTATGGCACTCTTTGGTGAAAAATATGGCGATGTTGTGCGAGTAGTAACCATCGATAAAAACTACTCAGTAGAGTTATGTGGCGGAACACATGTTTCGGCAACGGGACAAATAGGTTATTTTAAATTAACCAGTGAAGGGGCTGTAGCGGCTGGTATTCGACGTATTGAAGCGATTACGTCAATTAAAGCAGAGGAGTTTTTCGACAATCAAACCAAATTAATTGAAGAAATAAAAGTATTACTTAAAAATCCACGTGATATATCAAAAGGACTTACAAGTTTAATTGAAGAAAATAACACCTTGCAAAAAAGCTTACAATCTTTGTATAAAGAAAAAGCTGCAGGCATAAAAAAGGATCTGATAGCAAAAATTGAAAAAAAGGGTGATGTGAATTTTATAACCCACTTCATTCAATTTGATAGTGGAGAAGAAATTAAAAATCTTTTATTTGAACTAAGAAACGAAGTGCCCAATTTATTTTGCGTTTTAGCCGCTGAAGTAAATGGAAAACCAAGTATTTCAGTAATAATAAATGATACGCTCGTAAAAGAAAAAGGCTTTAATGCAGGTAATATTGTGCGCGACTTAGCCAAGGAAATAAATGGTGGTGGCGGCGGTCAGCCTTTCTATGCTCAAGCTGGTGGAAGTAAACCAGAAGGTTTAAAAAGCGCTCTAGATAAGGCAGCAAATCTTATATAATTTAGATTTACAAAAAAAGGAGAGATACATAGTACCTCTCCTTTTTCAATTTGTATAGATTGAACTAGTTCGAAGTTAATTTATTTCTTAAAGCATAAATTTTTGAAGAAATAGAATTAAACTTATCCGGAGTCATTTCAGTTGGTTGCTTAATAGCTTTAATTTCATCATTAATAGGTGTTAAATCCTTAATAAGTTCAGCACATTCTTTTTTGTCTTTATAGTCACCTAACAAATTAATAAGGTTCCCAAGGTGTAAACGTTGCTCCCACAAATGTTTGTGTGATTTTTCAATTGATGCCGGATCTGTAAGTTGACCACTAATTTTGCATGTTAAATATAAACTTTCTAACCAACTTCCAGCAAATACGGTAGCAGCAGTATAAACACGTTCGTTGGTTCTCAGGTAAGAATCGCTCTTTACAAAAATCTCATCCAAAATTTTAAATAAACTATCCTTACTGTTTAAATTAGATTCTGCTCTCTTACCAACCATCATGTCCACAGCACCTTTTAAACCAAGAGCGTCGCTCAACATTAAGATGTTTTTCATATACTGTAATACGTCAGGGCCTTTATCACAAGTCATAGCGTAAGCCATGTCAATGTTATATACACCCAAATTAATACTTCTTTGATATTCGGTAGTGTACTTTGATGTGTTTTTTGGGTTATTTAGAATACTGTTATCATATGGGACTCCCCATGTTCCCAATTCCTGCATAGAAGTAGCAGGTGACGGGATATTTGCAATTGCAAAATCAAATTTAAATTTAGTTGTATCGTCAACGGTAACAGCAATTGTATCCTGCTCTATTGCAGACAGATCTGCCGATTCTCCATGATTTTCAGTTTCTTTTGAACCGCCACATGCAGTTAACAATAAAGCCGTAACGCTAAGGGTAATGAATTTGTGTGATAATGTCATTTTATTTAAATTTAATAGGAACAAAAATAACTTAATTTTTTTAATGGCAAATTTATTTAATGCAAACCGTTCAAAATAACCTTAGTTCCTTTTAGGTACAATCATGCAGGTAAACCTGCAAACACAGCACAATTCAGCATTTTGATCAGAAATCTTGATATCCCAAACATGTACCTTACCTCCAATTTTAATTGGCGTACAAACCGCCGTTACCAGGCCTTCCGTTACTGATTTAACGTGATTAGCGTTTATCTCTATGCCAACTCCGATAAAAAGCTCACGGTTAACAACACACCAGCTGGCAACACTTCCAATAGTCTCGGCTAAAGCTACAGAAGCGCCTCCGTGTAATAGTCCAAAAGGTTGCTTCGTTTTATTATTAACCGGCATTGTGGCAATTAAAAAATCAGATCCAACTTCTGTGAAATTTATTTCAAAGAAATCCCCTAGCGTATTCTTGCCAAGTTCATTGATTAATTGCGTTGTAACTTCTCCTTTCCAGATACTCATAGCATAATTCAAAATAATAGGCTTAAATTTAAACATTCGTTTGAAACAATTCACTCTAAAAATATTGCTCTTGTTACATTTTTTAAATTTACCAGCGTTATTTAAAGGTCAAGCTACTTCCAGTATACATCAATTTAAAGCCAACAGTATTGAAGGGAAAATTATTGATTTAGCAAGCTTCAAAGGAAAAAAATTACTTATTGTGAATACGGCGAGTGAATGTGGCTTCACCCCACAATTTAAAGAATTACAGAAACTCTACGATACCTATAAGGACAAGAATTTTACCATTATCGGGTTTCCATCTAATGATTTTGGAAAACAAGATCCTGGAAATAATTCAGAAATTAAATCGTTTTGTGAACGAAATTATGGTGTAACATTTTTAATGATGGAAAAAATTGAAGTAAAAGGTGACAACATGCATCCGATATACAGATGGTTGACATCTAAATCAGAAAACGGTGTTATGAATTCTAAAGTACGATGGAATTTTCAAAAATACATGGTTGATGAAAATGGCTATTTAGTAGATGTAGTTTCACCTCCAAAAAGTCCAAATTGTAAAAAAATTCTTAAGTGGTTGGATACACCAAAGAATCAGTCTTCAAAATAATACACTTTTATTTGCACAGAAGGCTTTAGAAAATCAATTTTACTTATACTAATGCGGTGTGCATTTATGCCTGTTCTCTTCTTAATATCCTCAATCAGTAGAGTTTGGTTTTGTGATTGAATTAAATCCATGTTATCGTAATTAATTATCTGAATAGCTTCTTTTTTGAATAACACCTTACTTTCTAATAAATAAGCCAATACAATAATTGTACTGTTTATTAATATTAAAAAAATGTATTCGTAGCTATCGCTTGCGTTTTTCACCTTGGTTACTGCGCTTATTAAACCAATTGCAATTACTAAAAACAAATACGACATGTCCTTTATACTGATATCTTCGGTACGGTAACGTAACATACTAAACACGGCAAAAAGGCCGAAAGCCGCACCCATGCTTAAATCAACCTTATTGAGTAAAAAGCAAATCAAAAATATAACCAGATTGAAAATAAAAAAAGTAAAAAATAGTTCTAGACGCTTGTAAACGTGAAAGTATACACCACGTACCAAAATAAAAACTGAGACAAAATCTATTAATAAGCGATAAAATAATTTTAAAGAAACTTTTTGAAGCGCCTCTAAATTACTTATTTCAACAAGTTCTTGTGCCTGAAGTACTGCGAATAGATGTGTCATTTTACTATTATATTTTAATATTATTTAAATGAGTAAACCAGTTTTTTAGTTGCTATTAAATTATTGTTAGCGTCAAAGGTTTTTTTCTCTGTTCGAAGTCCTTTATAATTATACGAATAAATGGTTTTCCTGATCTGCTTTCCGTTTTTATCAAATACTAACTCAACTGTTTTTTGAGAGATATCATTATATTTTAAGACTTTTCTTTCAAAAAGCAAACTCTTTTCATCGTAATCTAATTGTTCAATTACATTCCCCTCATAATTGTACTTATAACGTGACATTGAAGAAAGAACACCCTCTTCGTTGTATCTGACTTCTTCAATCAATAAACCTTCAGAATTAAAACTCAAGCGCTCGTCTTTTACAGTTTTAAGGCCGATTGTTTTTGTGCTAGAAATAGTTTTTATGCCATGCTTTTTTATTTCCTTTTTTTTTTGCGCTGTTGAACAAAAAAAGAAAAGAACAGTGGCAACAACTAAAAGATATTCCTTTTTCAACATGAGTTAATTATTAGTGTCACAAAATAAACCAATTGAACCAGTTTTTACAAGTTAAGATTTCTTGCTTTCCAATTCAAGAATAGCTCCTTCAAAATTTACGCAATCAATTTTATTAGTTTTAAGATATTCCACAAGCCACATATACCAATCTAACCACGTTTTAAAAGAATGTGAAAAATACCTATCATGAAAATCGATGCCAATGTAATCGAGCTTGCTCTCAAATGCCTTATCAATTAGTTTAACTGTATTTTCTTTTGCTTGCAGTAAATTAAATGTTTGCCATTTCTTATAGCCCTCTATAATCCAGCCATCCATTATCTGAAAAGGAAATTCCCACATTTTACCTATCCTATAGGGATTCTTAAATGCCTTTTCACTGCTATCGTATTTATAACCAGTTTGAGCAAGCAAATTATAAGTGGCTTCACTATTGGTGAACTGACGCACACGAACACCAAATTGTTCTTTTTTAGTCAGAGACTTAAACAGATTAAACTCATTATGAACTAGATTTAAATCCTCAAAACAAATTCCCTGAAGGCTGATTTCACAATTCCGTAGTTTCATTTGCTCGATCCAGGTTAACGCTGACAACTTCGAATAACTTAAACCAATTCCTTTATTTACTGCAATAAAAAAAGAAGAAGGAATCCCATTAACATTATTAAAAGTAATGAGTTCATCAATATTCTGCCATTTATTTTTAAAAAGATCGGTCCACCTTAGCGTGTATTCCCTGGAAGAGATTCTACCGGAAAAAAGCTCCAAATGCATACGCACAAGATACTTAGGAATTAAGGTATCCTTAAACAAATGTTCTGAAACAGTAATGTGATCAATATCGTGTGATATAATGGCTTTCATACATTCAAAACGGTTTATGTCCTTTTAAATTAAGCAAGCTATTAAGCGTTGGTCTTATTTTCTCAATACAAAAATAAGGTTTCAATTCACCGCCAAACTCCCTAAAATATCTTTCGATGTTTGCATTCATTGATCCTTCAAAGTCAAAATACTTTAAATTAAGTTCTCTAGCTTTTAAAATACTATACCACATGCACTGCACACCAGCACCGTGGTGCTTATTTTCTGAATCAAAACCACCAAATAAATAAATAGCCTTTTCCTTATTAAAAACACAGTAAGTAGCTCCTATGGCCACATCATTATTATAAGCTACAAAGGCAAATGAGTTTTTTGCATTTGAAAAAGAAAACAAAATATTTTCCAAAATTTCAGGGTTCCTGTTTTTATCATTTCTTTCAAGTGATTTTAGAATGAGCGAGTAAACCAGTTTGTAATCTTGTGTTTCTTTAACGACCACTTTGTCTTTAATAGCTTTGTTTACACTCTTTCTTTTTTCAGAAGATAGATTATCCCATAATTTTTCCTTCTCTAAAGAGAGATTAATGAGATAAGTGTACCGAACTTTAGAGGTAAAACCCTCCCAGATAAAAGGTTGTGTATCTATAACATCGTAGGGAAGATTAATATTAATATACGGTACTTTTAAAGATTCAAAATAGGAAACAAGTAACTGAATGAGATCCTTATTGAACGAATTTGCTCCAACAATAGAGACAGCTGGGTTAACATAAAATAAATCTATGTTTGGCGAGTATGGAGGTGTTATAATAAATTTAAAAACACTTTTCTTAAAACTGTAGTAAACAAAACAACCAATAACGTCATTATTGTTGTTTAAAATTGCACATTGATGCAGGTTATCTGATGAGTAGATAGAAGTCCACTTCATTGAACTAAAAAACACATTGTGTTTCTCAACGAAAGCCAATAATTTTGAGTAATTATCTGAATTTTTATTTACCAGTTCTATTTTCAAAATAAATTCTACTTAACCTTTTATTATTATATTAAAAAGTAATGCTTAAAAACCTAATTTACCGCTACTTTTCTATTACTTCTCGTTGGCTTGCTTTGGTACTAATTATTTTTTTATAAATAGTAGTCATTTGTTCAAGACTCATTTTCCAACTATAGTTTGTAACAACATGTTTTCTTGAGTTTTCAGCAATTTGTTTGTACTTCACTTTATCGCAAATAAGTTCTTCAATCGCTGCAATTGTTTGTGTTTCATTTCTAACATCTACTTTGTACCCTAAACTTTCATCTTTTACGATCCCCTTTAATCCACCAACATTTGTCACAATAACAGGTTTCTCGCAAGCCATAGCTTCAATCACAGAAACACCAAAACTTTCATACTCACTAATATTTACAAGAACATCGATCATATTATAATATGAGCTTATTTCGTTAAAAGGAATTCTTCCAGCGAATACAACGGCTTGCGTAACATTCAGTTTTTCAGTCAATTTTATTAAATTTTCCTTCGCACTACCCTCTCCTGCAATTAACAGTTTAAGCCTGGGGTATTTTTTACTTAAAACAGCGAAACTTTTTATGAGAATATCAATATTGTAAAGTTCTTCCAACGATTTAATGCTCCCTAATACAAAATCTTCTTCGGCAAATAAAGATTTAACCTTCTTCGGCAAAAAAACATCCGTATCAACTCCAAATGGAACAACCAAAACTTCTTTCTTAATAACCCTTTGTATACTTTCTTTTACGGTTTCAGAAGTCGCACAAAGTATGTCGGCCGCCTTGAAATTATATTTGAGGATCGATTTTGCAACAAAGTTTTTATTAGGAAATTTCATCACATCTGTTCCCCAACTGGATATAATGTAGGGATGAAAACCACTTAAAGCTCCCACAAGCCCATAACTTGTAGCATAATGAGCATGTAGTACATCTGGTTTAAAGTGTTTAATAATTCCCTTTAATACGTTGACATGTTTTAAATATGCGAGTTTTGTAAGTGTACTTTCTGCATTTATTCTCTTTTCAGGTTCAAAAAAAACTGTAATATTAGGATGCGTATGCCATTCGTAAGACGCTTTATTAAAACTAAAGAGTCCAACTTCTATTCCCTTGTTGGCTAAGCCAAGCGCCCATTTTTCAGTATGTTCGCTATCCGTATCGGATAAAATCAAGATCCTCATTTAAAAATAGAATAATTCATTTCTAAAAATTTTAAGAATCAAAATATTTTTTTCTTGCATAAAAAAGTAAAGATATCTAATAAAGATAAATATTTTGCTTTATAAACACTTATTTTCAACGAATAAATCATTTTATAGAACCCAGTCAAGAGCAACAATCTAAAGCTTATATTTGTATCTGTGTCTGGATATTCAATCATAGTTCCTTCCTTTAATCAGGAAAAATTTATAAAAGAAACATTAGAAAATCTTGCAACGCTGAAAGCGCAGGCAGAAAACACTAATGTTGTGATTCAAATAATTGTTGTGGACAACTGTTCCAGTCCCACAACGCTCAAAATTATTAATGATTATAAAGGCATCATTAATAATCTAATTATTGAAAAAGACAAAGGCCAATACGATGCTATTAACAAGGGGCTAAACCTCGTTAAAGGTGAGTTTTGGACCTGGCTAAATACCGATGATTTGATCGATATTCCAGGTTTCTTTAAGTTAGCAGAATACCTTGAAGACAACCACAATACAGATTATATATACGGTGATGTTTCTTATATAGATGAAAATTCCGTCTTCCATAAAAACTCTTCTAGCGGAATTCTAAGTTTTGAAAAATTACTTGAAAATGATGCTTCTATCAGTCAACCCGGCTCTTTCTTCAGAACCAAATTTACGAGGGAAATTGGTGAATTATTACCCTTTAATTTTGCTTTTGATTATGAATATATATTGAGATGCCTAAAAAATGAAGCTAAGATTGTAAAATTAGATACGGTTGTTGCCTATTTCAGGTATTATAAGGCGTCTAAATCTGGTAGTCAGGATTATCGTTTTCTTAAAGAACAACTCAAAATAAATAAACTTTACGGCGGAAAGTTTTTTTCGAACCTCAGTCTTATACTTAGATTAAGAATCCTTAAAAGAAAACTTTTCAATTAATTGGATTCCATTTCAGAAATAACAATTTTTACCGTTGGAGATGCAAACGCAATAAGTACCTGGTCGAATGTACCCTATTTTTTCACTAAGAGTATTGCAGACAAAAACATTCACGTTAATAAGGTTAATATTAAAGAAAACGCTCTATTAAATTTCATTTATAGATACACGGTCTACGCATTTTTAAAAATCTTCTACAAAAATACTACTCACACTTATTTTCGCTCTCGATTAAACTATTTTTTGACGAACATCAAAATTCGTCGTTCTATTAAGAGATATAACAGTTCGCAAGCATTTATTTTTCTAACATTCAGCTTTGGCATTCCTAAAACAAAATCGAAAAAAATTGTTCTGTTTGGCGACTGGAGCTATTTATATTTGATTCGTAATTTTCACAAAAGAGAACCCTTTTGGTTTGAAAAGAGAGCATTGAATTGTGAAGAAAAAAATATCAGGTCTGCAGATTTCGTTTTAAGTCTTTTTCCAGAATCTAAAAAATTTAATACTGAGACTTATAAAGCTCACCACTGCTATTATCTTGGAAACGTGATAAACAGTTCCTTTTCTATTGACAAAAAAGAACTAGTAAAATTAAAATCTCAAAGCAAAAAACTTTTATTTATTGGGAATAAAAAATATCTACAAGGAGCTTTAGATTTAATACAAGCATTTAAAGAATTTAATCTTTCTAATAATTCAGAAATAGAGCTTCATATTATCGGCTTAAACACTTCCGACACAGGAATTACATTGAGAAATTTATTCCAACATGGTTATCTGGACAAAGGAAATAAAGATGAAAATACCCTCTATTACAAACTTATTTCAGAAGCTAGGTTTATTGTAAATACAAACAAAAACTGGGGGGCTTTTTCAGCCATGACAGAAGCAATGTATTATTACACACCTGTAATCACTACACCGTATTCTGAATTTGTTGCAACCTATGGAAAAGTAGCTTCTTTTGGATTCTATGTAGAAAGTGAATCACAAAAAGAGCTCGGAGAAGCGATTGAAAAACTTTTAAAAAACACACAGGAAGAATATCATACTATGATGAATGCGGCACACGACAAAGTAAAAGATTTCACCTGGGAACGTTATACTGATAAATTACTTGAACTTATTTCTTAACAAGCGCTATCATTCGCACAAGAAGATTTCCGTCTTTTGAGTTGTGAATTTCTTTAAACTGTGTTTGTGATGGGTTAAAAACAAGATGATTTTTATTTTCTTCTCTATTTACCTTGTTCGCAACATAGCACTTCAGTTTAAAATACATTTTCAGCTTAAACTTCAGAAAAACATTTAAACAGCTTCTAAAAGTATTGTACTCCTTACTGTAGAATAAAACCCAAGAAAATAAAAGCGGTTCAATATAATGTAAATCAAAATATTTATTTTCCACATTTGTGGAAGTTGTAGAGTCTGTGTGAATTCGAAAGGCACAGATTTTTTCAGGAATATATTTTAGTCCATACTTGCTAGCGATTCTTAATACAAATTCTAAATCGCAAATCTGTTTAAAAAGCGGATTAAAAGAACCTAACTCATCCACTACTCTCCCTCTGAAAAATGTAAGACTCGGTTCTCCGATAAAATTCATGCTAATATTTTCTGCAGCTATTCTTGAAATACTTTGCGGTGTAAAAAAAGTCGACGAATAAGCTCCAGTATTTTCAAGAGTACGCACACGATTGGTGTAGTAGTTGATGTAGTCACTTGATGGATTTTCGGGCAAAATAAAATTACGCGCGCTTACGATTAAATTAACAGAAGGTTCTATTTGTTCAACAAACTTTTGCAGGCAATTCTCTGCAATATAATCGTCTTGAAACACAAATTTAATCCACTCTCCCCTAGCCTGTTTAATGCAGGCATTCCAATTTTCGACTAGACCTAAATTTTTTTCGTTTTTAGAGAGTCGGATTTTTTTATTGGAGATTGCATATTCTTCGATTAGTTGCACACTTGTATCAGTAGAACCATCATCACAAATAATAATTTCATAGTTGTCATAAGTCTGGTTAATACAAGAATCGAGGCATTGTTTTAAATACTTTTCGCCATTATAAACCGGAATGCATATGCTAACTAATGGTTGGGTCATGTGCCTTTTATTAATTTATATATTGGCTTAGCGACTCTATAAAACAAGCGTAACAAACTGTAGTTTATTCGATCTATTTTAGTCATCGCCTCTCCCACTCCAATTAAACGCTTTAAATCAATAATAAGATTTTTACCTTCTTTCGAAATCTTAGTTAAATAATCATTAGGGTTGATATTATAGATCATTCTGGCGAGCGTGCTTAATTCACTTCTTCTGTAAGAGCTAAAAATAATTTTTTTCTTGATTAATGGGATTCCCTTTGAAAGGTGATAGTCAACACAATAGTAATAAGGACTGAACTCACCTTTATAACCATTGTTATCAATGAACGCAGCAATTTTTAAACCCTGCTCTTGGAGAAATTTATTTAACCCCACTTCATAAGTATGAATGACATCTGAAATACTTTCTTTGATTTTATGCTTTTGAAAATACTCCCAAGTTAGAGCGATTGCTTTTTTGTTTAGCACTAAAAAATATGACTGGATATGTGGGTATATTGCTTCAGAAAGAGTAATACCTTGAACATCTGCCTTGTTAGTTGCGGACCAAGTTATAAATTCATCAAGAGGCTTAAATAAAATACAAGAATCGTTTACAAGAACAATTTGATCATAGTTGTGAATAGACACCCTTCGAAATGCCTGATACCATTGTCCAAAATCAAAGCCTTTGTTTTCCACTAATAAAAGGGCTAAGTTTTCAGATTCTAAAAACTGTAAACTTCCGGGTGAAAGTTTTTCTTGTGAAGTTAAAAATACGACTTCAGTATAGTGTTTCTTAAGCTCTTTTAGGTAAACGGTAATGTAATAAGGAATCTCCTGTTTAGTAAAATACGAAGCAAATAAACAAAGAGACTTCATAGCTTTTACCGTTTAAAAATGTTTCTTAAAAAAAGAATCGGTTTTAATAAAACTCTTGCACAACGGTATGTAGTCGACTCTTCCATACTTTTTAATTTTTTAGCAACTGAGTGATAGTTAAAAATGAGTTCAGATAAATCAAACATTTTATCATAAACATCCTTGTGATTTATATATATTCTACGACGGAGGACAAGCTGTTTTTCTTGATCTAACACGCTGTTTCTAGAAGCTGGCTTAATTCGGTAATAAAATAAAATTTCAGGAATTTTATAGACACTTTCTCCGGTTTTAAGCATCCTGATCCAAAAATCCCAATCCTCAAAACCTTCTTTCATTTCAATATTATAACCGCCAACAGTATTAAAATCAGATTTACGAAAAAGCGCAGAACAAAATATGGAGTTCTCCATAAGTAAACCCTTTAATGTAAATGTTGGCAAAATCCATTTACCAGTGGACGCTCCAAATAGCTCAGCATCGCAGTATACAACCCTAATATCCTTTTTTGTTCTGAGTATTTTTTCCGCCTTTTCAAGATAAGTTGATGCAATTTTATCGTCAGCATCTAAGGGAAGAATAAACTTACCTTTACTTAATTCAATTGCTTTATTTCTTGCAAAAGAAACTCCTTTTTGTTCCGTGTGCACATAAATAAAACGAGGATCCTTGGCAACGTACGATTTTGCTACTTGAGCAGTATTATCGGTAGAGCCATTATCTACAATCACACATTCCCAATTGGAATAAGTTTGTGCGAGAACGCTATCCAAACACTCACCAAGGTAATTGCCGTAGTTGTAGGCCGGAATTATGATAGAAATTATACTCTTTTGCTCGTCAATCATTAAACTTAAATTTCTTTACTATCTAAAAATACCAATAATCTCGTATTAAAGCTTTATCCATGTATCCGGAATTAAGTCAGAGGTATTAACATCCTCACTTAAAAACCATTTTTCTGGCGCTATTACCTTCTGGTCTTCATTCTTATTTAACCAAGCTCCCCACCAACTAAAACTGCTATTGGCAATAATGTTATGTTTACATAAACTCATTAAATAGAGGTCAAAACAATTTTTTTCACCCGTATTAAAATCTATGTATTCTACTTTGTTTTTAATCTTAAAATTGGATTTAACCCAATCCATATCATCCGAAAAAACATAAAACGTTAAGTCTTTAAATTCTTTTGTTAGTAGATCAATTGCTTTAGAATAATACTCCATAGAAAGGACTCCGTGAAAAGAACTGGCATTTTTATTCGTAACGTAGTCTCCTCGTCTTATATGTAAACTTACAGAATTAGAATTACGTATTTTATCTCGCATTTCTTTACACTGTGCAGTCATTTCATCCCTGATCACAATCTCCTTGAGCAATACCTCACGAATGTTTTTGAAATATTTTTCAGATTGCCAAAACCCGTTTAAATAAACGTTTTTAGGGTAAGAAAAAAAATCTTGATTGAAATTAAACTGGGCTTCGTTTACTAAACGATATTTATTAGAAAGGAATGGAAAACACTTTTTAACAAGCTTTGAAAACAGGTCCTTTTTTTGATAGGCCTTTAAATCCGACTCGTCTGCAATTTCATAATCTAAATCAAAAGCTTCTAATTCTAAACTACGTTTTGTATGTAAATTATTTGGATCAGCATTTAAAAAAGACAAGTCCAGTTTTAAAGTTGTGTTGTGTTTCAATGCCAGAGACTTTCCAGCTGAATACTGAAAAAGTTGATTTCCCAAACCTCCCATTAATTTTACAATGATCACCGTTATTGTTTTAAAGGGTTATTTAATAATTCAAACCAAGATTTAAAAAAAATATCTTTATTAAAATGTGTCAAGGCATAATTGTACGCACTCTCTGACAACTTTGACAATTCACTTCTATTTGCATCGAGATCATAAATCTTTTCTTCAAATTCTTTAATGATAGCTCCTTCTTCTAATGAATCAACAAGAAATCCATTTACATTATTTTTAACATGTTCAGAAATACCGCCCACATTCGTGCACACAGGCACTCCACCCTGCATCATAGCTTCCATAATGACCATCGGAAATCCTTCGCGAGTAGAGGCAATAATTAGAATATGGGTTTCTTTGTAAATAGTTTGTAATTGTTTCTCATCAGATACTTCGTTATGAAAGATACAATACTTGTGCAGATCAGGACTTATGGCGTCTTTAACATTCCCAACAAAATGAAATTTAATGTTCTTATGAGAGCTTGTTACTTTCTTAGCTAATTTAGCAATGAGATTTACCCGTTTCTCTTCCCCGCCCCGTCCCACATAAGTTACGTTTAAAACACTTTCGCTTTTTACCGGCAAAGGTTTCTGCGATTCAACATAATTAGAAATGAATTTTATTTTAGAAACGTTACTTGATACAATGTTATTCTTTTTATATAACTTAATAAAATCTGCTTTAGTTTTTTGATTAATCACCACTCTCGCATTAATTCTATTCACACAAGCGAGACTCCACTTCTCAGGACCACTTTCGTAATCGTGCACAAAAGCATGTAACAAATCCACTACTTTAATTTTTGGAGAAAGGTGTGGAACAACTTGGTAAAAAAACATGGAATTACAGCCAACAGCAGTAGCATTTTCAGAACTAGAAACTAACCCTTTTATTTTCTTCAGTAGCCACCGTTCCGAAAAACCAAGCTTTGTAAGTTCATCAATTTCAACAAGCGTTGTGTGTTTCGAAAACAGATTAAAAAAGTCGGAGTTTTCTGATTTTGAGGTAATAAATGTAATGGAATTAGGCTGATTGGCGGCCTCCAGAATGGAAGCGTGTACTCTTTCTGCCCCGCCCATATGATAAAAAGGAAAAAAATACAGATGATCGACCGGTTTTTTAAACTGTTTTAATTGTTTAGACACCGTGAAAAATTGTTTTAGATACCGTAGTTTTTCAAGACTCTTTAACCGTGCTCCGAAACCATAAATTCTGGGCATTAGCCATTTTAGGATATATCTTAAACTCTCTTTCAAAAAAGAAGAAAGCACCTGCTTATCTGTATAAAGGAATTTGTTGTGAAAAATTTTATAGCTTAAATACCTAAATTTAAAAGTCACTACTTTTTTCTCTACTCCTAATTTGTTAGCCGAAACAGTAGTGCTCGAAGGGTGTTGGCGGTACTTAAGGAGTGTCTCAGGTAATTTATGAATCTTCTTATGCAGTGATAAAATATGGAGCCACAATCCCCAGTCCTCGTTATAAGTAAATTTTTTGTTGTACATGATTTCACGAACAACATCTGTCCGCATTATAATAGTTGGTTGCCCAATACAATTAATGCGTGGTAATGTTCTTAGGATCTCTTCTTCTGTAACGCAGGTATTGTCCTCTGCCCACAAACCAATTTCATCACCTTTAGTATCGATTAAAACAAGCTTGGTCGCTAAAACAGCAACATCAGGATGTTCGTTTAAATACATCATTTGCTTTTCGAAACGCGACTGTAAACAAATATCGTCAGCATCCATGTTAGCAATATACTTTCCACGTGCGGTAAGCAGTCCGATATTCCTCGACTTAATAATGCCAAGATTTTTTTCGTTATGGATGACCTGAATTCGTGGATCTTTAAAAATTTTTATAACTTCAAGAGAATTGTCTGTTGAACCATCGTTAATGATAATAAACTCAAAGTCCGCAAAGGTTTGACTCAAAACGCTCTCAATCGCTTCCCGCAGAAAACTGGAAGCGTTGTAAACAGGCATTAGAACTGAAAGCTGAATATTTGAGTTTTCATTCAATAGGTGAACGCATAAATAAATTATTTTTTAAAGAAAGATCTAATCTTAGCTTTTAGAGTCTGAGTCTTAAACGTCTTTTTAAAAGCCTTTATGCTAGTGGGTTCAAAATATGAAGTGTTGACATAAAGTTGGTCGCCGGCCACTGCATTCACAGTATCTAACACATTCACAAAATTATTTTTTTTCATAAATTCTTCCATGTCGTTTTTTAGTGGCTGATTTCTATAAAGTTCGACTGCCTCTACTTCCATCCAAATAAGTTTAATTTTATTTAAAAAATCACCTGCTCCTTCCAAAACCATTAGTTCTGCGCCTTGCACATCAATGTGCGCAAAATCGATTTCAGAAATTGACTTTGAAGAAACGTAATCTTGTAGTCGCAAGGTTTGTACTTCAATACGTTTATCAAATTTTAGCCATGAAGTGTGTTTCTTCATCTCCTCAGATGGAGGTAATAAAGAACTTGACTTATTTCCAAAATCCCATTCTTCATTTCCAGCATCCTGCGGACGCCCTTCAGACAAAAAAAACTCAGCCACACCATTAGCATTACTTAAAGCAATATTTTCAAGAACAATGTTTTTTCGCTCATATTTTTTTATAGATTCTTTACCAATTGCAATGTTATCTGTGCGTGGTTCAAAGGCATAAATAGTAGCGTTTGGAAATAAGAGGGAGTAACGAATAGAGTCTTCCGCTTCACATGCACCAATATCGAATACCGATTTCACTTGATCTTTTTTTAAAAGAAAAAGTAATTCGTTTTCAATCTCGATTGGGCTGTTTATATACTGATCTCTGTTAAACATATTATCTTTTGATTCTATTTTTTATGGCTCGCAAAAGTAACTTCGAAGATCCTTTTATCGAAGGTTCGTTGCTTTGATGCGAAGAATGCGTGTCAAAATCCATAGAAATAAAGTTATTTAAATCGTTTTTTCTTTTTACGTTAAAAGGTTTATTCCATTCAAATCCTTCAAAAAAACAATGTGGAATTTTTGATAAAAAATCACCATACCCACTCTCTAATGTTTTTAAGAAAAAGGCTTGTAAAGGTCTAAGAGAGTCCAAGGTCGTTTCATTTTTCTTCATCAAAAAAAGTTCAGTTCCATTAAACTTCAAAAAGTTAAGGTGTACGTCAAAATTATAGAGGTAATCATAAGTAACCAAAGGGTATTCAAAATAGCCACGCTTAGCCACCCTAAATATTTCTGATAAAAAAAACTCAACATCAACCACATGTTCTAGTACGTGAGAACATATCACGTAATCAAAAGACTTATCTTCAAAAGGAAACTTTGTTCCATCGTAAAAAACAACTTTTTTCTCGCTCTTTAAAGGGTCTGAGTGACCAAATTGTTTGATCCGATCTGCCTCATTTTTATAGTCTAGTTCCAAAAGCACATCCGACCTGTGAAAAGGATCACTTCCTGGACCAATTTCCAAAACAAGATCTCTAGGAGCGATGCTTTTTATTTTGTCTGGAAAAAACATTAACTGATTTTATAGGTTAACTGGTTCATTAATACGCCACTGTTTGTGTTTACTAATCTATCGGCATTTGGAATATTAATAATATCAGAAATATTAAAAAAGACGGTACTTGTGTTGTAATCCAAAACCTCGTTGCCTCTTGAAATTCCGATCGCGATTTTATAATAACCAGGCGCTAGAAAAATATCGTCGAAAGTGAAAATAATCTCATTCATTCCCTCTTTAAAATTCTCGGGTTTCGACCAGGTTGTAAGAATAGGAAGTTCTGTGGCTGATAAAATACCAAGTCCCACGACGGTTCCATCGAGTTTAATACTAGATTCAAATTGAATATGAAAATTAATTGCATCACCAACGGGATAGTCAGAAGTATGTTCTGAATTTTTATTTTTTAATTCAACCTTTGTAAAATAAGCTTTGGAAGTTTTATAGTTTTCTTGGTCTTCAAAGGTAAACACAGAATTAGAAACCGTATTCCCAAAATCTAAATACTGTTTAATAACGGTAGAAATATCGGAGTAATTGATTGCTTTACCTTCTTGTAAAAAAAGTCCTTTGTTGCAAAGATTTTGCACAGCACCCATGTTGTGACTCACGAACAAAATCGTTCTACCTTCTTTGGTGCTTACGTCTTCCATTTTCCCAAGGCACTTTCTTTGAAACTGCGCATCACCAACCGCCAATACTTCGTCAACTATTAAAATATCTGGTTCCAAATTTGCGGCCACCGCAAAGGCAAGGCGAACGTACATTCCGCTACTGTATCTTTTAACTGGCGTATCAATAAACTTTTCTACTTCCGAAAAATCGACAATCTCATCAAACTTTTTATCAATCTCCTGTTTGGTCATTCCTAAAATAGACCCATTCAAATAAATATTTTCCCTTCCAGAAAGATCGCCGTGAAAACCTGTCCCAACTTCTAGTAACGAAGCCATTCTGCCTGAATATTCAATTTTACCAGCAGTAGGAGGCGTTATCCTCGACAGAATTTTAAGTAAAGTTGATTTACCGGCGCCATTTCTGCCAATGATCCCTACCCGATCACCTTTTTCTATTTCAAAAGAAATATCCTGCAGCGCCCAAAAATCTTCTTTATTTCCTTTTTTAGAAACATTGCGAACATTTTTAAACGTATTAAAAAGAGCGCTATATAACGTATCGCTTTTAGGTGAATTGTTTTTATTTAATAAGTATTTTTTACTTAAACCTTCTACTTTTATGATGGTGTCCCCACTCATTTACCTTTCCTATGTTTTAGCTTATTTAAGCGCTATTGATTCTAAATCCTTGGCACTTAATAATCTTTAAAAATAACATAAAAAAATCGTTTTAAACCACTTAAAATACACGTCTGCTCTGATATTTTGAACCACTATTTATTAATAACCAATGGGTATATTTGCAGCACAGTCAAAATTCGTAAAATGAAGCAGGCCATCTTGATAACCGCATATAAAAACGTACATCATTTGCAGCGAATTATTAATTGTTTTGATGAAAATTACTTTTTTTACATTCATATCGACAAAAAAAGTCGGCTTTCAGAACAGGAAATTTTAAACCTTCAAAAAAACAAAAACGTAGCATTAAGCCGTCGTTATAAAACCAACTGGGGCGGCATGGCCCATCTTAAAAGTATTCTTCTGCTCATGAACATGGCTTTGGAGAATAAGCAAACCAAATACATTCATCTAATAAGCGGACATGATTTTCCGATAAAATCGCCACTATTAATCGACGAATTTCTTACAAAAAATTCCGGTAAACAGTTTCTTGAGTTTTTCCAACTTCCAACACCTAACTGGGAAAACGGAGGAATGGACAGAGTAGATTATTACAATTTACATGATTATATAGATGCGAAGGGACGCTACGGTTTTTTGATCCATAAATGCATTCGTTTACAAAAAAAACTCAACCTTAAAAGAGCGAAAAAACTTGGCAATCTGGAGCTTTTCGGCGGTTCTACTTGGTGGACCTTAAGCTCTGAATGCTGTCTATACATCCAAGATTATATCTACCAAAACCCATCCTTTTTAAAAAAATTTAATTTCACTTTTTGTGCTGAGGAATTTTTTTTTCAGACGCTTATTCTTAATTCACCTTTTAAAGATCATGTTGTTAACGATAATCTAAGACACATTGTGTGGGAATTAAGACATGGAAATATGCCTGCCGTACTTGATGAGACAGATTATGAAACCCTAAAAAGCTCACCGCAGCTATTTGCCAGAAGATTTGAATATCCTTTTTCAGAAAAACTGGTCGGTCGACTAGAATCAGGAGCCTAAATATAATCAACAAAGTTTCTCTCAAACTTATAAAAGTACTTAACTCCAATAAAAAGAAACAAGAAAGAAGAAAAAATTGAAAGGAAAAAATAGATGTAGTGGTATGTAATCACATCACCAAACAAACAATACTTAAATCCATCAATAACACCAACCATTGGGTTAAGACAAAACAACCAGTGCAGGGACGTTGGAATTCTTTCCAAATAATAGGCTGAAGAAAAGATAACAGGCGTTACATACATTCCAAATTGAATCATAACAGGAACTATAAATTTAATATCTCTGAATTTCACATTGATGGTTGCGAAATAAAGTCCGAGTCCTAATCCATTAATTAAAGTAAGTCCAATAAAAACTGGTGTTAGAATCAGTTGCCAATGAAGGTCTTTGCCAGTAATTACGAAAAGAGCCACAAGAATGATAAGCGAGATTAAGAAATCCACAAGACATACAAGTGTGGAGCCAATTGGAATTATAATTTTTGGAAAATACACTTTTGAAAAGAGATTTGAATTTCCAACAATAGAATTACTAACATCGTTAAATACGTTTGAAAACAGTTGCCACAAAACCATCGCTGACGCAACATAAACAAAATTAGTCGCAGCATCTTGTCCGCTATTTATTTTGCTAGCAATATATCCGAATACCAGAATATTAATGAGCGGTTTCACAAGTGCCCAAATAATACCTGCAAAAGCTTGCTTGTAGCGCACTAAAAAATCACGTTTAGCCAGATTGTTTAACAGGCTACTATAACGTCTTAATTCACTAAGATTGAGGAAAGATTTATCGTTGCTGGTAATTATGGTTTTCATTAAATATTATGAGGTGTAAATATAAGGTAAATTAAGTTTTAGAATTAAAACATCATAATAGCGCTTTACACTTTGGTTTTATTTATTGCGGATAAAGCGCTATAACCAAAAAAAGTATTGAAGATTGCGAAAAACAAGATTCCTTTATTAGCATCCAAAATATTTTCCGTATAAAAACCTATCATTAATAACAATAGAAATGATAGGTACATAAAATCTCTATTCTTAATTGCCAGATAGATGTAATAAAAAAACAAACTAATAAAAATAATAAGCCCAATAAAGCCATTTTTCACCCAAAAAGAAAGGTATTGATTATGAGTATTGAAATTCTCTAAGTAAGAAATAAATAATCCTTTTATAGCATACCTAGTCTTAAGCATTTCAATCTCATCACCTGTACCATAACCAAAAGCCGGTGATTCCTTAATAAGATCCATTGCGCATTCCCAACGTTTTATTCGTGGTTCTGTGGCGCTATAATTTATAAATTCGCCATTACCAGTTGATTTAATTTCAGAAATTAATTCAATAGAAAATCTTGTGTTTAAATACGGTACCTTTTTCACGAGGAAAAAAACCGCAAAAAGCAATAAGGTAGACACTATTAAATATCTTAATTTGTTGGTAACATGATAAAACGGAAACACGAAAATTAAAACAAACAATGTTGAAATTATGGCATTACGTGATGCAAGAAATAACAACCCAGCCAATAAAATCACAAGACAAATAGATGCTATAATAATTTTTAATCCGAATTTTTGTTTAATAGTAAATGTAACGAGATAGATAATTGATAAAGCAACATAAAGTGACAAGTAACCAGCGTGAATATCTAAGGGTCTAGAAAACTGATGGTTGAAAAAAGCTCCAGAGAAAACAGTTTTTACAAATGGCAAATGAAGAACCGTATAAATAGTATAAGACATATTTATGAACAAATAAATAATAGCAATGAGACAGCTTATTGTTAAAACTTCTAACATTTTTTTTAATCTTTCACTCGTTATCTTTATTGAAATTGGAATAATAATTGGCATTAAAAAAATTGTCAACTGTCGTTCAAGCAAAAATCCTGCGTCGCTTTTATGCAATGAATAAAAATAACCTATCACACCTAAAAAATAAATCCCCTGAAAAACCCAAAACTGTTTTGGAATGCGCTTTAGATAACTTTTTTTTAAGTTCAGTAATGTTAAAGCACAAAATGTAATAAATAGGATTGAAGAATAGAATAAGTCGTAGGGCAAAGAAAATGTTAAGATTAATAAAACTATTAGTTTTAAGTCATCATTCTTATCCTCCTCATTTATAAAGACAGTATCTTGATTTTTAAGACTTAGCATTTGAGGTTAATATTTGTTCATAGATTTGTACTATTTTTTTCCAACTATAATCACTTTTAACTTTCTCATAATTAATTTTGACAAAGTCTTTGTTTATTTCAGTTTTATTTTCTTTTATTTCAATGATTGAACGAACATCATTTACTTCTTTAAAATAAAATGCATTCTGTAGAAGAACACTTCGATTAAAAACATTGTCATGCGCAGCAATTAAACAATGACATCCCATTGCCTCTATTAATGAAGGGTTAGTTCCTCCAACAGAATGTCCATGGAAATAAAAATTCGAATAAAACCTTAAATTATTTACTATTTCTATTTCATAAATTGGTCCCATAAAAACTATACGTTCGTCTAGTCTATATTTTTCTTTTAAATAGGTGCCAAATTTATTTTTATAGTTTCCTATCACTAAAAAAGAGTGATTTGATTTTGCTTCATGTACCCCGTCCAATATCATTTCAATGTTATTCTCTGGTTCCATTCGAGCAATAAGCATATTGTATGAATAAGGTAGTATTTTAAGACGGTTAAGAATGCTTACATCTGGCATATCAAAAAGATCAGCACCATAAGCAACATATTTTGAGTCAACTTTATAAGTGTTTTGTAAATACTCCTTTATTGCCATTGAATCGGCTATTAAATCGTCACTCATTTTCACCGCCAAGCTTTCTGCATACTTTAAAAATCGTTGAACATTTTTACTATACTTGCTCCTTTTCCATTCTAGCCCATCCATATTAGTAACTAAGTAGCTGTTTTTAGGAAACAAATGCATCCAAACTGAGCTACTCGTGTATCCCAAATTAAGGATAACATCAAATTTATGTTTACGTGTATTTACAATGCATTTAAAATCATAAATAAACTGACCAATAGTTCCTAATGTCTTTTCTGGATCATATTGATGGATGATATTCACACCTTTCCAAACTTTTTCCTGGTAAACGTGCTTGTGAGAGTTATATACAAAAACAGAATGTCCATGTTCAATTAAGCCAAGCGAAAGGTATTCTGCCAACTGCTCAAAACCACCATAATTATTTGGAATACCACGAGTACCTATTATAGCTATTTTCATATTCCGTTTTTTATAAGACGTTCATCAATCTGATCGGCTCTTCGATCTAAAATATTAAATAATTTTTTCTCAAAAACATTTACAGTAAAGTGAGAAATATAATATTTGTAGCCTAAACTACTCATACTATTCCGTTTCTCAGGGTTATCTAACAACTGTTTAACCGCCAAATACACTGCGTCTGAACTTATTTCATTCATAATTACCCCCCTCCCTTCACCAAGCACATCAGGAATACCACCTATATTCGTAGATATACACGGCACTCCAAATTGCATTGCCTCCAGAAGAACTAAACCAAATGTATCATAATTACTCGGTAAAATGAAAACATCTGCATTTCTAAACTCGGCATACTTTTCTTCCCCAAACTTTGGTCCAATTAGCTCAATGACTTCTTTGAGTTTTTTCTCTTTAATCAATTTTTCTAAATCCAAATAACTTAAGTCACCTTCAGATCCTACAACCCGAAGTTTAATGGTATAACCACTTTCAACTAATTTCTCGATAGCATTAATCAATAATAAAATGCCTTTACCCTTTATAAGATTTGAAAGATATAAGAGTTTTACTGGACCTTGGGTTACTTTGTAATTATTTTCGAAATTAACTTGTGGGATACCATTCGGCAGAATATAAACAGCACCACTATAGATTAACTCAATATCCTCAATTAAAAAAGGCGAAAGGCAGATAACCTCCACATTTTTAAAAACGTATTTGTATAATTTTTTTCTAAATTGAGACTTTTCGGCCGACCTTTTAAATCCATGTGTATGAAGGTGCAATATAGGTTTTAATCTAAATATTCTTGCAATCAGAACAATTAAAGAGTCTTTAATAAAAGCAAAACCCCAGGGAAAAACTGTAATATAAACATAATCGTAACGATTAAACATCATTTTATAAATGGCTCTGAATGCTATTCCTACCGTTAAAAAATATTTATAAACGAATCCTTTTTGAAGATCATTAATGTTCTTAGCTGTTGCCAAATTAATATAATCGCATTCAAATGAATCGTTTATTAGTTTGCTTTCTTTTATTATTTTATTCATCACTGACACACCGTGTATTGGAGGTGGCAGTTGCATTATGAATAATATTTTTTTTTTGCGTGACAAAAGACTATTTTATAAATGAATAAAGCGAACTTATAACTCTTTTAGGGAGGAAGGAAATAAACAGTAAGGCATATGAATAATAGTCTACAGGTTTTAATTTTATAGCTTTAATTAAATGTTCTTGAGCTAATTTTGGTTGATAATTATTCCATAGATATTTTTTGGACACAAACATATGGTAACCGTATTTTTTAATTTTAATAGAGTTTTGGTTTTTAATAATATTACTCAACTCCCTTTCGTCTTCCTTTGAAATTGGTTTATTGCTTAATAATATGTTCTTTCTTAGTTCTAAAAAACGTTTTCCTCTAACTCGTTCATCGGTTGTTACAGATTCAGGGTTTAGCCTCACTTTTACAAGCGGTTTTGGGAAGTTACAAACTTTACCCTTTTTAAGAACTTTAATCCACAGTAAATGATCTTCAAAAGTATGGGCATCAGGATCATAACCACCACATTCAAGAATTTCTTTCTTTAAAAAAAAAACTACACTGTGAATAAAAGGGTTCCTATCATAGATCCGTTTTTCAATTTCTTCATTTGTATGACCGTTACAGGAATAATTAAAAATAAAATCTCCGTGTAAATTAATATACTCGGCATCAGAACCAATTAATACATATTGGGGATTTGCGATCATGAACTCATACTGCTCCATAAACCGTGTCGGATAGCAAATGTCATCTGCATCTACTCTTGCTACGTATTTACCACTTGCACTTTCCAATCCTGTATTTAAGGCGCTCGAAACTCCACCATTAACTCTGTTTATTAATTTAATTCGTTCATCATTATAAGACCTAATAATATTTTCAGTATTATCGGTAGAGCCATCGTTAATAATTAAAAACTCGAAATTTTTAAAGGTTTGACCAAGAACGCTGTCAATTGCATCTCTTAAATATTTTTCGCCATTATAAACAGGCATTAGCGCTGTTATAGGTATGCTCTTACTCATCTAGGGATTGTTTTGTTTTTCCACTTTTTGCAATATCAATGAACATCATTAACTCAAAAATAACAACAATCGTAAATGACTCAAACCAATAGTCGGTAATTAAAAAGAATAAACACATTGGTAAAATAATTTTCCCAAATGTTAGTCTTTTAAATCTTTTTAAATAGAAAACAACATAGAAGGCGAAAAAAAGAAAAATACCAATTACACCGTATTCTCCAAGCAGCTGATTAAATACTGAGTTTGGGAAATTAATTATGGAATGCTCGTCTGGTGATTGAACAAAATAACTCAACGACAATTTTAAATGATTATCTTTAAATTCAGGCGATATGTATTTTAAGTTTTCAAAATATCTCCCTGTAAATCCCATGTTTGTTGCCTTATAAGCCAGTTTTGAAGAAAAATTTCCAGCACCAGCTCCAACTAGAAAATTTAAAGTATTCCTTTTTGAAAAATTAAATGTTTCAACAAACGACAGATACTTACCGGGCATCACACCGTAATAGTTTTTATACAAATATTCCGAAGTATCAGCATAAAGCGAATTATATAATAATACAAAGTGGTTCCTATTTTCATTTCGTTCTTTTATCGCAGAAATATCCTCCGATAACTGTTTTTCTATTTCTAATTTCTTCTTCTCAATAATTAAATTATTAACTAATTCCTTGCTAGTTTTTTTCAGTATCAGATCTCCCTTTTTTTGCTTGACATAATCGCTAATTAAATGATCCTTTTCAGAATTATCGTGCCAATGAGTTGTTATGGGTTTTTCGTTTAAATGCAAAAGGTCTTTGGCTTTTACATTTAAATAATGAAGATTTGAAGGAGATATTTTAATTATAAAAATTACAGCAAACGTCAAATAACAAAGAATTAAGCTTTTATGAAATTTAGATGCGTCTAAAATTAAAACAGATACAAAAAACAACACTAAAATAAAATTACCTAAATTACTAGTTGTATAAATTGCCACGACGTGACAGACAAAGGATAACAAATATTTTCTTTGATAAAGAAAATAGAAAATTCCAAACGAATTAACTATCATATTCGCAGTACTTATATCAAACATTACACCTTTAATGTAGTCACCTGTTGAAGCTGAGTACTTGTAGTTAAATCCATCAAAAGAATATGGGTTCATAGTATTAACTTCAAACATAATTTTTATGAGTTCATATAAACAGACAATAGCATTGATTATAAAAAAATAGCTTATCGCCTTCTCGACCTTTTTAATGTCTTGGATTTCGGAAGCTCTTCTAAGCTGATGTATTACCAACAAAGACGCCGTCCAAAAAGCTAATCCCAACAGGTGCACAACATTACCTTTTATGTCGTTATTAAAAAAGATTGCAATTTGGATTAGTGAGAGGAATATAATGAGCGGGTAAAATAATGGCAACCGCCCCTTTCTAAATTCAAATTTGAAATTTGGCCGTAAAAAGTAAATAAAAATTATCCCTACCAATTTAACTATTAGGCTAACATTAAGTACTAAAATCAGGAATACCAGTAACACCAAATCAGTTGATTTTCCAAAATTGGAAATCTTGTTTTTTATTTGATGTGAAAATCTTAGGTTCATAGAAAATTACGTGGTAATAGCTTTTATAATATTCATTTAATCTCAAAGAGAACTACATTGTTATCTACAAGTATTTCAGAATAATATTTAAAGTTGTGTTTTTTTGCGAAAATAGTTTTGTATTGACTTGCCCTGAATCTAAACTTTTTATAATTCGATTTGATAATCGGAAAATGTCCAGTTCCAAAACCATCCAAATAAGCAACATTTAAACCATTTTGTTTCGCACGCAGAAAAAAATCTTCGTGTTCACCCAACTTAAGTTCGTCATCCCAACCACCAATTTTTCTAATCGACTCAGTATTGGCAATAAAAAAATTATTAACAATGTCGCACCTATGTGGCGAGGTAATTGGTTTTTTATGAGAAATCAACAATTTGCATTCATCCGCGTTAATAACAAAATTGCCAATATATCTACTAGTTTCGTATTGATTAAAAATGTACCTTTTTAGTTTTTTTGGTTCACTAACAATCAACTTTACTAATCGTTTTAAATTAGAAACGGTTACGTAATTGTAAAAATCGCCACCAACAATATCAAAATTATTCTCTACAATACAATTAAATGCTTTTCCTACATCCGATCTTTTATCTAGAACAAAATCATCGTCACAGAGCAAAAAATAAGGTGTAGTTAACATACTAAGAAGGACATTTCTGCCTTTCGACAAGCCTGAATCGAAAGCAATTGGGATATATTTTATATTTAAATCAGGGAATAATTCTTTAATTTCCTTCCCAGAATCAACTTTACTATCATCAACAATAATAATAGGAAACGAATAACCAGTATTTCTAATTGAAAGTAATAATTTCTTAAGTGACTTAGGTCTTTCAAATGTTTTTATGATAATACTTATCTTTTGTTCCATTAACTATTCCGTTTTTACTAAAATTGTTTTGATTTCTTTTATGTTTAATTGTCTGGTAAGAATCCCTATAACAACACTAATAACAAGCGCTAAAACAGTAACAAATATAATATTATTTGTCAGAGATTTTGCAATCAAAATGGATGCAACAGCGTTTATAAAAGCAATAATGGTCACCTTAACATTTAGTTTGATAATCTTTTGATCCATATACTTCACATACAATAATGTTTGAATAACTGTAGAAGCAAGAAACGCAATAGCAGCTCCATTACTACCATAAAATGGAATTAAGAAATAATTTAAACCAAAATTTATAAGAGCAACAGCAATAGTAATGTACATAATTGTCTTTAATTGGCCTTGCGCAAAACCAATACTCCATAAAAAATTACTTACACAATGAAGTGGCACACAACCCGCTAAAAGTATATAATTAAGTGTGTTAACCTGTCCATACTTATTGTTCGTGAAATAATCTATCAGTGGAGCCCAAGAACAAACCAAAACAATTGGAATGAGCATCACAATAAAAAGCTCTACTTTATAAAATAGCTGAATATCCTTTATATTTTTATCTTCCACTTTTCCTCCCCTTCGCAGTAGTTTGGTAAATCGAGTAAGTAAAATGGGTGAGATAATTATCAAAGGCAATTTTGAAGATTCATACATCCTATAAGCAAAACTATATTCTGCTGTAATACTTGCAGTACTTATTATACCAAGTAAAATCCAATCAATTCTTGCGAGAGCCGAGTCAAAGAAAACAACGCCAAGTTGTGGTAAAGATTCAATAATAAAATACTTATACTCCTTAACTTTTAATACCGGCTTTATTTTAGCAGATACCCTCCGCGACACGAAAAAATACCCTAAAACAAGTTCCAAAGTTGTTGAAATTATAAAAGCGTATACTACGTTTGTTATTGTAAAATAACGAATAAAATAAAGCCCCAAAATAATAACAAACTTAAATACATTTGTGATTAAAGCCGTTACTGCCAGAGACTTATACGTTTCAAGTCCAATTAAACACAAACGGAAGGAATTACTGATATTTATGAGTGAAAGGTGCACAAAAACTATGAAAAAAAGAGGATGATAGTGCTTAAATGATGGAAAAATACTCTGAATTAGCAAAACTAGTACGCTAAATAAGATCCCTACCAAAAGTGTGTGAAAAAAATGAATGCCGCTTATAACAAGAATATTCTCATTTAGGGCTATTCGTTTAATAAAAACCACATCCAAACCTAGCGAGGCAATGGTTATAATTGTAGTTCCAACTGCCATCGACCAATTGTATTCCCCAAAATCTTCTTTAGCTAAATATCGGGAAGTAAAATAGAAAATAACTAGCCCAAATAACTGAGTGATAAATGTTTGTAGCGTGTTAGCCGAAATATCTTTTACTATCTTTTTTTTTCCAAATCCCGTTTCAAACATTTTACAATAACTATTTACCAAACTTTAAATTTAGACATTTAAGTTTGATAAAAAAGAGTAATATTGTAGCGAGTTTTGAAGTAGACCAACGTTCGGATATGAAAAAATTCTGTAACAACTATTACCTAATTACACAAAAGAGTTTTTAATAAAATGGCAAAAATAAAATACATTCATATTCCTGAGGAGCATAATACTAAAGCCGCCACAATTGTTGTTCCTCAATTTATTAACCTGTATTCACCAAAAAGTGTTGTTGATATAGGCTGCGGACTTGGCACATGGCTAAAAGTATTTGAAGATCATGGCGTTAATGATATTTTAGGTTACGACGGCTCTCATTTAGATCTTTCAAAAATTGCTATTGACAAGAGTAAAATTGTTATTGCAGATTTGGAAAAAGAAATAAAAAGCGATAAAACATTTGACCTTGCAATTTCTTTGGAAGTAGCGGAACACATTTCTGAAAAAAGCGCTGAAAATTTCGTAAAAAGTCTCTGTAACTTAAGTCAAACCATAATTTTTTCGGCAGCTATTCCGCAACAGGGCGGGCAAAATCATATAAATGAACAATGGCCTGAATATTGGCAAAACTTATTCTTAAAACATGGGTACACCTCTCATGATTCTTTACGCGAGCTTTTTTGGGAACACAATCAAGTTGATTATTGGTACAAACAAAATATGTTTTTAGTTACTGGACCAAAAAGTCCATTTTACTCAAAAGAAAACAAACCAATTCGTAAACTTGTTCATCCTGAACTTTTAGACATCTACTACAACACTCTAAAAAACATCTCAGAAGGTAAAGTTGAAAAAAAGCAAGCTTTGAAATACTTAATAAAAAGTGTTATCAGGAAGAAATAATTGGTTTGAATTTAAAAAGGTTTTTTAGCATTGCCAGGAACAAACAAATAATCGTTAAGATCGAAGCTTGAGGGCTCCCAAAGTTTAAGTTTTATTTGTTTAACTTCTTCTAATTCTAGTTTAGTTTTATGTATTATGCGGTATACAGTATACCCGCATGTTTGTATCAAAGCGAACAATTTAGTGGCTCTTTCTTGCATAGCTTGTATGCTACTTTCAGAATGACAGTCAAGCACTTCACAAATTATAAGAGGTTGGTGTTTCTTAATTGTATTAATCAACCCCGTTATTACCTCCAATTCTGCACCTTCTACATCAATTTTAATAAGTGAAATAGGTTTTATTTCATTTAAACCAACGGTTTCAAACGTAAAAAGAGGCACGTAACTAATCTTTTCGGTTTCGTAATAATCAGGTCGAAGATCTTTAACAATAGTACCAGCAGAATCAACTTCATTTTTAAGATAAAATCTTCCCAAACTGTTTTCTGAAGATAAACCTATAGGAAGTATATGTGTATTCAACATCCCATTTACTTCCATTAAATTATGGAGGTAAAAAACACAGCTTGGATTGGGCTCAAAACCATAATAAGGATTGTTATACAAGCTTCTGAATGTTAGCAAGGTTTGTCCCACATTAACCCCTACATCAATAAATGAAGTATCGGAAGGCAATTTCAGATCTTTTAAAAAATTAAAAAACCAATCTTCTTTAACTTTAAGATTTAATAAACCCAAATTCTTTATGATTGGAATCTTGAATTTTTTATTGTTTAAATAAAGTGATGCATTAAAATTAAATTTTGAACTTAATTGCTTCAACTTTAAAAATTTAGCTACACTTCGAATGCTCATACTATAAATTTAATTGAAAGTTAATAAATGATTGCAGGCAACTTCTTTTTCTACCACTTCTTATTAAAATCGCCTCTCGAAAAATACTTTTCAATAAAACAATACATAAGAATAAAAAAATATCGGCTGCCCATTTCCCGCATTTTTAATTTAGATTCCCCGTACTTCCTGTTAGTCCAGCTATTTGGTACAACCGCATAAGAATATCCTCTGATAATTGCTTTAAGGGGTAATTCAATCGTAAGGTTAAAATGTGGCGATAAAAAAGGTTTTATTCCGTCAATAGTATGCCTTTTATAAAGTTTAAAGGCATTAGTTGTATCATTGTACTTAATACGCATTACGATTTGAATAATACGGTTTGCAATTCTATTAATTATTTTTTTTAACCAAGGGTAATCAATTAGTTTTCCACCTTTCATAAACCTGCTACCAAACACACAATCATAATTACCTTCTAACATGGTAGTATAAAACTTTATAAGATCGTAGGGAGAATCTGATAAATCAGCCATCATAACGGCCACACAGTCTCCCGAATACCTTTCTAAACCAAAACGCACAGCAAAACCAAAACCATTTGGCCCCATATTGGTTTCATAACGCAGAGAAGGGTATTGTTTTGAAAGACCTTCCAAAACTTTTATAGTATTGTCTTTTGAATTATCATTCACCACAAAGATTTCGTGATCAATTTTCACGTTCTTAAAAGCCTCTTCAATCTTTTCAATTGTTTCAGTAATCGACTCTTCCTCGTTGTAGGCTGGTATTACAATACTTAATTTCATTTATTTTTTTTATTTTCAAATATAATTTCATAAAAATCACCAAATCCGTGTTTGAATCTAGCAACCTCAAAAAAACCGTTTTCGTTTAAAAGCCCTAACACTTTATCACCGTTAGAATTCTTGTACATATCATCGTTATGACTTTCTATCTGAATAAACCTAATAGGATAATTCTCATTTTTTTTCCTAAACAAACCTTTTAAACATTGCCACTCATGTCCTTCTACATCAATCTTTAGCACATCAAAAAATAGATTTTGTTTACCCGCTAAAAAATCGCCCAAAGCCTTTACTTTTACTTCATAAGATTTTTTAATCAACCCTTTTTTCTCAACACCCAAAATTTTTGCTTTTCTTTCAAGATAAGCAGAATCATAATTTAATTCTTCAAATGAGGATGTTTCATCCAAAACATTTTCATGAAAAAGTAACATACTGGCTTTGTTACTAATCCCATAATTATTTAAATGAATGTTTTTGTTGTGGTCGTACTTTTTAACCAAATTCAGATAAAGATTTCTATTCGGTTCAAATCCATAAATAGAAGCCTTTGAATCTAAATTTAAAAAAAAATCTATACTTTGTCCTTTATTACTTCCAACATCCATTATCGTAATACTATCAGTTTTAAGTTTCTCGGTATAGAACTTTTTTAGCTTAGGATAAAAAATAATCCTCTCATTGATATCAATTAAAAGTTGTATAACTCTGGTTCTTATCCCCATTTACTTGTTTTTAATTCGGCTTTAATTAGAGTTGTCTTTGAGACATATTTGAATGAATTTGCGTAAGAATATCATTAATATCGTACTTCCACGTCCATTCCGGATAATCCTTTTTAAACTTTGTAAGATCACTTATCCACCATATATGATCTCCAATTCTATTCGCCTCAGTATATTCATAATTCATTTTTTTGCCAGTTATTTTTTCACACAAATCAATAGCTTCTGCCATCGAGCAATTAGAATGCCTTCCGCCTCCGGCATTATAAACCTCGCCTTTTTTCGGATTTTGATAAAAATGCCAAAACATATTTACCAGATCCCAACTATGAATATTATCTCTTACCTGTTTGCCATGGTATCCAAAAACGGTGTATTTATCTCCTGTTATGGCGCATTTCATTAAATACGAAAGAAAACCGTGCAACTGAGTACCTGAATGATTTGGGCCAGTTAAACAACCTCCTCTAAAAACACCTGTATTCATTTCAAAATATTTACCATACTCCTGAACAAGAACATCGGCAGCAACTTTTGACGCACCAAACAATGAATGCTTGGTTTGATCAATACTCATAAATTCATCTATTCCTTCTTTGTAATAAGGATGTTTCGTGTCAATCTCCCATCTTTTTTCTAATTCAACCAAAGGCAAGTAATTCGGAGTATCACCATATACTTTATTAGTAGAGGTGAAAATAAATGTCGCTTTAGGACAATGCAATCGTGCTGCTTCAAGCATATTTAATGTACCGTTTGCGTTTACTGTAAAATCGGTAATAGGCTCTCTTGCCGCCCAATCGTGACTAGGTTGCGCCGCTGCATGTACTATCAATTTAATATCTGTGTTATACTTTGCAAACAATTTATTAAGACCATCCATATCCCTTATATCAAGAGCATGGTGTTCAAAATTGGCGGTGGAATCGACTAACCGTTTAGTATTCCATTCGGTTGATGCATCTTTTCCAAAAAACACTGCGCGCATGTTATTATCGATGCCAATAATTTTATCAAATTTAGAAGAAAAAAACGAAACGGATTCACTCCCAATCAATCCGGAAGATCCGGTAACAATACATATATTCATCCTTAATTAATTTTATATTCTATTATTTTAATTTCATTTTTAAATAACGCTGGGCCATCTACCTTTAAATGATAGCTTTCTATCTCAGTATTTACCTGAGTGCTGTCCTTTCCAATTTCTTTATAAAAATCGAGGGTGGAATTAAGAGTTCTATTCAAAAAGATCCCAGATTCTAATAACTTCTTTGAGGTTTTGTAGCGCCTCTCGTCACCATTCTTAGTCCGTATCACTAAATAAACAGCAGGCGCTTGATGAAGAATCGAAACTAATTTACCTTTTAAAGTGCTAGAAATAAACAACTCATAGTAAACATTAGATTGAGGCACAATAACAGTGTTGGTATCTATTTGGTATTCACGTATTTTTTCAAGAGATACTTTTTCGTTTTTTATTTTTTCCAATAACAAAACGGGTCGGCCTGAAAACCCAAATGTATCAATACATTGGTAGTTCTTCAATAAAACCAGATTCATCTTAGGTTCATCAAATAAAGGATAACGCGAATCAATGGCATCGTATTCATAAAAAACAAATTTTGGTGCCTTCTCAGAATTATAGTATTCAAAATTTAAATTTTCTAAATATGGCGTGTAGGCCGTATAGGATTGAAAAGTTGGACGCGGAAAAAAGTTTAGTTTGTTTTCAATCAAACTTTGCGTGTTCCAAGGATAAGCATCTACCTTATCATTGCCGACTTTAGTAATGACACGTTCTGGAAACTTATTGTAAATTCCGCTCATAAAAATACCTGCGGTGTCGCTATGGTTCAATGCACCTGTAAAATATTCAACCTTCGTTATTCTACTCATTAAATTAAGAAGATGATCCTCTCTTTTCTTAGCAAAAAATATCGCGATAAAAACTATTGAAATTATAACAACGTTGGAGTTTTTTCCTGTTTCGCTAAAATGAAAGTCTTGTAAACATAGTATAAATAACAACACATACTTGTAAAACTCAAGTATGTGTTGAATGTCCTGTCGCGTAAATGCCTGTTTATAAATAATATAAATAGTCGAAGAAAATAAAAAAAGCACGATCAAGTTTCTAAACAAATAGCTTTTTTCTTTAAAAGCTTTTAAAAGAAGAACTGATAAAGCACTAAAAATAATAACTAATGAAAATCTAAATTCATTTACATAATTTTCATTTAAGCACATAATTTCGTTGTAACCGCTAACCATTTCCATTCCAGCCATTAGGTAAGCCTTTATGGAAACATGCAATACTTTAGATAAAATAAAAATAAAAATAAATGGACTAACAAAATATGACGCGATTAGCAATTTATTATCCTTGGCATAAATTAATCTATAAATTAATCCAGCAAAAAAGAATACAAATGAAACAAGCCCAGTATTGAATTTTATAAAAAAAGTCAAAACAACAAGTACAATTTGTATAAAATAAAACAAAGGCTTGTTTTCATTTAAACTAAGCCTAATCCAAAAAATTAAAAAAGCTGTAAGAATAAGAGCTATTCCAGAACCAAAATGATTCGGTAACAAAAGTGTAGTAGCAAAGATAAGGAGGGTTGTAATTCTTGTGTTATTGCTTTTTAAGTAACTTGTATAAAAAATATAGAGAAAATTAAATAAAACGAAAAGATCAAAGAGAATAAAATGAAATTTATTAACTCCCCACGCAATTCTTGTTGAAAAATAAGAAAGTGGCCCATACGTAAATGCGAAATCTTCACCCCAAACTAAATTTTCTAAATTAACCTTATTAAGAGTTAATTGCCAAGAAGGATCTAAAGAATACCAAGAAGGACCCAATGATGATAAAGGATACACTCCAACATTGAAAAAGGTAGGAAATAAAATAAACGAACACAAAAGAGCAATAATACACCCTAAAAATTCTTTCTTCTTAATTAGCTTATAGAAATTTTCTAAAACAATCATTATTTAAGAATTAATTTTAGTTGCTCTTCATTTGTTTTGATCCAACTAAAAATATCTGAGAAAATCATTTCAACATTTTTTTTTGGTTTCCACCCTAATTCCTTTTCAATTTTACTATTATCAGTAACAAAAATTCTGAGATCTGCCGGACGGTTTTGGATTTCGCTCTCTATCTTAATTTTATTTCCTGTAATTTGAGAGCAAATACCACTCATTTCAAGCAAAGAAGCACTTCCAGCCAAACCGCCACCAACATTGTATACTTTATCATTAAATTTTTCTATGGAGTGAATTTGTAAATCGATCAATTCTACCAAATCATCAATATGAAGTAAGTCTCTTACTTGTTTCCCAAAACCACCATAGCCAATATATTTCAAAGATTGGTTCCAGAAATGTTTGGCCATCCAAAGAGTTGCAATACCTTGATCTGTTTTACCCATTTGTCTAGGTCCAGCAATTACCCCAAATCGCGTAATCGCTGCTTGCAGATTATAAAATGCAGCGTACTCCTGAATAAAAAGTTCAGATGCTAGTTTTGTAGTTCCATAAAATGATCTTGATCCTTGAAGACTTAAATCTTCAGAAATACCCTGCTTAGAAATTCCTTTTTCAGTTTGTTTATCGGTGAATGAAAAACGTGTTTCTTCATCCTCAAAATCAGCATTTTCAATTCTATTTATTGGGTATACACGACTAGTTGAAAGAAAAATTAATTTGGCTTTATTTTTTAAACAGGCATTAAAGCAATTTATAGACCCAAAAAGATTGTTATTAATCACGTAAGTTGGATCGGAATTTAAACCCGCCATCACCGAAGGTTCCGCCGATGCCTCAATTAAAACATCAAACTCCCCAAGCGAATTAATATCTTCAAGATTGCGAATATCGCCATGAATAAAATCTACACCAATTTTTTTAAAATCCACTAAACTTAATTCAGAACCCCTCCGTTTTAAATTATCAAAAGCAACAATTGAATAATTAGGGTATTTTTTTTTTAGTTGTATAGATAATGATGAGCCAACAAACCCTGCTCCACCGGTTATTAATATCTTCATTTACTTTTTTTACTTAAATTGTTGTTAATAAATGACTTACATTAACATTGTTGTACAAAAATAGCATTATATCGTTAAGAATATTTATCAAAAATACCATAAATATCTTTATTGCAGATGGAATAAGCAAGTTTAATTTAGTTGTCTATCTAATAATAACTTGTTCAATACTATTGCATAAATATTAATTCTCTTATTATTTTTAAACTATTTTTAAAAGTTATAATTAAGGTAATTTGGCATTTAGTTTTAAATTGGAGAAAGGGCTACCCGTAATTTTATAGTATTTTTACCCACCATTACATTAATAGTTGACTCAAAACAGTGCCATATTTGACAAAGACGTTTTCACGCTAGAACACAATGAGCAATTAGCCGAAGCCGTTGAAAATAGAAGAAGAAGTTTTCTTATTGTTAAACGGAGTATCGACATTTTCTTTTCTCTAATTATTGTGCTTTTAATTCTAAGTTGGCTAATGCCTATTCTTGCCATACTCATTAAACTGGACTCAAGAGGGCCTATCTTTTTCAAACAGAAACGCACCGGTTATAGAGGCAAAACATTTAACTGCTTTAAACTTCGCACCATGCAAGTTAATAAAACTGCAAACGATCTTCAGGCAGCTATTAACGACCCACGTATTACCCGTATGGGAAAATTTCTTCGCATGTCGAACCTCGATGAGTTACCTCAGTTTATAAACGTACTTATTGGAGATATGTCTATTGTTGGGCCTCGTCCTCATATGCTTAAAGATTCTGAATACTTTGCCGAAATTTTCCCTGGCTATTATAACCGGTACCTTGTTGAACCTGGAATTACAGGCCTTGCTCAAATTAATGGTTTTAGAGGGCCAACACCTAATATACGGTCTATTTACAAACGTTTACAATGGGATTTATATTACGTAGAACACGCAACCACTGGAATGGATGTTCGTATTATTTTGCTTACCGCACTGGAAACAGTTCGCGAAGCCTTGAAAATAGAAATCACTAAAAAAATGCCTTTCAGTAGAGGAAATCAATAATCTACTTTTTACATTTTAATTCAGACCTGTTCTTTTTTTGCCAAGACAAATCACGAAAAATTACTGATAAGTCTCAACGATTTCTTTCGTTATAGATTCATTAATTGTAAATTTACCCGTGCATTCAATTGAACCTTTCTATAACTGGCAGCATCTTTATGTTGCCTCTGAAGACCCCGAATCTCCTTTCTATGGGCGGGAATATAGCGAGTTTGAATTCACAAATACTATTTATAATTTTTATATCCACCCGCAGTGGGATGATATTGGAAGCGAAACGCTTTACATAAAAATTTTGTTTACCGATTATGATGAAAAATATGCAATCATAGAACTTATTGGTGAATGGAATGATGCCATCACAAACGACATTATGATATTAAAACGTGATATCATTGACGAACTTAATTTTCATGGGATTAATAAATATATTCTCGTTGGAGAAAACGTTCTTAATTTTCATCAAAGTGATGACAGCTATTACGAAGAATGGTTTGATGAAAATGGTGATGATGGTTGGATAGTACTTCTTAATTTCAGAGATCATGTACTAAAGGAATTTAAACAAGCAGGGTTAGATTATTTTTTTATTTCTGGTGGTGAACTTGATGATTTTGATTGGCGGAAATTTTCTCCAGGTCAGGTTTTTGGAAACGTAAGTAAGATCATTAACAAAAGATTAAACTAAAAAATTATATTAGCAAGATGGAATTTATTACGGAAGAGCTTCTACATTATTGCGAAAATTTTACTGAGCCAGAAAGCGATCTATTAAAAAAACTTAATCGTGAAACGCACTTAAAAATAGGTAGTCCACGGATGTTAAGCGGCCATTTACAAGGACGCTTTTTAAGTTTTCTGTCTACATTACAACAACCTACTTTTATTCTTGAAATTGGCACCTACACAGGTTATTCAGCCCTTTGCCTTGCTGAAGGTCTAAAAGAAAATGGCAAACTAATCACCCTTGATCCAAACGAAGAAACCAATGTGTTTGCAAAAAAATTTATTGATCAGTCTCCCTTTAAAAATAAAATTGAATTAGTGGAAGGGGATGCTCAAAAAATAATTCCCGAACTGAAACAAAAGTTTGATCTGGTATTTATTGATGCGGATAAAAAAAACTACCCAAATTATTATGATCTTATAATAGATAAAGTAAATTCTGGTGGATTAATTATTGTCGATAATGTACTTTGGAGTGGAAAAGTGTTGGATGAAAAAAAAGATGCGGATACACAAATCATTCACGATTTTAATCAAAAAGTAAATAACGATTCAAGAGTTTCAAATGTACTGTTACCATTACGAGATGGCTTGATGGTGATGCGGAAAATCTAGTTGTCTTTCTATCCTTTAATAAACCACATAAGAAATATAAGAACACATAGGTGGAAGTCTTTTAGACCCGTTTAAAGGTTCAAAAAAACGAAAACTAAAGGGATTACCTCTTCAATGCTAACTCTTTCTTCAAAAAAGGAGCGGTATAACTCTTTTTATCTTTGGCTAATTCTTCAGGAGTTCCGGCAAATAGAACCTCTCCTCCACCCTTTCCTCCTTCAGGACCAAGATCTATGATATGATCAGCAACTTTTATAATGTCTAAATTATGTTCGATTACCAACACCGTATTTCCGTTCTCAACAAGTCTATTTAAAACTCCCAAAAGAATTCGGATATCTTCAAAATGCAAACCGGTTGTTGGTTCATCAAGAATATAAAATGTATTTCCAGTATCACGCTTACTCAACTCAGTTGATAGTTTTACACGCTGCGCTTCACCACCACTCAAGGTTGTAGCCTGCTGACCCAATGTTATATAACCCAAACCAACATCTTGTAATGTTCTAATCTGTCGATAAATATTCGGAACGTTTTCAAAGAACTCACACGCCTGATCAACAGTCATGTTTAATACATCGCTTATGGATTTTCCCTTAAAACGCACTTCTAATGTTTCCCTATTATACCGTTTGCCATTGCACACATCACAGTTTACATAAACATCTGGTAAAAAATTCATTTCAATTGTCTTCACCCCCGCTCCACCACAGGTTTCACAGCGTCCACCTTTTACATTGAAAGAAAAACGACCAGGCTTATAACCGCGAATTTTAGCTTCTGGAATTTCTGAAAATAAATTACGGATATCAGAAAACACATTGGTATATGTTGCGGGATTACTGCGAGGGGTTCTGCCAATTGGTGATTGGTTGATGTCTATAACCTTGTCTACATTATCCAATCCAAGAATTGACTTATGTGGCAAAGATTTTTTTTCTGAATTATAAAAATGTTCTGCGAGTAAGGGATAGAGCGTTTCATTGATTAAACTGCTTTTTCCACTTCCACTCACTCCTGTGACACAAATAAATTTTCCCAAAGGGAAATCAACACTTACATTTTTTAAATTATGTCCGGTGCAACCTTTGAGTGAAATTTTTTTTCCATTTCCTTTTCTTCTCGTTTTCGGAACCTCGATGTTCATTTTACCGGTCATGTAATTCGCGGTCATGGTATTAAACTTCAACATTTCTTTTGGCGTTGAAGCCGCTACTATCTTACCACCGTGAACACCTGCTCCTGGGCCAATATCAATCACATAATCGCTTTCCATCATCATATCTTTGTCGTGCTCCACAACAATCACACTATTTCCAACGTCCCGTAAATTTTTTAATGCGGTAATAAGCCTTACGTTATCCCTTTGATGTAAACCAATACTTGGTTCATCTAAAATATATAAAACACCAACTAATTGAGATCCAATTTGCGTTGCCAGACGAATACGTTGCGCCTCGCCACCACTTAAGGACTTAGAAGAACGGTTGAGAGTTACATAGTCCAAACCAACTTCTACCAAAAACTGAATTCGCGCCCTAATCTCTTTTAAAACCTCGATAGCAATTATGTTTTGATTCTTATTTAATTTTTTTTCGATGTCTTTAAACCAAAACTGCAAAACAGAAATATCCATTTCCGCCACTTCAGAAATGTTTTTATCAGCAATCTTAAAGTAAAGTGCCTCTTTCTTTAAACGCGCACCGTTGCAAGTAGGACATACTTTTTTATCCGTAAACCCTTGTGCCCATCTCAGCATAGCAGGACTAGGATCGTCTTCTGATTGCCGCGTAATAAATGTGGCTATCCCTTCAAAATTAGTATTGTAACTGCCCGCTTCAGTGGTTACGGTAAAAAGTTCGTCACTTCCATATAGCAAAACGTTTACCGCCTCATCGCTAATATCTTCAAAAGGCGTTTCAAGTGTGAATCCATAGGTATGCCCAATTGCTTCTACTTGCTTAAAAATCCATCCACCACCACCATACGATTTTTGTGCACCCAAAGGAGCAATGGCACCTTTAGCAATAGAGATTTTAGGATTGGCAACTATTTTATTAATATCAATTTCAGAAATTTCTCCCAGTCCGTTGCATTGTGGACAAGCGCCATAGGGCGAATTAAACGAAAATAAATTTGGTGCTGGTTCGTCGTAACTGATACCACTGGTTGGACACATTAGGAAGCGACTAAAGAAACGCAACTTTCCAAAACCATAAGTTTGAGTTTTAGTCGTTTTTGCAGCAGCTTTCTTTTTTGGAACTTCTTCCTCATGTTCTATTACCATAATCGTTCCTTTACCATGTTTCATGGCTGTTTGAAGAGACTGGTAAAGACGAGATCTGATGTCCGTGGTCACTTCAAGACGATCAATTACAATTTCAATATCATGAATTTTGTAACGATCAACCTGCATTTTTGGAACGATGTCTTTTATTTCGCCATCAATCCGCACTTTATTAAATCCTCGTTTACGAACGTCTTCGAATAACTCGCGGTAATGCCCTTTACGCCCTTTCACAATAGGTGCCAGCAAATTTATTTTCTTTGCTTTATAATCTTCAATAATCAAATCCACAATTTGATCATCGCTATAACGAACCATTTTTTCACCGGTATTGTATGAAAAGGCTTCTCCGGCGCGCGCATACAAAAGACGCATAAAGTCATAAATCTCAGTGATTGTGCCAACTGTAGAGCGCGGATTTTTATTGACTGTTTTTTGTTCGATAGAAATTACAGGGCTTAAGCCGGAAATTTTATCCACGTCAGGGCGTTCCAGATTTCCTAAAAAATGCCGCGCATAAGAAGAAAAACTTTCAATATAACGTCTTTGCCCTTCAGCATAAATCGTATCAAAAGCTAGGGATGATTTACCACTTCCACTTAAACCTGTTATAACAACAAGTTTATTACGTGGAATGGTAATCGAAATATCTTTTAAGTTATGCGAACGTGCTCCAATAACTTCTATATTTTCGTCTTCAATAAAATCGGTTGCCATAAATAAATGTGCGTGAAATGCTAAACTAACGGATGCAAAGCAAACCATTAAAATTAGAGAGGAAGAGTTTATTTACCAACAAAATTTGCAATCATTAACGAAAAGAAATCCATATGAGGTAGTCGCAAAATGCGACCATCTCAGAATTCCAAAAAATATTTTTAAAAAACTCCTGCTGTTGCAAGAAATTTAAATTCTGATCTCTCCCAACTGTTAAAACATCTAAAACGATTTAAATTTTTGTTATATTTATAACCAAAATCAATACAATGACAAGAAAACTTACTCGTTTAGCGAATCTTAAAAAAATTGTTCTTCTTTTAATTTTTGCAGAGGTATACAATTTTTCAGCACTATCTAACCCTGGTGATACCACTTGGGTAACAATTTTTAATCAAAGAAAAATAACGCAGTATGGAAATTACGATACTACCGCGGTATTTCCGACAGGATTACGCTACCGAAAAATTCGCATGCACTACATCTTGGGAAGATATGGTTGTCCGGCCGGATCTCAATACTGTGGATCGTGGGACTATACAACACAAATTCATGCAAAGCCCGTAGGCAAAGATACTGTTGAAATAGCAAGGGTTATTACACCTTACGCAACGGATTGGCTTTCTCTTAATAAAAAACACGATTACATTGTTGACATCACAGATTATGCGTCTGCTTTGGAAGGTATAACTGATATGAGATACAACTACTCGGGTTATTCATGGGGATTTACGCTTACACTAAAAATTGAATTTATAGAAGGTGTTCCTCCTATGGATGCTCTTTCGGTTCAAAATATTTACGATGGTTATTTTCCTTATGGAAACAGTTCTAATTCCATTGAAAATTACTTAACAGCAAAATCCTTTTCGTATACAACTCCTACTGCAAGAACATTTGTAAAAAACACCGTAAGTGGCCATGGCTCTGATAATACTGGATGTGCTGAGTTCTGTAGTAAATACTACCAATTAAAGATCAACAACACTATGATTTCTCAAAAACAATTATGGAGAAGTGATTGTGGTATTAATGAAGTATATCCACAAACAGGCACATGGATTTACGATCGTGGAAATTGGTGTCCTGGTGCTGTGGTTTGGCCAATTTATCATGAACTAACCAACATCACAAGTGCTAATACAACATTTACAGTAGACGCGGATATGCAACCGTATATTGGTAGCGGATCATTAGGTGGTTATAATTTTGTTTCTCAGCTGATTAATTACAGTGCTCCGAACCACTCATTAGATGTTTCAATTGAGGACATTGTCTCACCAACGAAAGATGCAAACTACTTTAGAGAAAATCCAAGATGTTCTAATCCCGTTATTAAAATAAAAAATGTTGGGACTGATTCTTTAAAAAGTATTGTATTTAATTACGGTTTAAAAGGTCAAACACCGTTAACACACACGTGGACTGGTTCATTGGGTTATTTGGAAGAACGACAAGAAGTTTTCCCTACTTCCACAGTAATTCTTTCTGGAACAGTAAGCAGTGTCTTTGAAGTGTCGGTTGTTTCTGTGAACGGCAACACCGGAGATCAAAATCTTTTTAATAATATTTATACATCTGAAACTACACCCGTACCTATATATCCAAAAGATTTTATTATTAAAATGTACACCAATAATGATCTTAATCCAAATAATGGTTATAGCGAAACAAGCTGGATGTTGACCAATGAAACAGGAAGTGTTATTGTTAAAAGAGATTCGTTAGCAAAAACCACTGTTTATATAGATACTGTTTTGAACTTACCCGCAGGTTGTTATAAACTTGAAATTAATGATACTGGTTGTGACGGTATGAGTTGGTGGGCGAATACTGCCGGCGGCACAGGCAGTCTACGTTTTGACTACACAAATGCCAATAATAGTATTGCAACTTTTCCTGGCGATATGGGATGTAATTACGTTAGGTATTTTAGGGTTCTAGCTCCCGCTACTCCGCCTGTTTTAACGGGAGTCAAAACAGCTAATATTAATTCAAACAACATCGAAGTATACCCCAATCCGGCAGACAACATGGCTTACATCAAATTTGATTTAACTAAAAGTCAAACACTTAGTTATAAAATAATGGATATAACTGGTAAAATAGTTTTTCAAATAAAGACTTCTAAAATTGCCGCATCCTATGAGACTATTGATGTGAGTCATTTTAGTAACGGCGTTTATTTTATTTCGGTTGAACTAGAAGATAAATCTGTTTTGACTAAAAAACTTGTTATTCAGAAATAAAACTCGCACTTGTAAAAAGAGCCTTTCGGTGAAAATCGAGAGGCTTTGTTATTTATAAAATACTGCTGAAACTTGTATTCATTATTTTAATATAAAAAAATAAATCCCTATAATCGTATTGAATTATGCTGTTTAGCTCGCTCTTATTTTTATACCTGTTCTTACCACTAACTTTATTAGGTTATTATGTGTTACCTAATAAGTTCAAAAATTATTGGCTACTATTTACAAGTCTCATTTTTTTTGCATGGGGTGGCGTTAGTTTAACCGGACTTTTACTCCTTTCTATTTTTCTAAATTATTGTTTTGGGATTTTTATTCAAAAAAATATAGATACTCGCGCTGGGTATTGGTGGACTTTTACTGGAGTTTCTGTAAATCTTCTTTTTTTGGGAATTTACAAATACACTAATTTCATCATTTTTAACCTTAATCAATTATTTGAAACTTTTTCAATTCCACCTATCTCACAAACCAGCATTATCCTGCCAATAGGCATCTCCTTTTACACTTTTCATTCTTTATCTTACTTAATAGATATTTACAGAAGAAAAACAACTGCGCAAAAAAACATTTTTGATCTTGCTTTGTATATAAGTATGTTCTCGCAATTGATTGCAGGTCCTATAATTCGTTACAGTGATATTTGGCAACAATTAACTGAACGTAAACATACTCTACAAAAATTTTCTTCGGGAGTCGAACGCTTTTTAATTGGACTTGGAAAAAAAGTTTTATTGGCAAACGCTTTTGCAAAAGTGGCAGACTTTATGTTTGAGAACGATATTCAAGGCGTTGGCGCATTGAATGCCTGGCTTGGAATATGTTGTTATACATTACAAATTTATTGTGATTTTGCTGGATATTCAGACATGGCCATCGGTTTAGGCCGAATGTTTGGTTTTGAATTTAAAGAAAATTTTAATTTCCCATATTTAGCAAAATCCGTAAAAGAATTTTGGCGCCGCTGGCATATTTCCTTATCGACTTTTTTTAGAGATTATGTTTATTTTCCTTTAGGCGGAAATAGGATTACTAAAAGTCGTACTTATTTGAATTTACTTTTTGTTTTTTTTCTTACCGGATTCTGGCACGGTGCCAGTTGGAGTTTTGTAGTTTGGGGCTTGTTTCACGGCTTCTTTATGATTTTAGAAAGGCTTGGACTTGAAAAACTTCTTGAAAAAAGCTGGAAACCCTTTGCAACACTTTACACTCTTTTGGTTGTAATGTTTGCCTGGGTTTTGTTTAGAGCCAACACACTTAGTTTCGCGATCGACTACTGGAAAGAACTTTTTAATTTTTCTACCTCTCCTGAACAAATCAGTTTATTTATGAAATCTTTCGACCGCGAATTGATGCTTGCAATGATAATAGCATTGTTAGGATCCGTTGGATTTTTTAAATGGATTGCAGACATGATACAACCAGTATTATCTTCTGCGAAAAAATCAGCAATTACATTTGCTTACGGTTACCACATTGTTTCTGCTGCTGTTTATGCAGGAATAATTATTTTATGCACATTGTATCTCGTAGCAGGTACGTATAACCCCTTTATTTATTACCGATTTTAAATGAACCATAATTTAGTTCGCATATATTTAATCGTCTTAGTGTTTTCAGCAGCTATTATATTTCCTTTGGTAAATAGCAAGGTTCACCTTTTAAATGATATTGAAAGTTTCGAAAACAGAGCGATGAAAAGAGAACCTGATTTTGACATCAATCACCTTGATCCTTTTCCTGTAAAATATGACACATTTTATACCGATAATTTTGATCTCCGCAACCGATACATCCGTTACTTTAATATTTATAAAGTTCTTGCATTTCGAAAATCACCCATCCGCAACATTGTAATTGGCGGTAACAGTTGGTTATATTTATTAGGCGATGAGATGGATTCGTATATGGGAAAAAATAGATTAACAGCTGCTGAGTTAGAATCTATTGGAAAAGAACTTAATTACCGGAAAAACTATTTAGAAGAAAAAGGGATCAAATTCTATTTTATGGTGGTACCCTGCAAAGCAAGTATTCACAGTGAACACATCGGTTATGAGTATTTCAGAATGCACGAAGATACATGGGGAGAACAACTTATTAATTATTTAGATAAAAACTCATTAGTTAATTCAATCAATGTTTATGACTCCCTTAGAAAATTTAAAGGCGATGAAAATCTTTACTTTAAGCTCGATAATCATTGGAATGATCTTGGCGCATTTTATACAGCTAATGAAGTATTCAAACATATGCGTGCTGAGTTTCCTTCGATTGAGCTGCTATCCGTTAATGATTTTAATAAAATCCCCCCTAATAATCCAAAAGGGAATCTTGACAAAATGTTAGGCAACTTGGGTGTCTTTAATGAATCTTACATTGAATTATCTCCTAAAAATGGATACAAGGCTACAGAAGGTGCAAAGGCTAATTATCCCCCAACCCATGGCTTTGTCTATCCTTGGGATTTTGAAAAAGTACGCGAGATAAAAGATTCTAAAAAACCCAAACTTCTAATTATTTCTGATTCATTTGGAGGTAGTATTTTTCCTTTTTTAGCCGAAAATTTCAGCAAAAGCGTAAAGATATTTGATTCATGGCAATATAAACTTAACGAAGAGATTGTAGATCAGGAAAAACCAAATGTAGTACTACTTATGATTAACGAACCAATTCTGCGTGAACTTTTGAAATTTCAATCTCGTCCAAATGCCAACAAAATACAGTAAAGCAATCACCTTTCTCAACTCCCTTTCAAAATAGAGTAAATATTAAGTTTTTTTAGAGCTTTTCTTTAAAAACAACAAAAACAGTTAACTATCTTCATTTCCTGAAAAAATCCAATTTCATATTTTTCCTTCTCATTTTTATTGCTTCGTTTGGACACTCTCAAACTTTTATAATTAAAGGTAGTATTAAAGATGCCTCTAGCGGAGAACCTGTAATTGGAGCTACTATTAATCTTAAGAATACAAAATTTGGAACTATAAGTGACATTAACGGTAATTTTTCATTTAGTGCGAGTAAGGGAAAATACTCTCTGTTGTTTACGTATATAGGTTACAAAACTATAAAACAAGAAATAAAACTCAGTCAGGATATTACATTGAATATTTCGTTCACCCAATCAGAAACAGATCTTGAAGAGGTTGAAGTAAGCACTACTAAAACAGACGAGAATGTTAAGAGTACGCAGATGGGCGTAGTTCAGCTAGAAATGTCGGAAATAAAGAAAATACCGGCGTTTATGGGTGAAGTAGATGTACTAAAAACCATTCAACTATTACCAGGAATAAAAAATGCTGGCGATGGTAATACAGGTTTTTATGTGCGTGGTGGTGGACCAGATCAAAACTTAATACTTCTCGACGGAGCCAATATTTACAATGCTTCTCACCTACTCGGCTTTTTTTCAGTGTTTAACGGTGATGCAGTGAAAAGTGTTGACTTGTACAAAGGCAATATGCCAGCACAATATGGCGGACGTTTATCTTCTGTTCTTGACATTAGCTTAAAGGAAGGCGACGACAAAGCGTTTCATGTTGACGGAGGTATTGGTGTTATTGCATCAAGACTTACTATACAAGGACCTTTAATAAAAAACAAAGCAGCGTTTATAATAAGTGCTAGAAGAACTTATTTAGACGCGCTTGTGAAACCATACATAGACAACTCAGACTTTAAAGGAACCTCTTATTTTTTTTACGATTTAAATGCAAAACTCAACTATACAATTAATAACAAAAATCGACTTTTCTTAAGTGGTTATTATGGTAGAGATAAATTTAAATTCGTTGACGCGGAAGGTGGCTTCAATGCTGATATTCCATGGGGCAACGCAGCAGCGACTTTACGATGGAATCATATTTTTAGTCCAAAGTTATTTTCAAATATGTCGCTCATATTTACGAATTATGATTTTAGTTTTGGTGCTGCTCAACAAGATTTTGACTTAATTATCAAATCAGGCATTACTGATTACGGTTTTAAGTACGATCTAAACTATTACCCTAATTCGAGACATAATGTGAAAGTAGGACTCAATTACATATTTCACACCTTTGTACCAACCACTGTAAGTGCCCAACAAGGTTCAACTGTTTTTGATTTTGGAAAAAAAATAAAACTCTACTCTCACGATGTAGGCGTTTATGTTAGTGATGATTGGGAAATTACTCAGAAACTTCAAATGAATATTGGACTTCGCTTTACTAACTTTACTCAAATTGGACCATTCACTCGTTACAAAAAAGATAATTTCGGAGTGATTAACGATACCGTTAATTACAACACAAATGACATTGTAGCTAATTACAATGGACTCGAACCTCGATTATCAGCGCGCTACTCGTTGACCAAAAAACTATCACTTAAAGCCTCTTATTCACGAAATTTTCAATACATACATTTAGCTACTATTTCATCCGTTAGTTTGCCAACAGACGTGTGGATGCCTTCAACAGAAATAATTAAGCCTCAAGAATCCAATCAATATGCCTTAGGAATCTTTAGAAACTTTAAGGAGAACATCTTTGAGACAAGCATTGAAGTGTATTATAAAACCATGAGTAATCAGATTGAATATGCTGAAGGCTCTCAACCAAGTGATAATATCTATGACAATCCTGATAACGCCTTTACATACGGAAAAGGTTGGGCTTACGGAGCTGAGTTTTTTATTAAAAAGAATCGCGGTAAGTTAACGGGTTGGATTGGATATACTTTGTCGTGGACCTGGCGGCAATTCGACCAAATTAATTATGGTCAAAAGTTTCTGGCAAAATATGATCGAAGACATGATGTGTCAATAGTTCTGATGTATGATGCTTCTAAAAAATGGAATTTTGGTATGGTTTGGATTTATGGATCTGGAAATAGAGGCACTCTTCCTAACGGTTTCTTCCTTTACGAAGGGAGTTTAAGTAATGATTATGGACTCAGAAATTCTTATCAGTTTATTCCTTATCATCGTCTTGACTTAAATGTCACTTTTACTCCTGATAGAACTAAAAAACTAGAAAAACGAAAACGTACATTAATTAATCAATACATAGAACAAGGTAAGGACACAAGCAACATACAAGTGACAAAAAGTTGGATGAAAAATTTCAGTAATAGTTTTACACTAAGTTTATTTAACGTTTATAACCGCTACAACCCTTATTTTATTTACCTAACACGTGAAGGCGACTTTAATAATGGCTCACTAAAAGTTGGTGCTAAACAAGTTTCACTTTTTCCAATTCTACCAAGTTTAACATGGAATTTTAAATTCTGATGAAAAAATATTTTTGTTACATAGCCACTTTATTAGTCATTGCTTCTTGTCGTAAAGATGTGAAATTAGATTTGCCTAATTACCAGCAAAAAATAGTTATTGAAGGTTCAATAGAAACAGGTTCTACAGCCTTAGTTTTTGTTTCTTACTCTGTTCCCTACTTTGGGGAATTTGATTTTAGTACCCCTGAAGAAGCTTTCGTAAAAGGAGCTCTTGTAACAGTGAGCGATGGTATAATGACAGATACGTTAAAAGAGATCGATCCGTCAGTAGGTTATATTTATGTTGGCTTAAAACTCATTGGAAAGCAAGGCGGAACTTATACCATAAGAGTAAGTACTGGAGGTAAAACTTTTGAAACAAGCAGTACTATTTTAAATCCAGTAAAACTTGATACACTCTATTTTGATAAAATAAAAGGCGATACGCTTGGTTTCATTGCACAAAAATTATCTGAACCTGCGGGCAGTGGTGATAATTACAGGTGGTCTGCAAAGCGTTTAGGACGTGATCAGTTTTACACATCCCCGTTTAATTCGGTATTTGACGATAAGTTTATTGATGGAAAGTCCTTTAATTTTTCTTACAATCGCGGTGTACAGCCTAATCAAAGAGCACAAAACTCAAGCGATCCGGAAAGAGGTTATTTTAAAGCCGGAGATACAGTCGTGGTAAAATTCTGTAAGATCGGCAAAAAAGAATTTGATTTTTGGCACACGTATTATTTAAACAGATCCAGTAATTTTAATCCTTTTAGCTCACCAACGAATATAAAAAGTATGTTTAATAACTATCAGGAATGTTTTGGCGCTTTTGTTGCCTACGCTCCAAGTTTTGATACGATAATTATTCCTAGAGAATAGAACATCTTTAGTTTTACATCTTCCTCCCGATAGCCATCGGGATTACATTTCCCCTAGTATTTCTCCAGCTTCTCACTAAAACTTAAATCACGCGTCGCTGCATGAATCTTAATATTAATAAGCAATTCAGAGCAATCATGCTTCAAAGTTTCTGTCTGAATGTTATGTATCAGTTTATATACCGCATCTGAATTTCCTTCAATAACGGTTTCAAAAGGACAGACCTTGTAATTTAAACCACTGGTTTGTATTAGCGCTATCGCTTTATCAATAAGCTCGTATTTGTTTTCTTTGGCACCAATAGGTAACAATTGTATTGCAGCGTTTATTTTCATATTTATAAGGTAAGTTGTGATAATTTTAATGACATAGTATTTACTAAATTTCCTAGAGGTTTCTCAGCCATAGCTTTAATAAAAGGATTAAGATCGCCAAGTAAATCAATTTTACATTCACCAGGCGCTTCTGCATCTCCCATAAACTGAACCTTTAAACTAAAATTAAATTTGGCTAAACCATTGCTCGAAAATAAAATAAAATCGTTAGTAACTTTTTCTTCTACAATAATTGTCATCTCCGTTATTCCCTTTATTGTAAAAGAACATTCATTTTCTGAATATTTAAAATCTTGTACTTTATCTTCTGGTAAAATGGTACCAAAATTTTTAAAATCACTTAGGAAGTTATAAAGATCTTTTATACTCGATACCGTTTTATTCGTTTCACTGTTAATTGTAAACTTTGCCACACTTATTTATTTAAGATTTCGTATTTAACTAAAAAACTAGAACGGATTTTAATTTTCTTGAACCCGATTTGACTATCAGAATCCTCCGATAATTTTTCGCTCCGCATCGACATTGCATTTGCATACATGGGCACCGGTGCATTTTGAACATAATTCTCATGCTCCTTTATCTCTATAGGTTTTCCAGCTTGTTGTCCTACTGCAGCTAATAAATAATCAATTTTTTCTTTAGCAGCCTTAACTGCCTTTATTCTATTTTCTTTTTGCAAATCAAGTATTTTTGAGTGAGAGTATCTTGAAATAAAAGCGTCATTCGCATTAATTTTATCCAAACGTTCATATACCTTGCTTAACATATCAGCATTGCTAACTTTCAACAAATAAGATTTTTTCACAAGTACATCCTTTGTTGATCTACGAACCTTGCCATAATCAGCATCAGCAGAATTAAGGGTTAAATCATTTAAATCAAGTCCTAGTTCTTTAATGTTTTTTTTGAGATCCCCTTCTTGTTTTTCAATGGTTACTTTGTCTTTACCGTCCATCCGCTCTAGCAAAGTAATCGTTACATAAATCTCATCGGGAGTAACTTCTGTTTCACTGGTACCGGTAACTTCTATAAAGTTTTTACCACCAAGCTCTAATGAATTTTGAGCAAGTGTAGAATAAACACTCGTGAAGATCAGACATAAAATTAAAAATAGTTGCTTCATTTCATTAAAATTAAAAATGCATACCAAAAGTATGCATTAGAAATTAATATATCAGTTTAATTTAGCTTTATTTCACACAGTTTTCACTCCACAATGCAGGATTTGTGCGCCACTCCTTTAAACTCTTGATATCTTTTTCATCAACGTATTCTCTCTGCAATGCGGCATTTATCAATGTTGAATAATTTGTCAGAGTTTCAATACGACAATTTGCTTTCTTAAAATTTTCAATAGCCTGATCAAATCCGTATGTGAAAATAGCCACCATGCCTTTTACGTTGCACCCTTTTTCACGTAAGGCTTCTACAGCTTTTAAACTGCTTCCACCAGTACTAATAAGATCTTCAATCACAACAACCGATTGTCCTTTTTCAATCTCACCTTCAATCATATTAGTGAGGCCGTGTTTTTTAGCTTCACTTCTTACATACACAAAAGGCAAACCCATTTCTTGAGCCACCAAGGCACCAAGCGCAATACCACCCGTAGCTACGCCGGCAATCACATCAGGTTTTGTAAAATGCTCGTTAATGGTTTCAACAAAATGTTGGCGGATATACGTTCTTATTTTAGGATAAGAAAGTGTTTTTCTATTATCGCAATAGATTGGAGATTTTAATCCACTTGCCCAGGTAAACGGATTTTCAGGTTGAAGCTTTACAGCTTTTATTTGTAATAAAAATTCAGCAACTTTATACGCGGCGTCATCAAACGAAGTCATGCGGCAAAAATAAAATTAACTTTGTTTCCTAAACTACTTATTTATGAACACACGAATATATTTTAATGATAAGTTTATAGAGTTAACGGGTTTTAACACGCAATCTTCGCAAAATCAATCAATTAAAATAGACCAAACAAAAGAGGGCGGGAAGGATTTAAACAAACTAGTTGAAGCTTTTCTGGACGATTCCCATAAAAGTTCCATTTACATTTCACACATCTCGGTAGAAAAAGCAATAGATATTCTAAAGAACACTTTTTATTACATAGAAGCAGCAGGAGGTTTTATTGAAAAACAAAATCAATTTTTGTTTATTAGAAGGCATAATCGTTGGGATCTTCCCAAAGGTAAACTCGAAAAAGGAGAAACAATTCAGGAAGCCGCTGTGAGAGAATGCGAAGAAGAATGTGGTATTAAAGACCTCAATATTATTAAACCTCTTAACTCTACATTTCATATTTATCAATACAAAAAGGGTTATGCGCTTAAACAATCGTATTGGTTTTACATGCGAACGGATTTTTCAGAAAAACTCATACCTCAGCTAGAAGAAAGCATTACCGAAGTAGATTGGTTTGATAAAAAAACTATTCAAGAGACTCTTTTGAAAGACACCTACTACACTATTGCTGATGTAACTAGAGAGGCTCTTGATTTGTAAGTGTTACACAACTTATTTCAAGACCCATAAGCTTCACTATAGGTTTTATTTACGCTAATTCGTGTCGGTTTAACGCAATCCTATTCAAGAGAAGAACACAAAACCTAAAATATACGTATATTTGAAGGCAAGTGTTCTACCGCTCTTGTTGAAAATACAAGAGAGGAAAGTCCGGGCAACGTAGGGTAATCCGCCACTTGAAAGGGTGGGTACTTAAACAGGAATGTTTTTGTAACAGAAAGTGCCACAGAAAACCAGGTAGCCGTGCTTCGGTGCGGTGATAGTGAAAATGTGAGGTAAGAGCTCACAGGCAGAATTAGTAATAGTTTTGCAGGGTAAACCTCGGGTGTTGAAAGGCCAAATAGGTTGCGGTAGTTAAGGCGACCCGTCTTATCTCAACGAAAGTTGGGAGCCGCAATGGGTAGGTCGCAAAGATAAATGGTAGATATATTACTTAGCAATAAGTAACGAAACAGAACCCGGCTTACACACTTGCATTTATTTGAAATCACTCACTTGTATTGAATGAAGTGCAATGTGATTAATTTAATCCCGAATCATTAATCATTTCATCGTCTACAACGCCAATAATTTTAAAATCTGTTCGTCTGTTTTTTGCTCTGCCAGCAGGATTATCACTACCATCACTATTTTGATTCGGAGCAATTGGCTCACTCTCGCCATACCCTTGTGCTTTTAAACGTTTTGGATCGACTCCTTTACTTACTAAATAATTTACAATACTCTCTGCGCGTTTCTGAGATAACTTCAGATTGTATGCTTCAGTTCCCTTTCCATCTGTGTGAGCTTGAATTTCAATCACTAATTCTGGGTTAGCCTCCATTAAACTTAATACGCTTAAATCAAGGCCTTTTTTGCTTGATTCAGATAAATTAGATTTATCAAATTCATACTCAATATTTGGAATACGAACTGCGTTTTTTGGCTTCCTAATTAATTGCAGGCTCTTTTTTATTTCCTGCGAACTTGTTATACCCTTTGTAGTAATATCTTCACTGAAACCTAGAAAATCTTTTTTCTTAACCACCAAAAAATAATCCTGGCCTGCATCAACCATAGTTTTATAATTTCCGAGACTATCACTTCGCAGCGTTTTTATGAGAAATTTTTCGTTCGTTTTTTTATCCTTGGCATAAATCTCAACAATAGCATTTTTTACAGGCACATTGCCATCCAATACTTCGCTTACGTTGCCTGCAAGCGCAAGTCGAACATACTTACTGTCTTTATAAAAATAAATATCATCACAACATGTTTTATTCTTTAAAGCATTGCCGCCCTTACGATTACTCACAAAAAACCCTTCACCACGATTTGTAGAAACAGTGTAAAAAATATCGTCAGCGCCAGTATTAATTGGTTGTCCAATATTTTCACTGCCCATCCATTTTTTTCCGTCGCCAATCGTTCTAAAAACATCAAAACCGCCTAATCCACCTAATCCATTAGAACTAAAATATAAGGTTCGGCTTTCTGTATCAAAAAATGGACTCATTTCATCTTGTGAGGTATTTACTTTCGAACCAGCATTTTTTGGATCCTTGTATGTTTTTTTCTTTTTGTCATAAATCGTGTACCAAATATCTAAACCTCCTCTACCCTTTTTATTATTACTTACAAAATAAATGAGGTCGTTACCTTTAATCGGATCTACGGTTACTGCGGGCATAGTAGATGTATACTTCGGGTTATTAATCTCTTTAGGAAGTTTAACTGCTTCTGTCCATTTATCTCCTTTTTTTTCGGACACATAAATAGCACAAATCATTTTACCAGAATAATTGAGTTTACACTTTGTAAAATAAATGCGAGTTCTATCAGGGTTAAAACAAGCATTACCCGTATTAAAATCAGGATCATTTAAAGTGCTCCCATATTCGCCCTTAAATTTCCATTCGCCGCCTTTTTTGGCTGCGTAATAAAGTTTTCTTTTTATACTTTTTGCTGTATCATCTTCTATCTGGTACTCTTCTTTGTCGGTGCGAAGCGACGTAAACACTAATAAATCGTTATTAAAATTTATAGGTGCTCCTTCCGTGTTTATTTTATTAATTGTAGTATCGAGATGCTGAATAATAATTTTATTCTCAAACGAAACTAACCTGGCAACAGAATCACAAAAAACAATTTCTCTGCCAGCCAATTTTTTTAATTTCTTCTCACTACCCTTATATTCTTTTTTAAATTTTTGGAAGTTAATTCTAGCACTATCGTATTGAGCATTCGACTTCATCATTAAAGCGTGATAATAAAGAGCCTCGGGAGCTTCTAACTTATCTGTTTTGTATGCATTTAAAAACATGTGCTGAGCTCTATCGTAATCACGAATTTGCATGTAAGATTTTGCCAACAGTGATTTAACCTTTGCGTCCTTTGGGTTATTCTTCACATAGGTTTCAAAAAACAAAATAGCTGAACTTGGATCATTTTGCTTTAAAGCACTTTTACCAAGCTTTTTAAGCGTCTTGTCTTTAGCTCCTTTCAAAAGAGTACTATCTACTTGAGACTGCGCGGCTACAAATAATACAAGGAAAAACAATATTAGTTTAGTATCTCTCACACGGAATAATTTTTTTTGTAAGACGTGTATTTTTTGCTCGATATATTAATGCTATCTCGTACGCCCCTTTACTATCAACAGAAGTCTTTAATTGCGATAGAGTAATGTCGTAACTAAATCCCAAAATATAATGACTATAATTTAACCCTACTGTTACTATACCGGCATCATAATTTCGCTTGAATCCGTCGCGCCACATAAATCCTGCAAATACCGAATTGGTAAAGTAGGCGTTTTTAGATAAAATATATTCTACATTTAAACCGGATACCCAGTCGTTGGCCTTTGTTGTATAACCATATAGACTGTATAACTTAAGTATTAATAATGGTTTTACCTGGTAACTGATTGCTGCATTTATAGTTGAGCGAACCGGGAGTTTGTTTTTAGTATTATTTAAAAAACTTTCACGTGGTTGGTTTAAGTGAAAAGCAGCAAAACCAACTTCTGGTTCCCATTTACCCATTTTATGCGAAACCACTACTCCAGCATTTAAATCAAAGTAAGTAAAGCTCTGTCCGGCATTTGGCTCTATGTTTGGTAAATCTTTATCAAATTGACCCGTGTTCCAGTTTAATTGATTTGGAAAAGAATGTTCATAAAAATCAATTGCTTTAATAACGATACCTGGTTGAATGCCCAAATGTACCTTAAATCCTGCTATTTTTGAATGAATCGCTATTGAGGGCAATATTTTTGTCACCACTAAATAATTCGCCGATCTATCTCTTAAAAAAAGTAGACCAGGACTTATGTTTATGTTTTTAGGATATAAATTTCCATCTAAACCAGCAGAAAACGTGCTATAAGCTTTGTCTAATTCGCGCCACTGACTTCGGTAATTTCCAAAAATCCGGTAGTCTCCCTTGTAATTACCTGTGTTAGCTGGGTTTAGTGTTAGCGGTGACAAATAATATTGACTAAAGTGAATATCTTGAGCGTAACATCTTTTTTCAATTAGAAACAGAAGAACAATTAAGTATAAGGAACCTTTTCTCAAAACTATCTCAGTAATTTAAAAGTACCAGACTTATCAAGAATTGGCTCCGTGTCGAGATAAGTTTCTACCGACACCTGATAAACGTAAGTCTCCATATTTTGTGGAATCCCTTGAAAAACACCATCCCAACCTATTTTAATATCATTACTTTCAAAAATTAATTGTCCCCATCGGTTAAAAACCTTAAAATAAATTAATTTGCGTATTCCCCAACCGTCGGGAAAGATGACGTCGTTAATACCATCACCGTTAGGAGTGAAAGCTGTTGGTACATCTATACTTACCTTTGGGATTATATTTATATGATATGTGTTTTTTATAACCGAACAATACAATTCGTCTTCTACTTCAACGGTATAAGTAATATTTACGGTTGAAGTAGATATTGGGTTTGGAAGAATACAGGTGTCACAATCCAAATCAGTTATTAAGGGCGTCCACGTGTAAGAATACCCTGGTCCAACAAAAGCGTTTAATGGTGTTGGCTTTCCTATAACGACAGAGGTATCCCACCTTATGGTAGGTGCAGGTGGAATAATATTTACTTTACTAAACACGGGATCACTCTCGCAGGTATTCTCATCAGTTACCTTTAAAGTATAAGTAGTGGTTATAGAAGAAGCTGTTGTTGTCGAAAAACTATTTGCGGGTGCTAAGTTAAGAGGAAGAGCGCCAGCATAAGACGAAAGTGTTCCAGTTAGTGTTCCAGAAACACCAGGCGTTCCACTACCAGTAACCGTAAAGGTTGCATCAGGACAATTTAATGTTGGGGTAATCGAAATATCGGCTTTAGGCAAAGGAAAAATAGTCATCTGTTTTATAGTATTTCCTACACAGCCATAATCTTTGTCTTTAACCATTATGTTTACAGGATAAACGCCGGCTAGTGTATAAGTGTGGCCAACGCTATTTATACCCGAAATAAGTGGCGTTTTATCTCCAAAATCCCAAGTAGCTTCAAAATTCTGGCTCGTTGGATTAGGGGTGGTATTGGTGAAACTATCAGAAATTTTCAGACAATGCTCGTACTTATCTAACTGGTTTTTAAAATCAGCATTTACCTTAATAACATGTATACTAAACGAACTTACAGGATCACAACCTTCTACTTTAATTGGTGGGCTATAATATAAATTAACCGTTGTAAAACCGTTCTCACCAGTAGTAGGAAAAATTAAGTAAGGGTAAGATACAGTTGGATTTACAGTGCCATTGACTGTGCTACCTGCAAATATGGGCGATTGGTTAACATTGTCACCAAAAAACCATTTCCATTCATAAACATCATTAAAATCCTTAATAGAAACTACAAGAGGTTCTCCTAAACAAATGGTTGTTTTATTGTCAACAGCAAATGCAATTGCTTTTGGGTCATAAACATAAACATTCGCCGTTGTTGTACTCGGACAATATCCCCCCGCGTAAACGGTTAAACTTATGTTGTGAATACCAGGTGGGAAAGTTTGAGGTACGGTATCTCCGGCAGGGCCGGTAAAATTAAGAACTGACCATATATTTAATGTTACTGGTGTAACATTAATAAGCGGTTTACTAACAATGGTTGGTTGTCCGGGGACACAAAAGCTTTGCTTATCATCTATAAATTTTATTACTGCAGTTGGTTGTCCAATAGCAGCAACTGCAATTGTTTCGGTTGCTTTACAACCAGCGGCATCCGTAACCGTGAGCGTTGGGGTATAAGAGCCTGGAACCGAATAAGCGACGCCAGCACCATTAAAATTACCATTAAAGGTTGTCCATAAAGGAGGTGTGCCTGTACCATAATTTACACTGTATGTTACGTACCCAGCATTTGCTGTAAATAAAACTGTGCCCGATTGATTTTTAGGAACGCAAACAAAAGGCGCACCTGTATTAAATCCTGGGACGGGATTATTAATTTGTAAGGTATGTGTGGTTTTTCCTTTACAGCCCAAAGGCGCATTTGTGGCGGTACATGTAACAGAAAATACTTGCGATGGAGGAAAAACATTCAGATATGTATGCGTAGGACTATCATTCGGATTCGTAGAATTAGATAGATTGCCGTCACCAAAATCCCAGTTATAGTTGCTAATTACATCTGGTGCAACTTGGTTTGCCTGAGTTGTATTAATAATTTGTACTGGCTGACCCGTCTTACAAATAGGATTAGCCGAAAAAGTAAAATGCGGTACAGCATCACCGATTCTAAATACTTTTGTTTCGGTATCCGTGCAACCGTTGTCATCTATTACCATTAATGAAATGGTATAAATGCCTGCGACTCTAAAAGTATCGAGTGCAATTTTGTCAACCATAATGTGCAACGTATCGTTTGGCGGTGGCACCTGAAGCGGAATAAAGCCAGTTGAAAAAGAAGCTGCTCCTAATTCTAAAGGGTGCAAAGTATAACCAGGAGAACCGGGCGCTTGAAAATTCCAAACATAACCTCTCTTACAACCTGCTTTAACATCAATTGAATTGGGTGCATCAAACATGTATTTTGTATTTACACACGCTAGAGCGTTAGGTAACGTTGGAAAAGGTTGGCCAGCGTAAGTTATTTTTGCTTTTGGATCACGAATTTTAACGATTCTTGAAAACAAATGCGAACAGCCTGTAATAGAGTTTTCAGTCTTAAGAGTAACCGTAAAATTTCCAGTATTTGGGTAAATGTGATTTTGCAACACACCAATATTAGCACTCGCATTTCCAGGTATAACACTATTAGCACCATCACCAAAATACAATGTTGCGGTTGATACCTCCTGCAAGTGTAAATTAAAATCTACAGAAAATTTATTACCAACACAGGTGTTTTCAAATTGAAACTTGCCATAAGGTCCTTTAATTTGAATTGTAGGCACAAGATTAGTGGTAGCACCACAATTTGCTTGATAAGCCGAAACACTCACTGTATGAGTGCCAACATGTGAAAAAGAAAAAGTTGGACTTGAATTTGTAATACATCCGGAAAACATTTGATTATCCGTATTTACGTGCCAATGGTCTATTCCAGAACTTGATGGAGTATTCAAGCCGCTACCCGTCAAAGATATTGTGACGGGGGTGCCCGCGCAGGCGTTAGCAGGAAATGTAGCGCTAACTGTTGGTGGATTTACGACAATAATTGTATCAACAAAAGAAGTATCCGTGCATCCAAATAAAGTATTAATAACAAGATAGGGATAATAAGTTCCAGGTGTATTGTAAACAAATGTCTGTGGAGGAACCGCATAAGCGTTGCTTGCAGGCGGTAAAGGAGTATTGCCACTTACCGTAACCGATGGGGTTGCACCATTACACCATGTATAAGAAACAATATGATTGGATGGTGCGGTAAAACTAGAATCTCTGTACTTCACCGTTAAAGGAACACAGCCATTTCTCTTATCCACATTAAACAATGCAGAAGGCCGAGCAATGGTATCGAATTCGTTATGAACTTTGCCAGAAGAACAATGTGCTATAGAAGTTGACTGGGCAACGAGTGTTATATTGGGATTAAAATATTGATAAATCGTATAGGGATTAGCACTTCCTTGATAAAATGTAAAGGTAACATTACCCATATTGTTTATACTGATGGACGCAGGTGAAACACTATGAGAAGAATTTGGGGGAAAAGTGGCTGTCCATATAAAAGTTAAAGGTGCGCCTGTATTACTGCTAGAAATATTGATGTACGAGGCTATCATTGATTTAGTGCATGTCGAATGTGGAGGCGTTAATGTAAAATCGGGAGAAACCTGTTCTACGAACGTTGTTTTGAGAACGCTAATTGGCGGGCAGCCTCCACCAGTTTGTACACTAACATTTAAGGTATGTATTCCTGGCGCTGTAAAAAAACAAACAGTATCAATAAAGGTAGTTCCGTTAGGATTGGTTGGAAAAGAAAACAGACCTAAAGACTGCGCATTAAATGTTACATTATTCTGCGACGTTTGTATGGTTGCCGGCACAGGACCATTAAGACAAACTGTTCCAGGGATAGTTGCAGTGAGGCTTGGGTTCACAACTGCAACAGCAACCGTACCTGAATTACTACACTGATTATTGTCTGTAAGCTGCAATGTAATTAGATTTACTCCTTGTCCAAAAGAAATCTGCCCTGGATTTGCTCCACCCGAACTTGCAGGAGTACCACCAGTAAAAGTCCAATTGTAGGTAAGTTGCCCACCTGGTATAGGAGAACCACTTGAGGAGCCAGAGCCATTAATATTAGTTGTGAAAGGAGGAGCGCACCCAATAAAGCCGTTGGAAGAAAGGACAAGAGTGCTAGGGGGTGTTGAAACATATATAGTACCCGAGTTAGATGTAGCAAGTGCTGTGCACATCGAAACTGGGTCGAATACCGTAACAACGGGTACAAAGCTGCTTGCGATATTATAGGTATGACTCACACTAGCACCAGTTCCAAGCGCAGTTAAATCACCAAAAGCCCAACTATAAACGGCTCCGGGTGGTCCGCCACTTGCAGAAAAATTGACTATCATGGGTACGCAATGCGACGAAGGTAATACCGCTGAAAAATTTGCACTTGGCCCTTGACTAACAAGTAAAACCGAAGAATATAATACTGGTGACCCAGCTACTATTGCCGTATAGGTGATATTGTAGCTACCAGGGGTTGTATAAAGGGTATTAGGACTACTAAGCGTAGATGTTCCAAGGCCAGATCCCAAAGTCCATGAAACAGCACTCGCACCACTAGGCCCTGAAAAAACCACTGATAAAGGAGCGCAACCAGCAGACGGAGTAAGAGTAATCTGGGAAAACGATTCTGAAAAGACGAAAATCAAAAACAGAAAAGTACTTTGGATCAGTTTTTGTTTGTACATTTTAAGAAATATTTTACATTTGGGTAAACCATTGTAGTAAATATAAATAAAAATTCACTTCCAAAACACTGTAGCTTTGAAATTTTTCCAACCCATATTCTTTATAATTATTAGTCTCACTTTAAACGCTCAAACAACAAAACCTGCGCTTAAATCTTCCACTAATCCTCCACAAAAAAAGTACAGTGCTTCAAGCACGCAAAACCTTGTAAACACTGCTAAAAGTGACACCTGTCTAAATAAAAAGTTTTCGATTGTTTTTTACCTTATCCAAGACAGCGCGTATTCTATACTTACGGCTCTACCTAGTAACCCCAACTCATTAGCTAGTTATCAGTTAGGAAGTATTATTAACTTAATAAATGCTGCGTTTGATCCTATTTGCGTATCGTTTGAGCACTGCAAAACAGTCCTCATTCCTAATTACCCCCATAATAAATGGAGAGCTTCAGGAAATGGGTATTCAATTATAAACACCTGGTTCACTGATAATACAATAAACGTTTACATTCCAAAAGAAATAATTCCTCCTTTTGGCGACGAACCACTTGCTTACACTTACCCTCCTCCAACCGGAACTACAGCACCAATAAACGCAATTGTCTGTGGTAAAGACGCCATTAAACCTGTTTCCATGAATGCAGCGGGTTTAATTGGATCCTCAATTATTCATGCTTTTGGCATTTTTTTCGGCTTACCCCATACTTTTGACGAAATTAATCCTACAAGTATTCCAAGTCCGCCCCCTCCTTTAAATTGTACCCCACCAATAGCTACACTTGAATATGCTGATCATGTTAATATCCAAAACTGTAAAGACCATGGCGACGGATTTTGTGATACTGAAGCTGATCCATTCCCTTCAAACCTTTCAACACCTTCCACAATTCCCACAGGAATGGGAGGTTGTTCTGAGCCAGCAGGTATGAAGGATGGAAACGGTACCTTATACTTACCACCTTCTGATAATTTCATGTCTCATTATGATTGCCGTTGTCGGTTTACACACGAACAATATAATCACATGGCTAAAATTATTCTTACCAAACGCCTTTATTTACATTAGTGCTTCTCGTTTTTGTTTCCTGACTATAAAGCACATTGGCTATTTCATTCGTAATGGTTAACTTTGCAGTCTAATTTTTTTGTTTATGTCTCACCTTATTGCGCCTTCCGTTTTATCAGCAAATTTTGCAAATCTTGAAAAAGATATTGAAATGATTAATGCCAGTGAAGCCGATTGGTTTCACGTAGATGTAATGGATGGTGTTTTTGTTCCAAATATTTCATTTGGATTTCCGGTGATTAAGGCTTTACAAAAGCTTGCTAAAAAACCTTTAGATGTACATCTAATGATAGTTGATCCTGATAAATTCACACAGGCTTTTAAGGATGTAGGCGCAGATACACTTACCGTTCACTTAGAAGCATGCACGCACCTTCACCGCAGCATTCAAAATATTAAGAATGTTGGTATGAAAGCTGGTGTTGCTATTAATCCACATACACCTATTCATTTACTTGAAGATATTATAGCCGACATAGATTTAGTTTGTATGATGAGTGTGAATCCGGGTTTCGGTGGACAAAAATTTATTGAAAACACTTTTGATAAAGTAATAAAATTGAAGCAACTGATTAAAAATAAAAACTCTAAAGCATTGATTGAAATTGATGGCGGTGTTGATTTGAATAATTACAAAAAACTCATCAATTGCGGTGCAGATGTTTTGGTTGCGGGCAACACCGTGTTTAGTTCCCCTAGTCCATCAAAAACTATTTCTCAGTTAAAGCAGATTTAGTTTTTTGCTTACAATTTTAACCACAGAGTCACTCAGAGTTTTTTTAAAACAAAGAAAAGTTCGAAATAGAGTTACACGGAGTTTATTCATCAATCCTCTGTGCCTCTGTGCCTCAGTTTCTCTGTGTTTAAGCAACACGTACTCAAAAAGGATAAAAAACTGTCTTTAAATTCTATATTTGTAGTACAACGCTAATTCATATGAAAAAAATAATTTTATCTCTCGCTTTGCTTTCTTTCATCTCTTGTACTCAAACACCGCAGAAAGAAAGAATCAAAGAATTTCAAAATTTAGATTTCAATTTCTATAAAGCGCATTTCGTGGAACGTTTATGGAAACTTTATCCAGAATGGGCTAGCAGTGTTGGATATCATAATTACGACAGTGTATTAACGGTGCCTGACCAAATGCAACGTGAAAAAGAATTGGCGTTTTTCAGAACAAACCTCGACTCGTTAAAACAATTTGATATTTCTAGATTGTCAGAACAAAATAAAACCGATCTGTATATGATCACCGATTTCCTAAAGGGTGGTGATTGGGGCCTTACTTCTTTAAAGTCGTACGAATGGAATCCATCAAACTATAACGTCTGCGGAGTTTTTGCTGAAATGCTGAATGGCAACTATGATAGTTTAGATACCCGCTTATATCATTTTTATTTAAGAATGGCTTCGGTTCCTGAATACTACGAAGCCGCCAAAAACACAATTAAAAATCCAACAACTGAGCATACTGAATTGGCAATCAGTCAAAACTTAGGCGGTGTTTCTGTTTTTGAAAAGGATTTGGAAGAACTTTTAGTAAAATCAAAATTAAGTGAAGAAGCCAAGGCAAACATGAAAGTAAGTGCCACCGATGCTGCGAATGCAGTTAAAGGCTACGCAGACTGGCTAAAAAAATTGAAAAATAATTCTCCAAGAAGTTTTCGTTTGGGTAAAGAATTGTATGCTAAGAAATTTGAATTCGATATTCAATCGGGCTACACAGCTGATCAAATATATGAGAAGGCTTTAGCGCATAAAAAAGATTTGCACGAAAAAATGTTTGAGCTTACTAAAGAATTATGGCCAAAGTATTTAAAAGGTAAAACAATGCCTGAAAATAAACTACAAGCCATCAAACAAATGATTGATATTCTTTCCATTAAACATGTGAAACCAGATTCTTTTCAAACTGCCATTGAAAAACAAATTCCGGTTTTGGTAGATTTTGTGAACAAGAAGAACCTACTTTATATGGATTCAACAAAACCTCTAGTTGTAAGAAAAGAACCTGCTTATATGGCTGGACTTGCTGGTGCTTCTATTTCTTCTCCTGGTCCTTATGATAAAAACGGCAACACCTATTACAATGTCGGAAGCATGAATGGCTGGACAAAAGAAAGAGCTGAAAGTTATTTGCGTGAATACAATCATTATATTTTGCAGATTTTAAATATTCACGAAGCTATTCCAGGACATTATGCGCAATTAATTTATTCTAATCAAGCGCCGAGTATTATAAAAGCTATTCTTGGAAACGGTGCTATGATAGAAGGCTGGGCGGTTTATACAGAACGGATGATGTTGGAAAATGGTTATGGTGCAAGTGATGGTTTTTTCAAAGTAGATTCTGAGATGTGGTTAATGTATTATAAATGGAATTTAAGAAGTACCTGCAATACGATTTTAGATTATTCTGTACATACTAAAAACATGAGCAAAGAAGACGCTTTAAGCTTGTTAACGAAAGAAGCATTTCAGCAACAAGCGGAGGCCGAAGGGAAATGGAGACGCGTTACCTTAAGTCAGGTACAACTCTGCTCCTACTTTACAGGTTATAAAGAAATTTACGATTTTAGAGAAGAACTGAAAATCAAATTAGGAGACAAGTTTAACTTAAAAGAATTTCACGAAACGTTTTTAAGTTACGGAAGCGCACCAGTTAAATACATTAAGGAATTAATGTTGACTAAAGCGTTAGACGCAAAGTAACATAAAAATTTATTGGATCCGCTGGAATTATACCAGGCCCAGGATAACCTTCGGCTCTGCGTGTGAAGTACTTTGAATTTGTGAGGTTATTTATCCCAGCAATTAGTCCAACTTTTTTGTAAGTGTAATTTGCAGAGAGATCAACAATACTATAAGCTGGAATAATTCCATAAATAGCAGATGATGAATATTCAGCGTTTGTGGCATCTGTATATTGTTCATCAGTATATGAGTACTGGCATGTAGCTCCAAACTTTTTAAACTTATAAGTTATTCCAGTTCTGAAAATAATTTCCGGAGCGAATTCAACAATTTTATCACGAAAAATTGCCTGAGAACTTAAATACTTTGCGTTGATAAAAGACAGGTTAACAAAAGTAGAGAGATTATGTTTTGATGTTTTGTTGATCAGTTTTATCCAATCGAGTTCACCAAAAGCCTCAATTCCCATACTGCGACTATCACCGATATTTGTTCGATACCGCACAATTTGAGAAGTAGCAGGATTAACCTTAAGGCTGGTTCCCAAACGATTGTTATACCTTAAAAGAAAACCATTTACATCGAAATACAGTAAATTTTTCAGAGCACCTCTAAACCCTCCGTCGATTGTGTAACCATTCTCGTCTCTTAGATTTGGATCCACTATATAATTATCATTTACTACTCGCATGTCATTAAAATTGATAGAGCGATAATTCTGACTAAAATTAGCATAAAGTTCCAGTCCTTCAGTGGCTTTAAGTTGGGTGCCAATTCCTGCAAGCAAAAAACTTCGCGTATTACTTCTATTGTCTCCTACTTTCTCATCTAATAAGATATTTCCGGCCAAGTCTTTATTTATTAATCGGTAATAGCCTTCAGATGCCGTAGAAATTGTCTCGTACCTTAATCCTGGTGCTACACACCACCGTTTAGTTAACTGAAAAATATTCTCCATGAAAAAAGCATAATTATAGGAAGGGAAAATATAGGACGAGTTTTCTAGATTATTAGGGTTTAAAAATCTAAAATTTGCTTCACTTGATTTATCAGCATCACCTTGCTTACGATACGTGTTGCCTTTGTAATATCTCGCGCCAATTAATACATGGCTGTTTTGTTTGAATAAATAATACCGATGCAAGACTCTAAGTTCAGCTCCGTAATTCTTATATGTATCGCTTAATAAATTTCGATTTGTTGTGGTATCATCAGCACGATCTGGTCTGATTAAGACACCCAAAGCATCTCTACCGGCTAGTAATCCAAAACTTAAAAAATTAATTTGGGTTCTTTCTGAAATTTTATAATCTGCAGTTAATGAAGTTAAATTCCAATTCACCTTAAACCAATTGCGATTGCGATTTACAATAGAATTATTAGTTGAAAATTGTTTATCCGTTAAACCACCCGGTTGTTGACTTACATAATTTAAATGGGTGTACTCACCCTTAATAAATAGTTTTTCGGTTATTTGATACTTTAAACTTGCAAAGGTATTGTGGTTATTTAGTTCGGATCGACTCCGCCAGCCATTGTAATGTTTGTATTGATAAAACGTATTATACGAAACTTTTTTAAAGGTTCCCGATAACTGATTAAATGAATTTAAAAATCCATAAGAGCCACCAGTTTGCCTGAAATTTCCAGAGATTTTTTTATCTAAAGGAGCCTCAGCAAATTTGTAGTTTATCATTCCGCCAAACTGTGTACCGAATTGCAAACCCGCCGCGCCCCTTAGAATTTCTATACGATCAATGGCTTCGGTTGGCGGTGTGTAATAGCTTTCGGGGTAACCAAGCGCGTCTGCTGAAATATCGTAACCGTTTTGTCTAGTATTAAAATTTGTTACCCGATTCGGATCAAGTCCCCTACCTCCTATTCCAATAGTAGAACCTGTACCATCGTTCTCAAACACATTGATTCCAGGAATCTTTGAAAATATTTGTCTGCTGCTATTCGCTGCAAGATTTGCATTTAAATCTTGAACATAGATTGCTTCCGATTTTTTACCCGCGTAAATTGTTGTGCCTTCTACATTGTTTAAGCGTGAAATACCAAAGCTATTGTCTTTTTCAGCTTGAATAGTTATTTCTTCCAGATAAATTAAATCAGATTTAATAAAAAAAGTAAGCACCGTATCTTTTGTGACACTCAGTTTTTGCGAAAATGATTTGTAGCCCACATGTTTCACAGTGATTGTTACTGGTTTGTTTATTTGAATGGCCGCTTTAAAAAATCCGTTTGAATCGGTAACAATAGATTTATTTCCAATAAGAATGATTGCCTCCTTGACAAATTGTGCCGACTTCTCGTTTTGCACAGAACCAATAACATTGGCAGTTTGGGAATAAAAACGGCCAACCACACATGACAAAATAACTATCAGGTAAAATCTCATTTTAATAACTTCTCACCCACTCTTTATTTTTTAAGAAACAATTACTTTCAGCGCTTAAATCAACTGTCGGATCAATGAATTCTTGCGAGCCAGAGCCATTTAAAGTCACAAAGCTTTGCGCTCTTATACTTGGATCGGAATATCCTTTTTCTATAAACTCCTGCTTCAAAAACTTGGCATAATCAACCATCATGTCAGGTTGCGTCGCCATCATTTTTTCCTGCATATAGGTTAAATACTCTTTGTTATCGACCTCAGTAATTTGTTTGGTCTCTTTATCTTCCACATAAAAAAACGCAGTCCCAGCTTTTTCCACAAGCATCACACGCCAGGAAAAACGATAACCTTGCTCAGTCCAGAACAATTTTCCATTATACAATAGATACCTAAAAGGCAGTGTAATCTGAATTATAAAATAAAGAGAAAACACAATCGTTAGTCCTTTTGAAAATTGATTGATAGTAAAAGTGGAACCGCTGACTACTTTGTAAACAAAAAGTTTTTTTAAATAGTTTACTATTTTCAAATGCAGGTCTTCTTTAAAAAAGATTATGGTAATTGTAATCATTACATAAGGAAACATGCCGATGTTAAAGAAAAGAGCTGTTGCCAGATGAAACACGAGGACAAATACATAAGCAATATTTACAGTTCTTTTATTGAATAGTAAAAATCCAATTACTAAATCATACGAACATCCGAACCAGCAAAATAAATAGGCCACCCACTCCTTTTCCATAAAATCTCCAATAACGGCATAATGCGAAAACGCCGGAAGCCATATTTTTAAAGGCTGTGCCTCCATTAACCAATCGTAATTTATTTTTGCTATTCCGGCAAAAAAGTAAACCAAAAATAACTGGAATTGCAGAATGAAAATGTAAAACTTTGGTATTTCGATGGTTTCAGAACGTTTAAATATTTTATTGTCTAATGAAAAACTTTTAGCCGCAGGAATAAAAATGAGCATAAACGAAACAAGACTCACAAAATAATAGTGATTAAGATAATTTGTTTTGTCAATGAGTTCAACATAGGTAAAGAGTAAAAAAAACAGAATGGAACTTATCCGGTAAAACGCACCAAACAAAATTCCAAGACTTGAAATTAAAAGAAGAGAGAAAACGATGTACATGCCTGTTGGGGGTAATGCTTTAACCCACTCAAAACCATAATAAGGGAAATGCATTTTGGGTAATATGTACATAGAATGTACCCAACCTTTAAGAATAAAACGGCAAGTAGAAAAAAACATCAATGCCCCGAAGGCGATTCTGAAAACAACCAGCGTAGCAATGCTACAATTAGTATTTAAATATTTGAACAGGTTTTTAATCGCCATCCCCATCCTGGTAAGTAATTACCACACCAAGGCTTGAAGGCAAATCTGTTTTTAAGAGTACCAACAATTTTATTAGTTCTTGATAAGCAGTTGTTACTGCTTGTGAGTTTGTTTCTATTTGATAAGAGAGAGGATTAGCTAAAACACTTAATTTTGCTTGTGCTGACATAAATTGATTTTTAATAGCGTTATATAATGTTCCATCAGTATACTGAATACCGAGATGATCGAGATAATCGTCAAATCCTTTTCCATTAGTACCTGAATAACTTTTTCCTAAATACATGTTTTCGATAATGCCAAGTGTTTCAATTGCATATGTTAGTGACTGACCACTATAGTAGGCTTCACAGTTTTCTGGAAGTATTTTTCCACCGCTTTTTAATCCTAAAGGAATACCAATCTTTGCATTTTTTAAATAATCTAATTCATAATTAATTTGATTAATTAAAAAACCAATCGAACTACCAACATCTGTTCCTAAAGAATTAATAAATGTGCTACGGTAAGTACTATTCCATGTGTCGATCACAGAATTAAGTATAGTTGTCATTTCATTCAACAAATCGTTTACATATTTACTTCGCTTAGCGTCAGTTAAAAACAGTTGCATTTGATCGGCTTCTGCTTGATTAAGTCCGTAAAACAAATAATCTAATGCAGGAAATCCCTTAGTAGCAATGTTTGAGATGGTCTTTAAATCATAAGATCCTGAACTAATATTAGAATTAATTAAAGTAACATTTGCAGGAAATACATTAAAATTAAAACGCACGGACGCGTCTTCACCTGGACCAAAACCAAATAAACTAACACGTTGGTAACTTAAATAAGCCAAGTGGAGTTTTTCTTTTACTGTTTGAAAATCTGTCAGCGAACCTGAAGTTTTAAAATTTGTAAAACTAAGTTTTAGATTTTCGAGAGCTGTTTTAAAATCGGCATACGAAGGAATGATGATATTATCCGCCATGTTCACTAAAAGTCCTTGTTTATCAAACACTTTTGAAGGATCTCCGGGTGTATCGTCAGGAGTTTTAGTTTTTTTGCAAGATGCACCTAAAAGAACCGTACTTGCCACAAGTAACATTCCTAGCTTAATTGCTGTGCTTTTCCTAATGATTTGATTTAATTTGAACACTTAATTTGATGTTTTAAAAACGAAAATAGAGCGCGGCATTACCGCACTCCATTCTCACCACGATTATTTTATTTAAAGTTTACTTGCATCTAAATTAAAAACAGTAGCAAGTTTCGTAATTGCATTATCAATGTCACTTTGACTCATTGTATAAAGGTTTCCACCAAAATAACCCAACAAAGCATTAATGTCTGCGTCAGAAATAATTCTTGAAGGATTGTATTTAAATGAAGTAACAAAACCATGACCTTCTGAAAGATTGTGATGAAGAGTACCTGCATCGGTTAAATTATTTTTTGCACCTTTTAGGTAGCTAATACACTTTGCAGCCGCTACTTTCTCCCAAGTATTCATAACTACTTTACTTGCCGCGTCACGCGCTGTGTTGTCCTTATTACTTATTGCAGCACGGCCTTTTAAAAATGCATCCATAATTATTGTGTTACAACCAATAGCGCTATTTACAGAATTCGCGTAACTACCCCAGTTTTTTAAACCCGTTGTGTTAATTGGAAAATCAACCGGCACACCAAAGTAACCAAAAGCTTCGTCCCATGCTCTTTCCTGAGTCGTCATTCCATTTGTTACAGTTACATTGTCATAAGAATTGATGTTGGTTAGTAGTGTAGTTGCTTGGTAATAAAATACCGCGCCCATGATTCCTTTTTCAGTAAATTCTTTGTATTCAAAACCATTTGCATCTACTAAAATTGCTCTTGCAGGAGAAATTAGTTTGCCTTTTGTTCCATTTGAAGCTGTTGTGTTGGTAGCATCAGCTGCGGCTACTATACTTGCAGCAGCAGCATCTTCAAAACTAGTTTCTAATGTTGCTTGAAAACCAAACTCGTTTCCTGTTTTATCTTTTAACTGAATGCCGCTTCCATTAAGATCTGCGTTTGCAAAAGCATTGTTTGCATTTATATACATGTTCTTCAATTTCTGAGCGTCTAAAGTTGGTTGACTAGCTGTAGTAGAAGTATGAGTGCTTCTTAGATACGTGGTTATTTCACCTAGCATTGTAATACATCGTGTAGAATTTGCAAAATCCGTATTACTAAAATTATATGTTGTTGGAATGGTATATGAAAGAGTTGCTGGAACTTCTGGTTCAGGATCTGGTTCTTTTGTGTCTTTTTTACAGCCGATTAATGTTGTTGCCGCAACGAGTGCAATCATAGAAAGGTATTTAATAGTGCTCATAATTTTTTTAATATTTTATGGTTTAAATTTCTTCTACAAAAGTGTTATTTAGACTGTTTATAAACAATACCCGAAACAAGGTATTTTGGTTTTTAGCCCGTTAAATCTGCGTTATGGGAATAGAAAGGGAATGTTAAGACTGTGAATTGGCGTCAGTTCCCGCGTGAGGGATAGTAGTGAAAATTCTTTTTGTTCCCGCTTTTCGCAGGGACAAAAAGATTGTAGCGGATAGTCCGACCCCATAAAGCGAAAGTCAATAAAAAATAAAGAGTGATTTCGCTTTATGGGGTCATGCCCAAATTAATCGAAATTAAATATAACTTATAAAGTCTGCGTATAGTATTTATTTCTTATCCAGAATGCGGCATTAACTAATAGAATGAGCGCAGGAACTTCCACAAGCGGACCAATTACGCCCACAAAAGCCTGTCCGCTATTAATACCAAATACACCAATAGAAACGGCAATAGCTAGCTCGAAATTATTACCAGCTGCAGTAAAGGCTATGGAAGTACTTTTTGAATAATCTGCGCCCATTTTATTTCCAATAAGGAAACTCACAAAGAACATGATGGCAAAATAAATCACCAATGGAACAGCGATGCGGAGTACATCAAAAGGTATTTGAACAATTAATTCACCTTTTAAACTGAACATGACGATGATTGTAAATAATAAAGCGATAAGGGTTATTGGAGAAATAAATGGAATGAACTTGTTCTCAAACCACTCTTTGCCTTTTATTTTAATTAAACCGTAGCGCGAAATAAGACCTGCAAGAAAAGGCAAACCCAAATAAATACCAACACTTTTTGCAATCTCTGCAATAGTAATGTTTACTTCTATTCCGCTGAACCCTAATAATGGTGGTAACACGGTAATGAAAAAATAAGCGTAGACACTGTATAACAAAACCTGAAAAATACTATTGAGCGCTATTAAACCGGCGGCATACTCACGATCGCCTTCTGCTAATTCATTCCACACAACAACCATAGCAATACACCGTGCCAATCCAATCAAAATAAGACCTACCATGTATTCTGGATAATCGTGCAAAAAAAGAATTGCTAACAAAAACATTAATACCGGACCAATAACCCAATTTAAAAACAAAGAAGCACCCAGCACTTTTGTGTTACGAAATACTTCACCCATTTTTTCATACCGTACTTTTGCTAACGGAGGATACATCATTAAGATTAAACCAATAGCTAAAGGAATATTTGTTGCACCACTTGAAAATGAATTTATTAATGTAGATGAGCTTGGAAAAAAATTACCAATGGCAACCCCAACAATCATCGCTAAAAAAATCCATAATGTAAGGTACCTATCTAAAAAACTTAATTTTTTTCTTTCTAACGCGGGCGCACAATCGTTTGCTGTCATATTTAGTTATTTGTTTTTTATAAAATTCAAGTGATTAATCCAGGTTAGTTGTAAGTAGTACTGATTGAACCAGTTTTTATTTCCAATATTCCATGTAATGTATAAAATACCCAGTTCTATTTTATTTCGGCTATCCAATTTTTTTCCAAGAGCTGCATATGCCCAGTTTTCTCCATATACAGCTCCTGGATTTTTAAATGTATTAAAAAAAAGTTCTTCATAGGCTGTAAAATACAGTTTCTCGTTTAGCGGAGTGTCCATTCCGATCAAGTATCTAAGCCTATGCGTAAAAGGCGTTTCATTTGTAATCTTGTTCTTTATAAATCTGCCATCAAAACGCAAACGGTGCATTAGATTTAGTTTCCCGATAGCGTGTTTGAATTTTGCCTGAAGGTAAAGCCTGTTTTCATTCATATAGTTATCATAAACTACATTTGTGCGCTGGTAAACATAACTTGCTGTTAAAGAAAACTTAGTGGTAATTTTATAAGATAATGCCTGCTCGGAATAGAACAAATTAAAATATGCATCCATTTTTGGCTTATCTAAGTTGACTAAAGGAAAGGCGGCAAAATAATATAAACTGTACTCAAGCTTGTTGGTTAAATCTCCCGAATGATCTGCTGTAGGAAATATTCCTGCTACATTAATGTTTTGAGACAAAAGGATTACAGATAAAAATAAGAATCCAATAACAAATTTATGTTGTCTTGAAAGCATAGCTTATATTTTAGAAAACACGTAAAGCGTTTCCAGCGCTATTTGACGGCAGCGTTCATCGTATTTCTCTTCACACAAATCTGTACCGTCAAACAATTTCGGATCATCGTAAGTAGTCGCGATTCTTAATTCAACATTTGGTATAAACGGGCAATTCTGTTCTGCTTCACTGCAGGTCATAATTGCGGCAAATTTATCTTGCGGATTTTTTGGATGATCATACACCTTCGAAAAACACTCCAATGCGTTTTCCCCATCGTCATACGAAACAAGTTGAATCGCGTTTTTATCTGTGCCCAACGCTTTAGTTTTAAATCCAACCCGTTTCAATGCCTCAATGGCATTGTTATTAAATTCAGTTGACTCCGTTCCTCCAGAAAAAGAATGCACGTTTGAAATTGCGTAATAGTTGCTTGCTACAGCTGCCCATATTTGTCCAAAATGACTTCGTCTAGAGTTATGCGTACAGATATAAGTAAGGCTCACAGGTTCTTTGTCACTGAGTTTAACTTTGATATATTCTGAAATCTTACTTAAGCTTATTTTTCTTTCTTGTGGAATTGTTTCAAATTCTAAAACCAAAGAATCACAGTACTTTTTAATAGAAGTATACATTGTTTTTTCGTTTAGATACAGCAAACCTTAACAACATTTAGATCCCGGAGCGCAGCAGCTTTCTGCGGAACCTGCTAATTCCGACAAGGATACTTTTTTCTTATCCTCTGGAACACCACAATTATCTTTTGCTAAACAATCTGTATGTTTTGCAAGTAACACAAAATCTTTTCCGTTAAATGCCAAGTCATATTTCCCAATGGTGTCTGACTGATATTCCACTTCGATTTCCAAATCAGGTATTCCTAAAACTTTTTCAGAAAGTTCAATGATCTTAATTAATTTCTGTGGTTTTAAACGATGGTCGTTATCATTAGCGTTCCACAATTGAAAATTTACCACTTTTTCGTTCCTGACTTTTCCACCGCAATCGATAAAATCCTTTGTAATGACACCTACCTCGGTTACGTGAAAATGTTCGGGAACCATTGTGCCATTTGGCAGTATAAAGTTTACACCTAACGCAGTGCCTAAGTGATTTTTAATTTCTGATAGCTTCATAATTATTTATTTTTTTAGTTTATTATTAAATCGTTAAATACCGATATATTTAGTCAATTTTTTTAGCAGCAACTATTTTTAGTGGTAAACGATTCGAAAAGGCCACTTAAATAAGTTTTGGCACTTGCCCATTCCTTCTCATCGATGCAATAGCAAACTTTTGCACCATCAATATCACCTTTAATAAATCCTGCTTCTTTTAATTCTTTTAAATGCTGTGAAACTGTGCTTTGTGAAAGTGGTAGCTCTTCTACTATGTCTCCGCAAACACAAGCTTGCTTTTTAATTAAAAGTTGTAAAATAGCAACACGTGCGGGATGTCCTAACGCCTTTGCGTATTTGGCTATCTTATTATCTTTAATCGTAAACTCTTCTGTTTTTGTTGTTCCCATACTTAAGCAAACTAATATATCGTAAAATTACGATTAATTTATTCATTCAACAATTAATTTTGAAAATTTGGCTAAAAAAATCAACCATTGTGTTTACTCAAGCAATTTAGTCGTAATGAAAAAATTATCATCTGCTTTAAACAGCGCGTCCTGATAAGACATTGTCTGCCACTTATCTGTTGGTGTTAACCAAGATTCCTTCTCAGCAGTAATTATCTTTAAAGGCATATTAAATCCTTTCACACAATTTGTCCAGCGATAAAAAAGTTTGTCCTTTTTAATTCTGTACTCTAACGTTGGTATTTGTATTGTTCTTAAATACTGGTCAAATATTTTTTGTAAGTCAAGGTTTAAATAAGAAGCCATATAACTTTCAATTTGACTGCTAACGACTGTCTGATGTCTGAACTTAAGATTCATACTTCTAAACATTTCACGCCATAATGAATCGTTAGCGACAACCTGACGAATGCCATGTAACATATTCGCTCCTTTGTAATACAAATCAATTGATCCGCCAGCATTTACATTGTAGTCGCTAATTATGGGTTTATCGTTCGCTACAGCTTTGCGGGTTCCTATCACATATTCTGCCCCTGCTTTTTTACCAAACAAATATTCCGTATACAAATTTTCTGCATAAGCCGTAAAGCTTTCATGAATCCAGTTATCAGCCACATCCTTAGCTGAAATACTATTCCCAAACCACTCATGTCCCGATTCATGAACAATTATAAAATCCCATTTTAAGCCCCAACCGCTGAGAGAGAGATCGCGACCCATATATCCATTTTGAAAATTATTTCCATAAGCTATAGCACTTTGGTGCTCCATTCCTAAAAAAGGAGCTTCAACCAATTTATAACCATCTTCGTAAAAAGGATAAGGTCCAAACCAATATTCAAAACAACGCAACATTGATTTCGCTTGTTGAAGTTGTTTTTTTGCCTTCGCATAATTGTCCTCGAGTGCCCAAAAAGAAAGATCCAATACGCCTTTTTCGCCAACGATTGTATCTATAACGACTGTGTATTTCCCAATATAAGGAATGATGTTATAATTATTTATTGGGTTAACGACTTTCCAAATATAGGTAGCAGTGCCATCGGCATTCATCAATGCCATAGCTAATCGTCCATTTGAAACTGTTATGAGCTCTTTAGGCGCTGTAATTCTAATAGTACAACTATCAGGTTCATCATACATGTGATCTTTATTTGGAAACCACACTTGTGCTGCCATTCCTTGACAGGCAATAGAAATCCAGGGATTACCTTTAGTATCTTTAGCCCAAATGACTCCGCCTTCCCACGGTGGCATTTTTGCTACTTTCGGTTTGCCATGAAAATAAGTAATGACACTCTGAATCTTATCGACTTTTTGTTCTGTCGACAAATAAACGAAATGTGCATTCCCTTCTTTTTTTATTTCACATTTTTTTGAATTCATTACAATACTGTCCAAAATCATCGGCTGCATTAAATCCAGCTGCATAACGGTATCAGACTCAATTATCTTGTAAGTGATTTTATTCGAACCAATAATACTACTATCATTATAATTAAATTTAACATCAAGATCATAATGTAAAACATTCCACCAAGAACGAGCCTTTGAATAAGTACCCTTCAAAGTATCAGTACGGGTGTATTTTGCGCCTTGAGCATTTGCGCTGAACGATATCATAATTCCAAATAAAATAAGGCAAATAGAAAGATAGGTCTTTAACATAGACATAAAAATACACTGAAAAATCAGAATTCTAAAAATTATACATCATCTGCTTATTTTCGAACCTAATATTATGGCATTTCATCTATAAAAAGGAGTCAAACTTATATTTATATATGAAACCTTGAGTGTTGGCGCTATTTTTATTAAAAATTTAGATAAGGTTATAAAGTTGTGCGTTTTGAGGCGAGGTTCGTTTCTCATACCTTTTAATCTTTTAATAAAAATAATACAGGAGCTTTGTAAGAAAATAACCAGAAAAGAAGTAGGCCGATGGTCTGTTTGTGTGTGGTAATAATGAATAGCTTTACGCTCTTCTTTTTCTGGTTTTCTTAAAACTATTTTTCATTTTAAATAAGTGTTCATCTAACCCAAAAAAAGATAACCGTTTAAAAACTTAAACTTATTCAAAGGTTAAGGCCTACGTGAATTTGATTTGTTTTTAAATAGTAAAGCTTTTAAAATTAGGATGTTAATTGGTATCTTTTCAAAATTTAAGTTGAATACAAAATCTGGTCATGCATAAAAACTCTTCGCTCTTAAAGCTCACACTCCACATTCTTACTTGGATTTTGCTATCTCTATTTCCCTTTTTTCTATCTCAAAGTGAAAGTGTATCTATTGATTACATGCGTTTAACAAAGTATGTTTGGCTTCCACTTTTGTTTTATGCTTTAATTTTTTATATAAATTACTTTATTCTTATTAATCATTTTTTACTTAAAAGAAGAACACTATTATTTATCATCAGCAATATTTTTCTTGTTTTACTTTTCACCTGGCTCCATTTTGAAATAAAAGATCTCCTAAATATGATTGCTGAAACTAAACCTCATTTAGCTTCGGGAAATATTATACCGAAAAAAAAGCCTCCCTTACAGTACTATATATACAAGGACTTTATCTCAATGATTATCCCCATGATTATTGCTTATACTGTTAAAACAAGTGAAAGATGGGCAAAAATCGAGTCGGAAAAAAAAGAAGAAGAAAAAAATCATCTTAAGTCTGAACTTCAAAATTTAAAATACCAATTGCAACCCCATTTTTTCTTTAACTCTTTGAACACTATCTATGCATTAATTGAAAAATCACCTTCCCTTGCCCAAGAAACCGTTCACAGTCTGGGTAAATTAATGCGTTACATGCTTTATGAAACAGAACAAGGTAAAGTAAATTTAAACGAAGAGCTTGAGTTTATGAAACAATACATTGAACTAATGAGACTTAGACTCTCTGATAAAACAAAAGTTAATGTAAATTTTCCAGCCATAGATCAAACATATGAGATTACCCCCCTACTCTTTATTTCGTTAATAGAAAACGCTTTTAAACATGGGGTTTCTGCAACACACAACTCTGAACTCTATTTCAGTCTTGCCGTGCACGAAAATAAAATACAATTTATTGCAGAAAACACTAATTTTCCGAAAAACGAAAAAGACAAAAGCGGATCTGGTATTGGTTTAGTTAATTTAAAAAAACGACTCGAACTTAGTTATCCAAATCACTATAGCTTCACAACTAAAATAGTTGGCTTAACCTTTAGTGTACTGCTTGAAATCAATCTCAATCAAAAATCGTAATATATTAAGTTAAGAGTAATGAAAAAATTAAAGTGCATAATTGTTGATGATGAACCTCTGGCGCTTGACCTTGTTGGAGGCTACATATTAAAAACTCCTTTTCTTGAATTAAAAGCCAAATGTTTAAATGCCTTTGAAGCCATTCAAATTTTAAATTCTGAAAAAATTGATCTTGTTTTTCTCGACATACAAATGCCAGATATGAATGGTATCGATTTAAGCAAAACCATTTCTCTAGAAACTAAAATAGTTTTTACTACTGCATTTAAAGATTACGCTATCGATGGTTTTAAGGTTAACGCAGTCGATTTTCTTTTAAAACCTTTTAATTATGTTGAGTTTTTAAACGCCGCTAACAAAGCCCTAGTGCATTTAGCTGGCAAAGTGCTTAAATCAGATTCTATTGCGGAAAACCAATTCATGTTTGTAAAATCGGAGTACAAACAACTAAAAATAAATTTTTACGAAGTGTATTATTTTGAAGGTCTCAAAGACTACATAAAGATATGGTTAACCTCTCAACCAAAACCAATTCTTACACTCATGAGCTTAAAAACACTTGAAGAAGAATTACCTGAAGATAGATTTATGCGTATTCACCGGTCGTTTATTATTGCACTCGATAAAATTCAAGCTGTAGAAAGAGGTCAGGTAATTATTCACGATCAACGTATCACAGTTGCAGAGCAATACAAAAATAAATTTCAGCAATTTATAGAACACAAGTCCTTTAATTAGTCCATTTCATGTTTAAAATCAACTCGGTCAGCCTTTTACTACATATTCAATCCCTAGTTAAAAAAACATTTTTAGTAATTAGTTTACTGTTTATTCAAAGCTTGGATTCGCAAGTTACAATAACGGGTGTTCTTTCAGACAAAACCGGCGAAAGCTTGCCTGGTGCAACAGTAAAGGTATTAAAACCAGATTCCTCTTTTATACAAGGCGTTTCATCTGATAATGAAGGTAAATTCTCTTTATCACTTTCAACCAATAGCAAATTTATTCTTGTTTTTTCTTACCTAAGTTACAGAGATAAATACCGTGTTATTGAAACAAAAAATCAAGCACTAGATCTCGGTAAAATTTTATTACGCGAGGACGCAAAAACCCTTAATGAGGTAGAAATTAAAACCCTACAACAAAGAGGCGAACAAAAGGGTGACACTACTGCCTTTAATGCCGATGCTTTTAAAACCAATCCAGAAGCTACTGCGGAAGACCTTCTTAAAAAACTACCAGGGGTAACTTCTGATAACTCTGGAGTAAAAGTAAATGGCGAAAGTGTGCAAAAAGTACTGGTAGATGGGAAACCTTTTTTTGGAGACGATCCAAATGCTGCTTTAAAAAATTTACCCGCTGAGATAGTAGATAAAGTAGAAGTGTTTGATAAGATGAGTGATCAAGCACAGTTTAGCGGTTTTGACGATGGTAATCAACAAAAAACAATAAACATTGTTACAAAAAAAGGTAAAAACATTGGGCAATTTGGTAAAGTTTATGGTGGATATGGTTCAGATGAAACTGGTACACCCAGATACAATGGTGGCGCTGCCTTAAACAGTTTTAATGCAACAAGAAGAATTTCACTGTTATTGCTTTCAAACAATATCAATCAACAAAACTTTACAATGTCCGACATCACAGGAGCTCTTGGAAACTCTGGTCAAAGTGGCGGTGGTAGAGGCAGAAATAGTGCAGCAAATAATTTATTAACCAGTCCACAAAATGGTAATTCTGCCACGCAGTCTGCGGGATTAAACTACTCAGACGCTTGGGGCAAAAAAATAAATGTTTCAGGAAGTTATTTCTTTAACTATACCGATAACCGCAGTGAATCGAATACCACCCGAAGTTATTTTACAGACGACAACATTATTTACAAGGAAGAAACCAGTAATAAAAACATTAATCAAAACCACCGTGTTAATTTTAGGTTTGAATATAACATAGACTCCTCAAATAAACTCACCATTCTTCCAACATTAAACTTCCAAAACAATAATGCAACAAGTTCTCTGCTAGGTAACACCAGCCATTTAGACGGTGTTAAACTCAACAATGCTTTAACAAACTCTAAAAGTCTTAATTTAGGATATGATTTTTCAAACACCCTTTTATATCTGCATAAATTCAAGAAAAATGGAAGAACCTTTTCTTTAAACTTCGACACTAAACTTTCTGAAAGAGACAACACTGGCAGCTATTATTCTTTATATAGCGATACTGCAGAAACGTTGCGCGATCAAGAATACAAAACCTACAGCTACAATAAAAAAATATCACCAAAACTCTCGTATACTGAACCACTAAACAAAAACGCACAAATAGAAATAAACTATAACCCATCCTATACAAAAGGAAAATCAGACAAATCTACAAACGATTACAACATAGATGAGTACACTTATTCTGATTTTAACACAACACTTTCGAATAAGTACATTAATATTTATGAAACTCAACGAGGTGGTTTAAGCTACAAGTACCGAAAAGATAAACTAAGCTTGAGTTTTGGTGTAGATGCTCAACAATCAACCCTCTCTGGTGAACAAACTTTTCCATATGAACTGGGAATTGATCAATCTTTTAAAAATATTTTACCAAACGCTCGCTTAAACTATAAATTCAGTAAAACAAAAAACCTGCGTGTATATTACCGCAGCAGTACTGACATTCCAGAACTTTCGCAACTTCAAAATGTTATAGATATTTCAAATCCACTTCAGGTAAAATCGGGTAACGATCAATTAAAACAAAGTTTTGATAACAGGTTAGGAATGCGTTTTGGAGGCTTTAATCCAACCACTTCACGAAATACTATGTTATTTATGAATATTAATTACAGTAATAATTATATTAGTAACGCCTCCTATATTTTAAGATCCGATTCCATTATTCAGGGATACAATGTTGCAGCCGGAAGTCAATTAACAAAACCTATAAACGTAGATGGTTTTTATAACATAAGAATGTTTGGTGTGTATGGTTTCCCACTAAAATCGCTTAAAAGCAATGTAAACGTTAATGGTGGAGTCAATTACAATCATACTCCAACAATTATAAATGATTTTAGAAACTACTCCAATAGTTATGCAACAAACGCAGGTGTTTTTCTTGGAAGTAACATAAGTGAAAAGCTTGATTTTTCAATCGGTTACAATGGAAATTATACAGTTGTAAAAAACACCACACAAATTAATTCTGATAATAGTTATTTCACACATACTGCAACATTTAAACTAAATTATATATTAAAGAACTTTGTGTTTAATACAGACATTAGTAACACGATATACAAAGGTTTAAGTCAAAGTTTTAACCAAGCGTATTATTTATGGAATGCTTACATCGGCTACAAATTCCTTAAAAATAAATCACTTGAAGCAAAAATTTCGGTATTTGATATTTTAAATCAAAATAGAAGTATTAGCAGAACTGTTACAGGCTCTTATACGGAAGATAATTATACTTCTGTATTACGACGTTATGCTATGTTTACTTTAACCTACACCCTTAAGAATTTTAAAAGTGGTACTGCACCAAAAACCGACGACGAAAATAATCCATTTCCTGGCGGACCTTCTCCTGGTTCTCATACTCGCCCACCTGATCATTAGGCAGTACAGTTTTACCATATGAGAATCTTTCTTTAAACTAGTTCTCCCGTTCCAGAACAAAAGTGTTACGTGCATTTGAAGCAGTAGATGCCATTGAAAAGAAAACAGTTCTTCTACTCGAACTAAGCCTAGTTTAGCATATCTATCCTTGATTACCAGAATCTTTTACGAATAAACCCCATTCTGTATTTTCATAGGCTGGTTCCATTTTATGAATTTGTGAAGCCCAAATTTTGAAGAGTTCTCTGAATTTCTCCATTTCAGCTCTGAAAAGCCTGATGTACTCTGGATCAAAACATTTTGAGTGATTTAGCAAATGATTGGATAAACGCAAATATTCTGCATGCTCCCTCACTAGTGAAGCATTTTGCATACATTGAACATAAGATTCCGATACCAAACCAGAAGATAATTTTGCGCAAATAATAGTGGCAGATTCAAGTAATGTTGGCGCATAACGCTCTTTCGCTTCTTCATCTGCAGTGTCCATTAGGGTATCTAAAATTTTTAAAATTTCATGTGCTTGAAGATATAACGGATGTTTAGACATAGTTACAATTTTTAGTCTTTTACTTGCGAAATCACAAAACAAAAAAGGCTCTTCCTAGTTACAGAAAGAGCCTTTTTAATTATTAAATAAATTAATCTTGGTTAATTATTTTAAGCATTTTTGTTTGCTTATCAGAATTAACTATTTTAAGTAAATACGTTCCTGTAGGTTGTTTTGATAGATTAATTTCAAAACTCTCACTATTTGCTTTTTCAGTCAAAATCGTTTGGCCTAACATATTGTATACTTCAATGAGATTTTCTCCCTTCAGTCCGGATATAAGCGTTTTTCCACTTACGGCCGGATTAGGATAGACTTTTAGATACTTGTAATTATTATTCAACTCTCCTATTCCAACAGTATCCCCATTACACCAAGTCAAACATACTTTGAAGCTTTCAGTAAAGGCAAACTGAGGCACTCTACCTTTAGCGCCCATTGGTTTCAAACGTGCTCTAAACTGGTTATTTGCATCAAAACAAAAAGGTTCTGAAGCAACATCGTTATAAAGAGTTACTGTATGGTTATTGACATAAGGAAGGAAAACTCTTGAATCTCTTACGTTTTGAACATAAATAAAATCAAAGTTCCATGTAATCGAAGAATCGGCTGCAAATGCACTTGAGAAAAAAGGTGGAAACGGTGATCCCAAATTCCATTTTCTATAAAATTGATTCAGGTTATACATACGGTGCTCAAAAAAACCAGATGAAGTGTTAGTAAATGTCATTGGAAGCCTTGCACAAACAAACTCATCATCCGTTGTATCACCAAGAAGTTTTACCCAAGTTGGCATTATTTGACTTGCCTGAACCTCGTATTCTACATGAGGCGCAACTACAAATTCATAGGAGGTTCCAATACCGAATTCGGGAGATAACGTAAAATCTTTGGTACTATAAAAAGTCCCGTTAAATCGCACAAAACTGTAATCCTTACCATTTTCGAAGTCGCTACATTTTGTGCTTACTGGAGCCGATGAGTTTGTTGCTGTTGTTCCTGCAGTTCTTAACAAATAAGCATAGTCACCTGAAGAGGTAGATACGTTTCTGAATAAAATAGCAAAATCCGTCGTCATTGTTCTTGGCCCATGCAACAGGGGCCCACCAATAGGCGTTACAGCATTTCCACCCACAATAGTTTGCACAGAGTCCAGCGGAGGTAAAACAGGAAAGCCTTGTGCGTTCAAATTACACAAGTAAATATTAATAGGAATTGTTAAATGAACTGCTGGTTGTACCCTTTGCCCAAACGCTTCAAGACCAGTAACTGTAACTGTCTCTCCAGCCGGCACATCAAATCTTGATCCAACGTGTGTAATGTTTGTAACTGTAGAAGCTGCTGATTTGTATTTTGGAAAATTAGTATAATCAACTGTTGCTGTTTTAAAATAAAATTTATTCAAATAGTAGTGTAAGGTGTCTTTCACCAACAGGGTATTAGTATTTGTTGTTTTAAAATTCGGATTTCCTTCAGAGGTGAAATGACCTTGACTTTTTGTTGTAGTAACCTGCACGCTTTTACCTTGCGCACTCGCAACAAAATTCAATGCAAATAATGCAGAACCTAGGAGTAGTATTTTTTTCATCATTTATCTTTTTTAGATTAAGTGTTTCCCAAAAATATGAAAAAAACTGTTAGTTTATAAATAAAATTAGCTAATTTATTAAAACGTTTCTTTGTGAAACAGTTTAAAGTAGAAATCTGGCATATTTAGCTGGTTTTAAGCTATGAGCGGGTTATTAAATCACCACTGTTAACATCTTAATATATACCTTGCTTATTTGATTTTAAATTGAATTTTTGGATTAATATTTACTGAAAAACTAGTCAACAAGGCTTATTATTTTAATCACTTTTGATTGTTTATTTTAATTAACTATTTTTATCAGGTAGGTTCCAGCTGGTTGATTTGAGAGATTAATTTCAGAATCTGAACTTGTTACCCTATCCCTTAGAATCATATCACCCAACCTGTTATAAACCTCTACAGTATTTTTCTTATTTAAGTCCCTATAATAGCGCTTTTCCAAATACCGTGAAATCTGGATTTATTCGAAATAAAAAAGATCTACTACTTTTAACCAACCCCCCTCTGTTTATGGATTTTTTGATTGCTTTACATCTTATTAGAAACAAAGTGTTCATATTTAGATTTAAAAAATTTTATCGATTTTTAAATATTGTTAAATTTACACCAATTGTGCATATGGATGTAAGGCTAAAGACCTTAATAAACGACGTTATATTAAACTTTGCAAAGAAACCTTTGTTGTTTTTGCTACTGGTATTGGCTTGCCCTCTCTACTCTCAAAAATCTTCAGATTCTGATATTGCAAAAGAAGCAGACAAACTTTTTGAGCAAGAAGATTATTCCAGGGCTTACAAACTGTATTCACAGCTAGTATCCAATTTTCCTAAAGACCCTATTTATAATTACAAACTTGGGGTATGCATGATATACAGTGAACCAGATAAAAAGAAATGCCTGCCTTATCTCAAATTTGCCGCTACTAACGACGATATAAAAGAATTACAGGATGTTCATTTTTATCTCGGCAAAGCTTTTCATGTTAATTATCTTTTTGATGAAGCCATAAAAAATTACAACGAGTTTAAGCTTACCGCATCTTCCACCCAAATAAAAAAATTACAGGTAGATCGTGAAATTAAAGCCTGCTCTAATGGTAAACATTTATTAAGTAGCCTCACCGATCTCGAAGTTATGAGTAAATCGGAGCTTTCGGAAAACGATTATTTTAGAAGCTATAAAAAAATTGGCGGAAAATTACTTATTAAACCAGATGATTTTAAAACCAAAACCGATAAAAAGAAAAATGAAACTTCGGTTGTTTTTCTTCCGAACGGTAGCAGTGTAGTATATTACAGTAGTTATGGAGATAATGATGCTAATGGCAAAGACTTGTATACGGCATCAAAACAAGCCGATGGAACCTACGGAAAGCCTCAAAAAGTAAAGGGTGTCAATACGGAGTTTGACGAAGACTACCCCTTTCTTCACCCAGACGGTAAAACTCTTTATTTCGCCAGTAAAGGCTTTAATAGCATGGGTGGATATGATATTTTTAAATCCATCTTTAACGAAGAAACAAATACATGGGGCGCTCCTATTAATTTAGAATTTCCTATAAATTCACCCGACGACGACTATCTTTTTGTAACAGATTCTCTTGAAACCATGGCGTATTTTAGTACTGGAAGACAGAGTTTACCCGGCAAAATCGACGTCTTAAAAGTTAAAACTAAGCGCAGACCTATTGATATTATTGCTATGAAGGGAGAAGTAATTCCTGGGGACCCTGAATATTCGTTAACCAGCAATATTACTGTTAAAGATTTATTTACACAAAAGGAAATTGCAAAATACACGGCTAAAGAAGATGGAAGTTACCGCATGGAGTTACCAAATGGCGGAAAGCTGTTGTTTACAGTTGAAACACCAGGTCTTGAAACCCAATCATCTCAAGTATCGATACCAATGGCATCCGCAGCGAAACCATACAGACAAACGATTTCTTACGAAAAAGGTAAATTAAAAATTCTCAATTATTTTGATGAATTAGAGACCGACGATTCTTACCTGCAGTATTTGAATGTTATTGAAAAGAAAGCTAAACTGGATGTTAGTGAAGCTAGCAACGAAACAACCCCACTTGCCGTAAACACAACAAATCCAGAAGCTACTAAAGAGGATCCGAAACAAGAAAAAGTATCGGATAGCATTATTAATGACCCTGAGAAATCAATAACGGCAGATCCAAAAAAAGGGATGGATAACAAGCAATTAGCTAAAATTGCTAAACAGGATGCTTCCGAATTAAAACAAGAAGCATTACAGTTAAACCGTGATTATGAAGCTGCCAATGCAACCGGACTTAAACAAAAAGAAGCCGCCGATAAAAGTCTTACCGAAGCGAATGCTACACTTTCCAATGCTGAATTAATCTCCGATGAATCAGAAAGAAAAATAGCTCTAAATGCAGCTAATTCTAAAATACAAACCGCTGAAAATGATCTAACAATTGCAAACAAAATATTGTCGCTGGCTAGTTCTCTGAAAGAAGATGCTAATAGAAAGGAAAAAGAGTCTAAACTGAACATGGACTATGCTAACGAGCTTGAGAAAAGCACTAACAATAAAGGCAATAAGGCTTCGTTGGCTAAATTAGAAGAACTACAAAACGAAATAGATGCACTGGCATCTAAAACAAACGCTTCCGAAAACTTAATCACTGAAATTAAAACTACTATTGAACAAAAAGAAAAACAAATTACAGATGTTGAACAAAGCAATACAATTGCGAAAAATGATTTAGAAGAAATAAAAACTGCTATAACAGACAAAGAAACAGAACTGAGTAAAACAAAAAAGAAAGCGCTAAAAAAGGAAGTAACGAGTCAAATTGAAGAGCTAAAACTTGACGAGGCTGAGAAAATTAAACAGATAGCCTCGAACGATGCTGAAATTTTAAATTTGAAAGAAGAGTTAAGCGCCAGTAAATTAGAATTAGACGCTGCTACAAAAATTAAGACCGAAAATATTGCTGCGACTAACAACACAAATAGCCAGCCTATTAGTACAAAAAGTTTAAAAGAAAAGTATAAAGACAAAACAGTTGTCCTTAATCCACAAAGTAAATCCAGCATAGAAGAAAGCACCACTCAACTATACGGCTATAACAAAGAACTAGATGAATTAATAAGCAAAACCAAAATTGAAATAACTAAAACTAAAAACAAAGACGCTAAAATAAAGTTAAACAGCGAACTAAAACAAGCAGAACAATTAAAAAAGCAAAATCAGGAACAAATTACACGGAACACCAAAAAACTAGAAGATATTAACACCGTTGCAGTAAAAACAGCTGAAGTTAAAAATACCTTTGATCCTATTATTGCGGAAAATAGTGATGAAGCGGTCTCCAAGCTTGACAATCTAAGTAAGCAACTTATAGGAAATGACAATCAAAATTTTGACTACAACGGTTATCAGAATGAAGAAGCGCAAAATCTTAAAGTAGAAGCCGACACTAAAATAAACGATGCCATAGCAAAAGAGAAAATTTTAAAAGAAAGAATAAGTACTTCAAAAAATGAATTGCAAGGAAATATAAAGATAGATGCTAAAAAATTAAACAGTGAGGCAGAAGACTTGGTTGCTCAATCGCAAAAAATTAGAAACGAAGCAAAGGAAAAGGTGGGTTCTGAAAAAGATAAGCTAATTGAGCAAGCGAAAGAATTAGAGGAACAAGCCAACACGAAATTAATAAGTGCATCGGAAGTAACTAGAAAAGATAATGAAGCTATTATAGAAGCGAATAGAGAAAATATTCAAAACTTAATTAATGAGAAAAAATCTCCTGAAGAGGATTTAAATTTTGTAAAAGAATTAAGGGAAGAAGTGAAAGACGCGTTTAGAAAAGCTGCGGATATCAGAACAGAGGGCAATTCATTAAGTAACATTGGAGGTAAAGTTGGAAGTATTAGCAATGCTGAGGAAAAAGAAGCAGAAGGTATATTAAAACAAAAACAAATAATCGAATATCTTAAAAAAGCGAATCCTGATTTTGTATTGAAAGAGCCTGTAACTAGTTCATCTCCCAATGCGTCAGGAAATTCAGGAAATGAAGTAGATGTGAACGCTGCACTACAATCCATCAATTCAGAATTAAGTGACCTTGCAGCAATTAAAATTGAATCTTATCAGAAACTAAATCAAGCTAATGATATAGAAATAGCTCAATTATTAAGCGACATTAATGAAAAGCAAACTATTATTGACAACAATCCTAATTTAAAAACAGATTTAATATCGGGCAACAATAAAGTTGAAAGCGCAAAGACGTTTAAGCAAAACTCTGAAAATACGACCAATCCAAATGAAAAATTAAATGCTCTCATTGTAGCTACAAAAAAACAAAATGAAGCGATAAAACAATTTATAGGAATCAAAAATTCTATAACAGAATTAGGTGAGAATGGCGTAACATCAAATCATGTTAAAAGCAATCCCACTCAAAACAAAGCACCAAAAACGGCAACTAGCGATCTGGGTATGTTATCAGAGATTGATACGGAAGTAGGTGGAAACAATCCTCCTCAAAACAAAAAACCTAAAGCGGCAAACAGCGACCTGGGCATGTTATCAGAAATTGATATGGGAGTTGGAACCAATTCAGGTGCCAATGTTGAAACAACTTACGATGAATCTTCTTTAAAAAGTGACACAACAACGGGACAAATTTTAACTTACTTTGATAACAACAATCTGTATATGCGTAATTCGCAAGCCGGCGCATCGGCAAAAAATTCTTTGAGCTTACTAAAAGACTATGAAACTAAAAACTCTGAAATAACTCAAAAGCTGAATACCCTTTCAAACACACCTGAAAGCGAACAAAAAGGATTGAGTTCAGGGGAATTAAGAACTAAAAGTGAAAATTTGCTGGCTGAAGCGGAAGATCTAAATGCGGAAGCAACACAGATAAAAAAAGAGGCCGAAGGAAAAAAAGGTGATGAAAAAAAACAATTACTTGAGCAAGCAAAAGAATTGGAAGGTCAAAGCCAAGATAAAATGATTGAAGGTTCGGACTATAAAATGAAGTCCAATGATTTGGAATATAAAATGAACTTAAATGCGATAACTGAATTGATTGAAAAATTAAAAAACGATAATCCTGAAATGGCTTCTGAGATGGAATCGCGAAGAGAAGAATATACGCCATTAAAAACACAGGTGAGTAATTTAAGAATTGAAGCGAATGCCTTAAGCAATAAAGCAGCTAAACTTGGCGCGATAAGTAATGCTGAAGAAAAAGAACTTGAGTTGATACAGAAACAATCGTCGTTACTAAACTCTCTAAAACAACAATATCCTGATTATGTAGTAAAGGAAACTACTTCGCTTACCCCGGAACAGCAAGCTACTGAATTAAGACAAAAAAAATCAGAATTAAGCGAAAAACAATACACGGAACTTACAAATCTTATTAATGCTTTTAGTCTAGAATATGAATCCTCTAAAAATAATGTTCAATCAAATCTAAGTCCAAATCAAGAGACATTAAAACAAGAAGCCGATGAATTAAATACTGAATCGAAGCGTTTATTAATTCAATCGTCTCAAGAAAGAAATGAAACCGAAAAAATGAAACTGTTAACACTTGCTGCAAAATCTGGAAATGCTGCAGTAGAAAAACTAAATAAACTTTTACCAAAATCTGTAAGGCCTAAAAGTGATTTGGATGCACTTGCCGAAATCGGAAGCGGCATCGACAATTCTAACGAAGGAGAATATGTAACTGTTTCCGCTTCAAAAACAACAAAATCAAAAAACATTAAGAACCAATCAAAAATTGTTGGTGTTGAAGTTCAATCTGGCAACGCTTACTCTACCAGTAATCCCATTCCTATTGATGGCAGGATGGAAGACGGTTTGGTGTTCAGAGTTCAAATTGGAGCATTTAAAACTCAATTACCTAACAATGCTTTTAAAGGTTTAAGCCCCCTTAATGGAGAAACGACTAACAGCGGATACATACGTTACACGGCTGGTAATTTCTTTAAAATTGAAAACGCAAATGCTGTTAAGAATGACCTTCGCAACTTAGGATACAGTGATGCCTTTGTAGTAGTTTATTTTAACGGCAGAAGAATTACTTTAGCAGAGGCTATGGCAGAAATGGAGCGACAAGGAAAAACAGTTGATCCGAACGCGCCGCAAACAGCAGGTATAACTGCCAATGCCAATGTACCAAAAGCAGCTGTTAACCCAGTTATTCAAGAAAGCGTTTCTATTACAAAAGAACTAGAACAAATGGACGGTTTATTATACACAATACAGATTGGAGTTTATACCAAACAAGTAAGTAAGCCACAGATTTTAAGTTTAAAACCAATCTTTAGAGAACAATTAACTAATGGGCTTTATAGATACACTGCCGGGATTTACAACAATCCAGAAAAACTATTACTTGATAAAGCTAGAGTGGTAGATATGGGTATAAGAGATGCATTTGTTTCGGCTTATTTAAATGGCAAGCGTATACCATTTGCGGAAGCTAAAGATCTTCAAGCGAGTGGCAATCCATTAAAACTTGAAAAAGAAAACCCAATAGTATTTCCAAACAGAACTGTTGAACCTTCCAGTACATTTGACGCTCTTTTCAATACATCGGTAAACACAGTTGAACCGTTTAAAAATCAAGTTAGCGAGTACCCTATTCCAACTGCTGAAAATGGTGTAAAAACGACCGAAGAAGGCGTTTGCTATAAAGTTCAGATTGGTGCATTTAGTAAACAAGTTCCTGAGGATGTAGCTTCTAAATTTTCTTCTATAAGAACCTGGCCAGTAGATAATAAACAGATTAATGGTTTATTTATTTACAATATTGGTAATTTTTCTGATCTCGCGCCAGCAAAAAATCTTAAAGAAGAAGCGGTAAGACTTGGTATAACCGATGCTTTTATAACCGTATATAGAAACGGCAAAAAAATGTACGGTGCAGAAGCAGAATCGTATTTGAGATAAATCAACAAACATCTTTAAAAAATCTTACACTATTTCAATTGCTAAGAAGTAAACATGTTTAGCTTATTAACAACGGTTATATTATTGTGTAATTCACTATAAGCAAACCACAAGAGCGCTGTTGTGACCCAAAATATTAGACTACTAATATTTATATGGACATTTTATCAAGTTTAGAAATATCCAATTAATTCGTCATACTAGCTGCAACTTTTATTCACATTGAAAAATAATAAAAACTACTACCAATAGTTTAACAAAAAGGTTTAAAATAGAATTTCATTCAAACGCAACGGAAAAAATAATAACTTAACAGGTAATTTACACCAACTCAAAAACACAATCTATGAAACGAATTACAATTATCTTGTCTGTTTTTTCTCTCTTCTTGTCGGGGTTTTCTAAGGCCCAAGAACATGACGCTTATGAAACGGGAATAAATGAAGTAACTGTCTTACTCAAATTCAGGGATTTAAACGGAAATATTCTTGCCGGTGAGTCAATGACTATTTTTGAATTCTCTTCAGGGAATTCAAAAATATTTAAAAGCTCGCCAGTAGGTACCCTTATTTTGAAGGGATTATCCGGATCGGTGTTTGACATCAGTTTCAAATACAACCCACATTACCTTATAATCGATACAAAACAGTATCAAGAAAGGATAATTGAAATACTGGTGACTTACGAGGGGACTGCCGAATTAGAACGACAAAAAATTGAACGAGAAAAGTTTGAAAAAATGGCACGCGAAAGATGGGGGTCGACCAATGCTGAAGGATTTAAAAAAGACCTTGAAAACTACTCTAATGGAAAATATAAATTCCAGGATGAGGTATTTTTAAAAGTCCTGAAGAGAAACGTAAAATGGAAGAATAAACTCATAGTGTGCGATATTACTGGTAGTATGTATCCATATATTGGGCAGGTTTTATTATGGTACAAACTTAATTATGCGGATGAGAAGACAACGCAGCTTTGTTTTTTTAATGACGGTGATTCAAAAAGTGAAGACCAAAAAACTATAGGTAATACAGGTGGGATATATTATTGCGATAAGTGTGAGGAAGATTCATTGACGGACGTAATGGTAAGAGCAATGGTTGGGGGCTGCGGTGGAGACGCTCCTGAAAACGACTTAGAAGCACTTATTAAGGCATCAAATAAAATGAAAGATTTCAAGGAATTAATATTGGTTGCAGATAACAACAGTGATGTAAAAGATATAGCGTTACTAAAAGAACTGAAAATACCGGTTCGTGTTATTGTATGCGGTTCGAATAACCGCGTGGCTTCAGATTACTTGGAGATCGCATACAAAACTAAAGGCTCTGTTCATACTATTGAAGAGGATATAGAAACCGTTTCTGCAATGAAAGAAGGTTCTGAAATTAAGATCGGGGGTAGGAAATATAAATTACGTAAAGGGGAATTTATTCTTATAAACAAAGGGTGAGTGTAAATCAGTTCGTCAATACAATAAGTCAATTTGAAGAGCGCGATATCTTATAACGACAAACTTAATTTATGAGGACAAGGAAGAAATATTAGTACGAATCAACTAAACGACTTAGGTCTCTGAAAAAACATTGAACCACAGAATTACTGTTAACAACAGCCTTGTTATTAAAACTTAAGTCACTTAATCACTCCTTCAACAAAATTTTCATCTCTACCCTTCTGTTTTTTTGTCGCCCCTGAGGAGTTGCATTATCTTCAATAGGTTTACTTTGTCCGAACCACTCAGTAATTATTTGTTCTTCTTTAACAGCTTTCTTAACAAGATAATTTTTCACCGCTAAAGTCCGTTTTTCTGAAAGTACAAAATTCTTTTCTTCATCGCCTGAATTATCAGTATGTCCAGAGAGTTTTAATTTCCAGTCTTTTGAATGTGCCACCATTAATTTTGCTAAAGCATTTAATGCAGGTAGTGATTTGGCTTTGATAATATCTTTAGCAGATGCAAACTCAAGACTAGCGAAAGCCTTTTCTATTATTTTTTTCTCAGCCGCTTTCATTGGTACTTCCTGAGGAGCAGTCTCAAGGACTACCGGACGTGAAACAGGACATCCTTTCAGTTCTACTAAACCAAATTCTTTCGGGCAATTATCATCTTTATCTAACACACCGTCGCCATCCGTATCTACATATGGACAACCTTTGTTTTCAATAGGCCCCGCTTGATCAGGGCACTCATCATTTTTATCAACAATTTTATCTCCATCCTTATCAGGACAACCCTTGAATTCTTTAGGACCAAACTCATCAGGGCAACCGTCGTATTTATCTGGCGTTCCATCAGCGTCTTTATCTGGGCATCCACTAAATTCACTCGAGCCTGGGTCAAACGGACATTCATCTAACCTATCAATAACCTTATCACCGTCGGTATCAGGACAACCTTTAAATTCAGCTGTTCCAGCACTATCCGGACACATATCATCCATGTCGGTTATTCCATCACCATCACTATCAGGGCAACCCATCAATTGGATTAAACCAGGTACATCTGGACAGCGGTCATCTGAATCTTGAATATGATCACCATCTCTATCAGGGCATCCTTTAAATTCCCATACACCAGGAATTCTGGGACACTTATCTTTTTTATCACTAATTCCGTCTTTATCATAATCCTTTTTAATGCCGGTAGGAATAGGTATTTTAAGTAAAAAATAAAAATTTGCTCCGTACGTGTCCTTCTTGCTAAAATAGGAGATAACATTGTTAGATCCCACCACTAAAGGCCCCAGTCGCAGCATAGCTCCCATTGCAATTTTACTTCCTCTATTTGCTGACAAAGTATTATAAGAAAGAGGTATCCCTAAACCTACCCATTTATCTTCCACACGAGGCGTTAAGCTAATAGTTGTATAATCATAAACCTTAGACTCTTTGTTCTTGAAAAAATTGCTAAAATTCCCAGTCAAATTCACATAAAAAGGCTTCCAGATATTATAATCTACTTGAAGATTAATAGCCATTGGTAAACGCATGGTAAAGGTTCGCTCGTCATTTTTTGCGGGAAACTCATTAGGGTGAGCTTTAAGGGTGGAATCAAAGCCATTTATACCATCCGCATCCTGAAATATGGAAATATTAAACCTATTTACATCGGCTGTAAAATCATTAGACAAAGCTCCTTTCTTAAATCGAATTCCACCAATATCATTAACAGCCAAACTCGCTTTCAATTTATATTTATTTTTATCACGTCTGTATAAACCCGACACCCCATCCATTTCGTACTGATATTCGTCAAAATCAGGTCGCCATTCGTATACCACACCAATATCTAAACCAAAACCAGGAGAGGAAGTGAACTTATAAATTTCATTAGGATTACTAGAGTTGAAATTTAGATTATCTGAATGTCCATAAGCAATTTCAGTTTTAAAAAAACTAACGGTATCCTTTGTACTAACCAAATAATCTAGATCTCTCGCATAAAAATAGGCCGCTTCAAGACCTTGTAATAATTTAACAGTCAACCCCGCCTTTAAAAAATGGGGGCCATCCATCTTCACAACACGTGCGTAAGACAAGCCGTATTCTGCCCAGGCCATTTGTTGAATGCTCAAATTTTTATTGGTGAGTCGTTCATTTAATAATCTGTCCACCGAAAGTTCACCAAACAAAAGATCAGCCAAATCTTGCGAAATACCATCAACATTAATATAATTACGCACACTCCAATTAAATGCAATTGCATTTTTCCTATTTATGGAAACCATAAATGAAGGTAATGCTAGTCGATTTGAAACGTAAAATGCTTTTGATTTCCCATCATTTAAAATGGAAAGGGTTTGATTTCTATCTCTCCAAAGTGTGTCTGAAAATATCGAATAACCATTTTTAACTCCCATATAATTATTGTCTACCGTCGCATTTAATCCAAGCAAAGAAATGTCTAATACGAATCTATTGTCTACAATATTTGCCGGATTTACAATCGCACCGGTTACACCCGAATAATTACTGCTTTGAAGACCTAAAAAGTCTTGTGCATTTAAAAAGTTAGAAAGGAGTATTATTAAAAAAAGGAAAATTCTTTTCATAAATAATTTGTATAGGGTGATAAACAAATATAGTTATTTTATCCAATTAGCACTTATAAATTGAAATACAGAGACTTTTAAAAACATGTTGAACAGAAACTTAAACAACTAGTTGATTTTTTTAATTGAAAACCAAAGATCGTCAAAATAAATTGTATCAGCTGTTGGGTTTTGTAAATAGAACAAACTCTCAGAAGAGTCACAGCCAGCCGGCATTGACAAAACCATTCGCATCCTTTCCCATCCATTATTTTCTTTCAACTGAGCATCATCATGCGCAAAGTAGTAGCCGTTACAATTAATGCCTTCGCCCGTAAAAATAAGTTGGCCTTTGCTGGCTTTTTGCCAAGCTCTCATCTCCAAAAAACTTCCCGAATAAATATTTTTCACTTTATAAACGGCCGATAAAGAAGAATTCGGGGGCATGACAAGAGAATGATTTCCTGATCGATGAACCTTGGTAGTCAAGACATTTGTACCTTTCAGCAGTATACTGTCATTCGACGTTAATAAAAATCCTTCTGCATTTATTTTTTCCACATCGCATGAAACCTCAATTTTACTTATGCACGTTTCTTTGTAATAGCGTGTATAGAGCAAATTGAATGTGATACCATTGGCAAGAAACACAAACAAAATAACAATAGGCGCAACATTTAATTTTATTTTAATCCAGGATACATTGCAAAGAATAAAAAGTAAAGGCATTACCGGAACAAGATATCTTCCCTGAATAGAATCTGCAATATCCCTACCAACGGCGTTCCAAATAAGGTGCTGCGACAAGACAATTAAAGAGAAAGTAAGAATGGCAGCAGAAAAAATAATTAGTTTTTTAAAAAAAGAAAGGTAAATTTTTGTCTTTTCTGTGACCGCAACAAATAAAATCACCAGGTATGAGTTTATAAAAAACCAAAACGGAATGCCCGAATCCATGTAAGCTCCAAAATGTCCAATATAACTCGACAAATAGAAATCGGCAGTTTTAACCGTAGTGTTATAAAGTACCTTTGGGAAAAAAGTGCCGTGTGCGAGCAAATGCGCTTTCTGTTTGTGATAATCTGCACCCTCACGAATGGTAGTATGCGGTCTGAACTGAAGATTATAATCGTCGTAACCAATGAAATAAGGTGATAAGGCCTGCGTCCATAATGCCGCACATAAAAAAGCAACTAAAACAATGCTTCCTAATAGTACATATTTTCTAAGCTTTGATGTAAAAACATGTGCTGGAAGAATCAATAAAATTAAAAGTAAAGACACGTAAATAGTTTTACTTAGCGGCAAAAAAATGCAGAGAAGAAAAAGCAAAGCAATTTCCTTTTTCGTGATAGGCTTAGTGTAAAAAGAAAACTTTAGTACTATGGCAATCAACATAAAAGATAAAATATTTGTAACAGTATCCGCAGTGATTGAACTCGCTAAATACATATTCATGGGCAATAAAAACACCATTACGAATAACCATTTATAAGATGGAAGTGTTTTTATAATGTACCACATTGCCAAAAGCCAAATAAAAAACGTAAACACTCTAGTGACATCGTACATCATCCCAACTGAAAAATGAAATTGGCGGAGAATAAACAAAGTCAATGCTTGAGGAATGTAAGCTACAGCAGAATAATTACTCGTATTCGGAAAATCTTTAAACACCTTTTCTTTATCCGAAAATTTAATTTCATAACCCTTGGCAATTTCTTCAGAAGTTAGTTTGTACGGAGAAAAAACTGCACTAGTTATGTAAAGAGACATGTACTGCGCAAAACAAACTGGCACCTCTCCACCAAGACGTTGATCTTTTTTCTCAGGTAAAAATTTTCCTTCACTTATCTGATACGCTCTTAAAAAATGATTAAACTCATCGGGAGATTGCATGGCAGGTCTAAGAAAAAAATACACAATACCCAAAGTAATTGCAGCAAATACAAAAAACGAAGCGGGATTTATTTTTGAAATTAGTTTAAGCATGAAACGTTAAAAACGTATTGTACACGGTATCTAGGATAATTTGGTTGGCCACAAGCAATACTAGTATTTTTTGGCTAAACAAGCAAAAGAATTCAGCAATTTCCTATCTTTGCGATCCTTAAAATGCTATGTTAGAAAAATTAGAAGAAATAAAACGCCGCTACGAAGACGTGGAATTAAAATTGGCCGACCCAAAGGTTATTGGCGATATGAAGTTGTTTAAAAAACTCAACATCGAATACAAAGAACTAGGTGATATTGTTACCCATATCAACGAATACAAGAAAGTACTCTCAAACATCGATGGTGCTAAGGATGTACTTGCTACCGAAAAAGATAAAGATTTTTTAGAAATGGCGAAAGCCGAGTTGGAAGAGAACCGCGAGAAAGAAGAAAAATTGACCGAAGAAATTCGCTTAATGTTAATTCCAAAAGACCCTGAAGATGTAAAGAACTGCGTGATGGAGCTCAGAGGTGGCACTGGTGGTGATGAAGCCGCCATTTTTGCAGGTAATCTTTTTGAAATGTACTCTCGTTTTTGCGAAAAAAAAGGTTATCAATTAGAAATAGTGGACTCTAGCCCAGGTACTATGGGTGGTTTTAAAGAAATTGTTTTTAATGTAAAAGGAATTGGCGCTTATGGTACCATGAAGTTCGAAAGTGGTGTTCACCGCGTGCAACGTGTACCGGCTACCGAAGCTTCTGGAAGAGTTCATACTTCTGCAGCATCGTTAGTAGTTTTGCCTGAGGCGGAAGAATTAGATGTAGATATTAAAGATTCTGATATTGACATGGCTACCGCTCGAAGTGGCGGGGCTGGTGGACAAAATGTAAACAAAGTAGAAAGTAAGGTAATTTTAACGCATAAACCTACAGGTTTAGTGGTGACTTGCCAAACAGAGCGTAACCAACTTGGTAATCGTGAGAAAGCCATGCAAATGCTCCGTTCAAAAATATACGATATCGAATACCAAAAACGTTTAGAAGCCGTTACCAAACGTAGAAAAACAATGGTAAGTACTGGTGACCGTAGTGCGAAAATCAGAACCTACAATTATCCTCAAAATAGAATTACCGACCATAGAATTAATGTTACTTTATACGATCTAACAAATTTTATGAATGGTGATATACAAGAAATGATAGATAAATTGCAATTTGCAGAAAATGCAGAGCGCATGAAGGAGGGTGGATTGTAATGGGACGTTCATTGTAACTTGTACATTGTACATTACCTGTGTTTAATAGGCGTACAGACAAGTAATATGTTACAGTATACAATCTACAACTAGGCACACAGACAAGGTACAACTAAGCACAAAAAACAAAATTAAATGACATCAGAAGGAGAAGATAGAATTAGAGACGCTTTCGCAAACAAGGACTGGAATGATATTAAGGCTCAAAACAGCTGGCAGATCTTCAAAATAATGAGTGAGTTTGTTGAAGGTTTTGAAAAAATGGGTCGTATTGGTCCCTGTGTATCCATCTTTGGTAGCGCGCGCACTAAGCCAGAAAACAAATATTATAAGTTAGCTGAAGAAATTGCTTTTAAACTTGTAAAAGAAGGTTACGGTATTATTACAGGTGGTGGCCCCGGAATTATGGAAGCTGCAAACAAAGGCGCACGCAGAGGCGAAGGTAAATCAGTAGGTTTAAACATTGTATTGCCTTTTGAACAAACAAACAATCCTTACATTGATACAGACAAGTCCATTAACTTCGATTACTTTTTTGTACGCAAAACTATTTTCTTAAAATATTCTCAAGGTTTTATTGGAATGCCAGGTGGTTTTGGGACCATGGATGAGTTATTCGAATCACTTACTTTGGTGCAAACAAATAAGATTGCACAGTTTCCCGTAGTATTAGTTGGTACTGAATATTGGAAAGGCATGATTGACTGGATTAAAAATACCATGCTCACTGAAGAAAACAATATTAACGCCATTGATTTGGAACTTTTTAAAATTGTTGATACCGCAGAAGATGCTGTAAAACACATTGTAGATTTCTACAGCAAATACCTTTTAAAACCAAATTTCTAAATTGAGTAAATGGCTGTTTAAAATATTCGTCATTCCCCTACTCTATTTTATTTCAATTTTACCTTTTTGGTTATTGCTTGGTATCAGTCACTTTTTTTACCTCATTGTTTATTACCTGATTGGTTACCGTAAAAAAGTAGTCATCGAAAATTTAAAAAATTCTTTTCCCGAAAAATCTGAAAAAGAAATAAAAAAAATAACCAAAGATTTTTACCTACACTTCTGTGACGTTATTTTTGAAACCGTAAAACTACTTACCATTTCAAAAAAAGAATTTAAAAAACGCTGTGCAATGGATGAAGCATCCATAAAATCATTTCATTATTTCTTTAACAAAAACCAAACCTTTGTAGGTGTGATGGGACATTGCGGCAATTGGGAATGGGGTGCCATTGCACATCAGGTCTATTTTGAACGCATGATTACTGGCGTTTACCACCCACTATCAAATAAAAACTTTGATAAATTCATGCTCAATTTACGCGGGCGTTTTGGTGGAGACATTGTTGCCATGAGTCAACTTTACAAACGACTGATTACATTAAAGCAACAAAATATTTCTACAACAATCGGTCTTATTGCAGATCAAACCCCACCACCAGAGAGTGCTTATTGGACAAACTTTTTAAATCAAGACACACCCGTTTTTAACGGGACAGAAAAACTTGCCAAAAAATTCAATTACCCAGTGGTGTATTTGAATATAAAAAAAGTAAAACGTGGGTATTATGATTTAAGCACAACCATTATTACTGAGAATCCACAAGATCATCCTGTTGGTGAAATCACAGAACTACACACAAAACATCTTGAAAAAAACATCCGAGAACAGCCTTATACCTGGCTTTGGAGTCATAGAAGATGGAAACACAAGAGATCCGTCAAACCTTAATCATCGCTACAAAATCATCTTCACTGATAATTTTAACGCCCAACTTCTCTGCTTTTTTTAATTTCTCAGGCCCCATATTATCTCCGGCAAGCAAATAAGATGTTTTACCACTTATAGATCCGGAGTTTTTTCCACCATGAAACTCAATCATTTCTTTTAACTGATCGCGGCTGTGCGAATTAAAAACGCCAGAAATTACAAAAGTCAACTCTTTCAGCTTTTCACTTCCTGCTTGTTGTTGTTCTTCGCTGAGTTCAAATTTTAAACCCGATGCTTTTAAACGTTCAATAATGTTTCTGTTTTTTTCATCACCAAAATACGCAGCAATACTTTCTGCAATGATGCTTCCTACCTCATCAATACTTAATAACTCTTCTTTTGTTGAATTCATTAACACATTAAGCGATTTTACTTTCTTGGCTATCTTTTTTGCAGTGGTTTCACCAACGTGCCTAATACCAATAGAATACAACACGCGCTCAAAAGGCACCTGTTTACTTGCTTCCAGGCCATCAATTAAATTTTGAGCTGATTTTTCAGCCATACGTTCTAAAGAAAGTAATTGCTCTTTTTTTAAATCGTAGAGATCAGCAATATTTTTTACTAAACCTGCTTTATATAATTGTTCTATGGTTTCTGCACCCAAGCTATCAATATTCATGGCACGACGTCCAACAAAATGCTCCATTCTTCCCTTTACTTGTGGTGGACAAGCATTTTCATTCGGACAAAAATGATTTGCTTCACCCTCTTCTCTTTCAAGCCAAGCATTGCATTCAGGACAATGAGTAATGTAAACTGTTTTCACTGAATCCACTTTTCGCTTAGTAAAATCTACACCAATGATTTTTGGAATAATTTCTCCGCCCTTCTCTACAAAAACCTGATCGCCAATTCGCACATCTAATTTCTCAATGATATCGGCATTATGCAAGGATGCGCGTTTTACTGTTGTTCCACCCAAAGCCACCGGCTTTAAATTCGCAACGGGAGTAATAGCACCGGTTCTTCCAACCTGATAGGAGATTTCTAATAGTTCAGTACTTACTTGTTCTGCTTTAAATTTATAAGCAATGGCCCAGCGCGGTGATTTGGCAGTGAAACCCAACTGCAATTGTTGTTTGTAATCGTTTACTTTAATTACAACACCATCTGTATCAAAAGGTAATTCAAATCTTTTTTTATCCCAAACATGAATAAACTCAAGTACCTCATCCATACTTCCAACCAATTTTGAGTATTCACTCACTTTAAATCCCCAACTTTTAGCTGCTTCAATACTTTCAAAATGACTTTTAAAAGGCGTATCGCTAATAACATTATACAAAAAACAATCGAGTTTACGCGAAGCAACTACTCTACTATCTTGCATTTTCATAGTGCCGCTGGCTGCGTTGCGGGGATTCGCCAGTGGTGTGTCACCAATTTCTTCACGCTCTTTATTAATGGTATCAAATATTGGACGCGGTAAAAATATTTCTCCTCTAATTTCAAACAGCGGTGGATAATTGCCTTTTAATTTTAGGGGAATAGATTTAATTGTTTTTACATTGGTAGATACATCATCGCCTTGAACACCATCGCCGCGGGTTACCGCCTGAAACAATTCCCCGTCTTTGTATGTAAGTCCAATAGAAAGCCCATCAAATTTTAACTCACACACATAATTTACTTTGTTATTTGAGAATAAATCATTTACCTCAAGTCCTAAACCCTCCTGCACTCTTCGATCGAAGTCGATCATGTCTTCTTCGTTATAACTATTGGAGAGTGAAAGCATAGGATGTTTATGCTTAACGGAAGCGAATACTTTTGTGATCGTACCCCCTACCCTTTGGCTTGGAGAGTTTTGTGATAACAGTTCTGGAAATTGTTTTTCAAGCGCGATAAGTTCTTCCAATAATTTATCGAATTCAAAATCGCTTATAGTCGGAGTATCTAGCACATAATAATTGCGATTGTGTAGCTCAAGTTGACTGGAAAGTTCTTTGATTTTTTTTTCAGCAGAAATAGTATCCATATTAAAATTGCAATAAAGCTATAATTTGATTTAAATAAAGTTCGTCTGTTTTATCGAAAGAATTTAATTCATCACTATCAACATCTAACACACCTACAACAGAATTATTTTTGTCGAACAAAGGAAGAACAATTTCACTTTTACTTAATGAACTGCAGGCAATGTGTCCTGGAAATTTATCTACATCTTCCACAATGATAGATTCTTTTTTTTGCCAGGAAGTTCCGCAAACACCCTTACCCAAATTAATCCGCGTGCATGCCACAGGCCCCTGAAACGGACCTAAAACCAATTGTTCGCCTTTCACCAAATAAAATCCAACCCAAAAAAAACTCATGCCGTACTTTAAGGCAGCACAAATGTTCGCAAGATTAGCGGTTGCATCACTTTCAGACTCTAACAAGGCTTTTATTTGAGGAAGCAACTCCTTGTATTTTTCTTCTTTATTGCTTGCAGTAATTATAAGATCGTCGGCCATATTGTAAATTTATATATTCTTTAAGAACCTGTATGAGAAATTATTTCAATTGTTTTTAGGATTTAAACTCTTTCTTTAAAATGTTTTTAACAACCGTTTTTATCTCCGGTAAATCTTTTTGAATAATTTCCCAAACAGCTCTCATCTTAATGTTAAAGTACTCATGAGCGATCATGTTTCTGAATGAACGGACTTTATACCAAGGGTAATTGTATTTATCCAATATGTCTGATTCCACATGTATAATAGCTTCGCCAATTATAATAAACTGAAGCAAAACTGCGTCCTGCAACATTTCATTTTTGAGAAACAATTTTAAATCAGTTGAGCCAACAAACTTTTCAATACTTGAAATTGCTTTTCCAATATGTTCCAACCTTTCATGACTTTCCAGATGACTATCTTTCATAAACAAGCTTCAAATCTGGCTCAACGTTTTTTAGAATATAGGGTTTAAATGAATCTATAAATCCAACATCCACTTTACGATTAAGTTTACTTTCTAAAAGATGTTTTACTTCGGCTAAATCAAAATACGAAAACGTTTTATCCGTTTGTAGAGCTATGTCTACATCACTTTTCGGACCATCGTCAGCTCTGGCAAAGGATCCATATATCCACGCTTTTTGAATGTGTTTAAATCCCTTTATTGCCGTTTTTATTTTCTTTAATAGTTCGTTTCTATCAATCTTTTTAAAGTTGATGTACTCTATTTTTTCTTCAGCTACTTGTAACACCTTTAAGGCCATGTGCTCATCTTCTAGCGTATTGACCAGTTTATCAGACAACCACGAAACCAATAAATCGCTTTCTTGTACTTTAAAGTATTTTGCAAGTTTTACAACATTTTCACGTGTTGCGTTTCGCTGCCCCCGCTCAATCTTACTCAAAATCGCTTGATCTATTTCCAAATAAGCTGCCACTACGCGTAAAGGCATTTTTCTTTCTTCTCTTAATTTGCGAATTATTTCTCCTAAGCTCTCCATTTCAATTTCTTCACTTTTGACAATTTATGTCAAAATTATAAATAAAAACTGAGACTTTAAAATATTCTATTTTGATCTCTTTTTTAGTTTTGCTTTAACATTATAAACCTACATTTATAACATCTAAAAAGACTTAATAAACGTAAATAGAACATTATTCCGTTCCAATAGACTAAAAAGTCAAATGACAATACTTGAAAACTACATAAAAACGGGCATTCTTGAGCAATTTGTGCTCGGTTTATCCACCGAACTAGAAAATCTTCAGGTAAAAGAAATGTGTATTCAGTATCCACAGTTGGAGGTCGAAATTGATACTATCATTGCTTCACTTATTACCTATGGAGAAACAAATGCTCCTGAAATAGATCCAACGATTAAACCTTTGCTCATAGCAACGATTGACTACACCGAACGTTTAAAAAACGGAGAAACACCTACTTTTCCTCCCGAATTAAACGAGCGATCGCTTATAAACGATTACGCAGAATGGTTAAACCGAAAAGATTTAGAACTCTTAAACATAGACGAAGAAATTGAGCTTAAATTAATTGGGCATACACCTAAAATAATGACCGCTATTTTACGCATTAACACAGTAACACCAGCCGAAACACATACGAAAGAATTTGAGAAATTTTTAATTCTAGAAGGTTCCTGCGATATTGAAACACCAAATAAAACATATTCGTTAACGCCTGGAGATTATTTTTCGATTCCTTTACACGTGAAGCATTCAATTAAAGTAACATCAAAAGAGCCCTGCAAAGTTATTTTGCAGAGGGTTGCTGCTTAACTAAACATAGAACGATAATCAACGATTAAACACTATGCACTAATCTTCGTTGTATCATTCGTCAATTACATATTTTTTGCAACCTCTTTTTTCAGACACTTTGTGTTTATTCATTGACCAAATCCACATTGTCTTAAATCCAAATAAACCATAAGATACGGCTCTTAACTTTTCACGGAAATTATTAGCAGGAATTTAACAAAAATAAAATACTGAAATTCAATTGATTATACCATTTAAACTATATTTATAGTTTTATAACTATAAATATAGTTGATAGTACTAAATATTCAGTTTACATTTGAAGTAAAATAAATCTAATACCATGAACGAATTAACAAAAGCAGAAGAACAGATTATGCAAGTTCTTTGGGAAAAGGAAAAAGCATTTGTAAAAGATATTATTGATGAATTGCCAAAACCAAAACCTGCTTACAATACTGTTTCAACCATTATAAGAACACTCGAACGAAAGAAGTTTGTTCATCATAAAAGTTATGGAAACTCACACCAGTATTTTCCTATTGTTGAAAAAAGTGACTACACAAAATTGTTTATGAAGCGCGTCATCAGTAATTATTTTGATAATTCGCTTCACCAAATGGTTTCTTTTTTTTCGAAGGAAAACGATCTGAATATTAATGAGGTAGAGGAAGCAATTAAACTTATGCAAGAAATTAAATCCAAAAAAAAACATGAATAATTTTATCATTTACTCGTTAGAGATCGCAATAAGCCTTGCTTTATTTTTTTCAGCCTACTGGCTCCTTTTGAAAAACGAAACTTTTTTTAAGCTTAACAGATTTTATCTGGTCTCTTCGGTCGTGATAGCTTTGTTACTGCCACTTCTTAATATAAGTTTGGCTGAAACAAATGGAGAAAATTCATTTATCACCAGATACCTGGTGTTACCAATCGAACAAATCGAACAGAGTCTCCTTGGAAACACCACGAGCGAATCCATTCCAATAAAAAACAGAACCACTCTTTTAAAAAACAACCTAAATACGCTAAATGCTGAATCCGAAAGTCTTTTAGGCTCCACACAAAGCATGGCTGCAACGTCGATTGAAAGTAGTAGTGATAGTAAATTAAATTGGCTTAGCATTGTGTTGGTATTGTATTTTATCGGAGCGGCGCTTTTCTTGATTCGTTTTATTGCCAATTTAATTTGGGTTTTTACCTCTGTTTTGAAAAACAAATCCCAACAACTACTTGGTAGGCGAATAATTCGAATTAAAAGAAATAGTTCGCCATTTTCTTTTTTAAATTTCATATTCATTAGTGTGAATGAATATCGGGAAGATGAATTGGTTAAAATAATCACGCATGAAAAAATACATATCCAACAAAAACATTCCTTAGATCTTATTCTATTCGAATTATTGTTGGTTTTTCAATGGTTCAATCCCTTTGCATGGTTTTACAAACATGCCATAAAAATTACACATGAGTATTTAGCCGACGAAGGAACTTTAAACTCAGGAGTAGATGTAGCAAGTTACCAATACTCTTTGCTCAATCAGGTTCTGAGTGAAAACAATTTAGAAATTGCAAGCAACTATAATTTATCCATTAAAAAAAGAATAGCCATGATGATGAAAAAAAGAACCTCAAAATTAGCTACACTAAAACTAGTTATTACTTTACCACTAGTGATTTTTCTATTTAGTGCGTTTGCTTTTTGTACTACATCCCCTGAAAAGGATGTTGAGCAGAATGAAACAAATCAATCAGTTCCAATTGGCGATACAACCATCAAACGTGTAGATGTTCCTATTGAGTATTTAAAATTATTGGAGGGTGAGTACATTTCTACTAATGAGCATGGCAGAGTGAGAAGAATCATTTTTACCGAATTGCTAGGCACCTTGCGTGGTTGGGACAATATGATCGAATTTGACCATGGTTACTCATACAAAATAATACCCGTTGGAGAGGAAAAATTTATTAATCCTGATGATCACGAATCTCTGGTATTTGATACTAAAGACAAGAATGACATAAGCTTATTGCTTTTTGGAAGGATTAATTTAAAGAAGGTGAAATTAGAGAAAGATAAATTTGCTCACGGAGCTAATGCTGTTAGGTTATCGATTGCTTATCCTTTAGCAAGTATGATGTTGAAGGAGGGTATCCCTGCAGCGCTTTCGTATTACAAAGCCAGAAAAGATTCCATTTATCTTGCTGAACATGAAATGAATTTTGCTGGATACGATCTGTTACAAGCCGGAAAACCCAAAGAAGCTGCGGCAATTTTTAAGTTAAACTCTGAACTATTTCCAAATTCATTTAATGCTTACGATAGTTATGGAGAAGCTTTAATGGCTCTTGGAGAAAAAACTCTGGCTATTGAAAACTACAAAAAATCAGTACAATTAAACCCTGGCAGCAAAAGTGGCATAAAGGTGTTGAAAGAAGCCGGTATAAATACGGACGACCTCATCAAAACTGTAAAATTGACTACTGAATATTTGAAACTTTTAGAAGGTGATTATCTTTCCACCAATCAGCCCACCTGGATGAGATGGATAAAATTTGTTGTGGAAGATGGTGTATTAGTTGGCGTCGACAATGGTTATAGATACAAATTGCTTCCAATGGGAAACGGAAAATTTATCAATCCTGATGATGGAGTACCTTTAGTATTTGATACAAAAGACAAAAATGCAATAAGCTTATTTATTTTTGGAAAAACAACTTTAAAGAAAGTAAAAAGATCTGAAGTTATTGATATAAAAAAATACACTGGTGTTTATTTGCCTGCTAAAAAGGACACGATACTAAAGCCAATGGAAATAATTAATAAGGAAGCTAAATTATTCAGATTCATCAGTGATGCACAAGGTGCCAATAAAATGGTTGAATTGGAAGCTGCATCGGATAAAATTTTCTTTTATACCGATAAGAGCTTTAGAAGCATTGAATTTATTTTAGATAATAATAATGAAGTCACAGGTTGTATTATGAGAAGATCAGATGGTATTTTTAACCTTTCTCGAAAAAAATAGAGCCGATAAAGAGTTGATTGTAAAATAGTTTAATTAGTCAAGAACATAATCAAGTATATTCTTACTAAAACTGTTTTACTCTCAACAAACTATAAAAATGGTTTTGCCTATACAACAATCTGCAAACCATCAATTGCCAGCTCCATATTGTCCGGTAACTCCTTATTTAATTCTTCATGGAGTCCGAGTTGATGTGAGATGTGTGTAAAATAAGCCTTTTTAGGCTTAAGCTCTTTGACCATTTCAATTGCTTCTTCAAAAGTGAAATGAGAAATATGTGGTTCTCTTCTTAAAGCATTTAAAACTAAAACGTCAAGATTTTTTAGTTTTTCTTTCTCTGTTTCCGCTATAAAATTTGCATCGGTGATATAAGCAAAGTTATTGGCTCTAAAACCTTTAACCGGCAATTTATAATGCATTACATTAATTGGCTGCAAAATAATGTCCTTGATATGAAAAACTTCGTTATCGAACTCATAAAGATCCACGTCAGGAATACCTGGATACTTTATATCCGCAAAAATATAAGCGAACTCTCTTTTTAAAGCGTCCTCTACTCTTTGTGTAGCGTAAACAGGCATCCTCATTTTATTGAGAAAGTTAAAAGCTTTTATTTCATCTAATCCCGCAATGTGATCTTTGTGTTCGTGTGTAAAAACAACGGCATCTATTTTTTTAATTTTTTCTCGTAGCATTTGCATTCTAAAATCAGGTCCAGAATCAATGACTATTCGCGTTTTAGCAGTTTCTATTAGAATGGAAGAGCGCAAACGCTTGTCCCTTGAATCATCGCTCGTGCAAACCCTGCAACCGCAGGCAATCATAGGCACACCTTGCGAAGTGCCTGTTCCTAAAAATGTGACTTTAATTGACAAATCTTTTTTATTAATCTTCTGTTACTGCAACGTTAACTTCTATAGTACTTTCCGAACCCACGTGCACTGGTGTTCCGCCAACTACTATGTAGGGAGGAAGAATATCATAATCGTAACCAAAACCATATAAAAAGTAATCACCTTTATAACACTTAATCGAAAAATTTCCTTCAGCATCTGCTCTTACTTTATCGTCATAAGTAGTTGTATCGTCGCCTGGAAAATTCTTAGCGTCAAATTTTATAAAAACACTTGCATTTGCAATAGCTTTTGAATGATGGGCTACTTTACCCTTTATGGTATGACTTCCTCCTAATTGATTTTTTTTACACGAAAAAAAGGCCACGGAGAGTGACAATAAAAGACCTACTAGAACAATTTTTTTCATTTTGTATAAAATTAGAATTTTAAACTTTGAGTGAGATCAAGAAAAAAAGTTAAACCCCACTTTAAAACTTACACAGGTAAAGGTATTTAAAAAAATACTTTTATAGAATCATAAAACCAAGCTTTAAACACTTTTTGGCATTACGATTTTTAATTAAACCTCACCAAAAACATATAGAATCAAACAGATATATTGAATGACTTTACTTACGAACCTTTACAAGCAATTTATTATGTTAAGACAAAAAAATTAGCTTTTAAACGTATTTAAATTTGCCTTAAAAAGACGAAAAATTAACAATAAAACGCCTATTTTACACTCCTAACTGAAAACCAGTAAGTTATACAACGTGTTTAGAAATATCTATTTTTCAAAAATTTCTATCTTTGCGCCCTAACTTATTAAAATACCATGACGTATTTGGATTTTGAAAAACCAATTCAGGATATAGAAGAAGAACTCGTTAAACTAAGAGAGGTCGCTTCAAAAAGCAAAGTTGATTTAACGGAGAAGATTAAAGAATTAGAATCTCACATGCATGAAAAAACTAAAGAGATTTATTCTAATCTAACAGCCTGGCAATGTGTTCAAGTAAGCAGACATCCAGAAAGACCTTATACCTTAGCCTACATAGATGCAATAACTGATAAAACTTTTATTGAATTACATGGAGACCGAACCGTTGGTGATGATAAAGCGATGGTTGGTGGTTTTGGAGAAATAGATGGTCAAACTGTGATGTTTATTGGTCAGCAAAAAGGATTAAACACCAAGATGCGTCAAATAAGGCGCTTTGGAATGGCTAATCCGGAAGGTTACCGCAAAGCCTTGCGTTTAATGAAACTTGCCGAAAAATTCAATAAACCAATTGTAACTTTAATAGATACTCCTGGTGCTTATCCTGGACTAGAAGCCGAAGAGCGTGGACAAGGCGAAGCCATTGCAAGAAATTTATTGGAAATGGTTCAACTAAAAGTTCCTGTAATTTGTATTGTGATTGGCGAAGGAGCTAGCGGTGGAGCTTTAGGTATAGGTATTGGCGATAAAGTGCTCATGCTTCAAAACTCCTGGTACTCTGTTATTTCACCCGAAAACTGTTCATCTATTTTATGGCGTACATGGGCCCAAAAAGAAAAAGCTGCTGAGGCCTTAAAACTAACCTCACACGACATGAGTAAAAACGGATTGGTTGATGGCGTTATTCCTGAACCTTTAGGTGGAGCGCACCGCAATCCAGAAGAAGTTTTTACAACGGTAAAAGAAGAAATTAAAAAGCATTTAAAAACTTTGGCTAAAGTAAAACCTGAGAAAAGAATAGAACAAAGGATCGAAAAATTCTCAGCGATGGGTGTCGTACACGACTTATCAGAAGAGTAAAATTCTAAATAAAAAAATTGTAAATAATTAAATAATAAATCAAATGGCAGACACAGGCGATATCAATGTAGGTTCAATTATTCGTTTTAACGGAGAATTGGTACAAATTACCGATTACCAGCACAGAACTCCAGGAAATCTTAGAGCATTTTATCAAGCGAAAATGCGCAACTTAAAAAATGGCAAACAAACCGAAAATCGTTTTAGAAGCGGCGAAGGTGTTGAAATTGTACGCGTAGAATTTCGTATGATGCAATTCATATATACAGAAGGTGAATTCGCTGTGGTAATGGATAATACAACCTTCGAACAAGTTCATATTCCCATGCTAATGTTTGGCGATAGCGGACGTTTCTTGAAAGAAGGAATGGAAGTGAAAATTAGTTTTGAAGGCGACGACGCAATTCTGGCCGAAGCACCAACATTTGTAGAAGTTCAAATAACCTATGCAGAACCAGGATTAAAAGGAGATACAGCAACCAACACGCTAAAACCTGCAACCATTGATACCGGAACAGAAATTCGCGTACCACTTTTTGTAAACGAAGGCGATTGGGTGAAAGTAGACACTCGCACGGGCGAATACGTTGAAAGGGTTAAAAAATAAATTAATAAAAAAGCGAGAAGAATTTTTCTCGCTTTTTTTATGCCTATCAATTCTTCTTCATCTTATCCTTAAAAATTTTTTCAAACTTCTCAACCTTTGGTTGAATTACAAAACGGCAGTATCCCTCGCTCCCATTCTGATTGTAATAATTTTGATGATAATCTTCAGCAGGATAATAATTGGTAAAAGCGGCTATTTGTGTTACAATAGGATTCGGATAAACATGCGCCTCATTTAACTCCTTTTTGTAACGCTCTGCTTTTGCTTTTTGCTCTTCATTATGATAAAAAATCGCCGAACGGTATTGAGTGCCGTGATCATTACCCTGACTGTTTAAAGTTGTTGGATCATGCGTTTTCCAAAACACCTCGAGTAATTCATCGAAACTAATTTTCGTCTTGTCGTATTCAATTTGGCAGACCTCAGCGTGTCCGGTAGTTCCATTACATACTTCTCTGTAAGAAGGGTTTTTAACGGTGCCGCCGCTATACCCACTCTTAATACTAATAACTCCTTCCAAACGTTGAAAAACAGCTTCTACGCACCAAAAACAGCCTGCGCCAAAAGTAGCAGTATCTATTGTTTGATTTGATGTATTGTCATTTACCGGTTTTGCTTTAGTTTCTTCTGTGTTCATAGTTACAGTATTTGTGGAGGTTGTTTTACTCTGTCCGCAAGCGGAGATAAAAAAAAGAGCCGCAACAAATGTTACAGCTACTTTTATAATTTGTTTTCGTTTCATGACCTATTTACGATCTCCGTCACCTTTTGGTTCTTCACCTGGGTCAACAATTTCGAAAATTTTATTTTCTTTTTTCTTTTTTGGTTTTTTTGGCTTCCCACCTTTTTCGCGACCAACAAAATCAAAATACTTCTTGAGCTTATCGTTTTTGGTAATTTTTATAGTTCCATCCAAATCCCACTCAATCGACACAAAATTTATAGTCACAGTTTGATTGTCTTCATTTGTAGCAGACGATTCCACTTCAAGTAAACGTACTTCTGTGTCAGTTGAATCGGTATAGATAGAATCTTTGTTAATGCGATATCTCATCCATTTATAACCAAACTTGCTAAATAAATAATCACTGAATAATTTACCATCCTTAAAAGTCATTTTATCTTGTATTCCTTTCTTTGCAGCAACGCTATCCTTCATCTGATCCAACATAATGTTAAAAGTTCTTTTATGTAAAGAATCTTTCTCACCTTTAAAAGCCATTAAAGCCATAAACAAAACAACACATGCAACAACTGCTTTGAATGAACTAGTTTTTAATATACCCATAACAATTTTTATAGAATTTTCTACGTAAAAATAGGAATTTATTATTTACTTAAGCGTTAAATATAATTAACAAAAATGCAACCACTCGCAGAGCGTGTTCGTCCGAAAAACCTTGATCAATATATTGGTCAGCAACATATAATCGGCGCTAATAGCGCACTAAAAAACGCGATACAAAAAAACTTACTTCCTTCTCTTATTTTATGGGGACCACCAGGTGTTGGTAAAACATCATTAGCATTAATTATTGCCGGAGAATTAAAACGTCCTTTTTACATGCTTAGTGCAATTAACAGCGGTGTGAAAGATGTGAGAGAAGTCATTGAGAAAGCAGGTGACAACAATCTATTTAATCAAAACAAACCAGTATTATTTATCGATGAGATTCACCGCTTTAGTAAATCTCAACAAGACTCGCTTTTAGGTGCGGTTGAAAAAGGTGTAGTTACGCTTATAGGCGCAACAACTGAGAACCCTTCATTTGAAGTAATTCCTGCACTTTTATCGCGTTGCCAGATTTATGTTTTAAAATCATTAGAAGAACTCGAACTGCTTGAACTCTTAAAAAAAGCAATTCATGAAGACGAATATCTTTCGACAAAAAAAATAGAACTAAAAGAACATGAAGCGCTTATTCGTGTCAGCGGTGGCGATGCTCGTAAATTATTAAATGCCTTAGAAATTACGGTAAATAGTATTGGTGCAAACGAAATTGTAATTACAAATGAACTTGTATTAAACACGATTCAACAAAATCTTGCCCTTTATGATAAAAGTGGAGAACAGCACTACGACATTATCTCAGCCTTTATAAAATCAATTCGCGGTAGCGATCCAAATGCCGCACTTTATTATCTCGCAAGAATGTTAAAAGGTGGAGAAGATCCCTTATTTATAGCCAGAAGATTACTTATTCTCTCTAGCGAAGACATTGGTAATGCTAACCCAAATGCCTTGCTTTTAGCTAACAATTGTTTTAATGCTGTAAATGTTATTGGGATGCCCGAAGCGCGAATTATTCTTGGTCAGTGTGTAACCTATTTAGCCTGCAGTACTAAGAGCAATGCTAGCTATATGGGGATTAACGAAGCCATGACGGCTGTAGATCAAACAGGTGATTTACCTGTGCCTTTGCAACTAAGAAACGCGCCAACAAAATTGATGAAAAATCTGGATTATGGTAAAGATTATAAATACGCTCACTCCTACGAAAACAATTTTATAGAGCAGGAATTTTTACCCGATGCTTTAGCTGGCAAAAAATTTTATGAACCAGGAAATAATCAACGCGAAGCTGAACAACGGGCTTACCTCAAAAAATTATGGAAAGAAAAATATGGGTATTAATCCCAAAGTTGCTCTATTCCTTCAAACAAAAAAGCCCTCAATTACGAGGGCTTTTCTTATAAATTCTCAATAAGTATTAGTGATGGGCAGGTTCTGCCTCTGGGACAGTTGTTTCAGCTGGCATTGAATCTGAATTTTCAGTTACAGCAGCAGCGTGACTTTCTGAATGATGCTCTTCAGATGCAGCAGCCTCATGATGCATTGCTTCTGTAGAAGCTCCTTCATGGCCATGACCTTCTGCGGCGTGGTGAGGTTTAGGGTCACAAAGACTTAAAAACAATACTACTGCAATAATAACGGCTGTAGCCAAAAAAAATGGCACCGTAAACGATACTGGTTTTTGTTCCATTGAATGATGTTCTTCGTGATGACCTGCTGACATATGTTTAAATTTTATGTTGCGAAAATAATCAGATTTATTTGAGAATCAAATAAAATTTACTCTAAAAAAACAAATAGCCTAAATTTTACTGTTTAATAAATTTTAAATAACTTTCTTGACCATCTACAGTTGCCTTAATTAAGTAGATCCCAGCCTCGAGTTCACTAACATTCAATTGATTTTCAGTCTCAAACAAATCAGTTTTTAAATCCAAAACTTTTGTACCATCCAAACTGTAGATTTCATAATTTGAATCCCTTTTTACGTTTTTCTGAAAATATAATATATCCTTCACTGGGTTTGGATAAACTCGTGCATCATTAATGTCTGAGTTTTCTGAAATCCCAACATTAATTTGAGTTTTTTCATAACCTCTGTAGCGCGCTTGAGTGGGCGTAAAATTTGTACCCAGTAAACTACCAGTAATTTCAAGATAAGGAATTTTACCAATTAAAGTCATCCATTGATAACTTCTTTGATAATTAGGAAAACCAAGAGGAATTGGGATAATCGTATTTTTTATGGAGTCAACTGCATATTGAGTAGTGATGAGGCGAAGGCAATTTTCCGTTCCATAAGGCGTAGTAATGGTTCCCCAACCATCAACTACTGTTACCCGATAACCCACTTTAGAATAACTAATCGGAATTATGCCTCCGGTGGATGTAGTAAATTTAAATGTAGTGCTATCATATTTAGGATATGTCATTGGAAAATTATACAATTCATCTTTATCCGAATAATAACTTGGTACCGGAACACTACTAAACGTCATTCCCACTCCATCCGCTATAAAAGCCGCAGGAGAAGTCTGTTTTTTATAAAAATTATAATAGTTTGTCATTGTTAACGGCCCCGCCCCAATAGTATCAGCAATTTTTTCACCGTAGGCATTTAAACCAAAAAGGATACTGTAGGGAGTCTGTAGTCCATTTTTAAAACTTCTAACGCCTTCAGTTGTGGAATTTACCTGAGAAAAATTCCAGGTAAAATTCACGCCTGTTTGCGTATAATTTCCTGCAGTATTAATCTGAAAATTAGTATAACGCAAGGTGTCACCACTTCCTGGCATATTACTATTACCTAAAGTAATAGGTGTTTGGGCAATAATGGCTGTTGCGCAAACGTTTAATGCAAATAACAAATAATTTTTATTCATGGTTGATTATTTTTGTAATACTTTGGTCTTTCATAAATGTAACCTTTTTTTATTATCAAAATATTTTTGTTGAATAGCTCCTGTAAATATTTTAAGCTTTTTCTAATCTTACTGTTTGTAATGAATGCAAAATCGCAAAGCGTTAGTTTGAAAATAAAATCGAAAGAACATAAAAGTCCCGCTACAAAGCTAAATTACCGAAAAAAATTTCCAACGAAATCTGAGGCTCGCAAGGAAGTTGAAAATATTTTACTTACCCTTCAATACAAAGGATATCTGCTTGCGGCGGCGGACAGCGTCCTCACTGATTCGCTTTCTATTACTGCCTTTATTTCAGAAAATGCCTTGTATAAAACAGCTCACTTAAAACTAGGTAATCTTGATCCAGGATTAGCTTCTAAACTTGGTATTAGTGAAAAACTCTACTTTAACAAGCCTTTTCGATACCGGGAAGTTGCTAAAAGCTTAGAAAAAATAATTATTTATTACGAAAACAATGGTTATCCATTTACATCGGTAAACCTTGACAGCGTAACTACGATAAACAATGAATTGTCTGCCGTTTTTAACGTTCAAAAAAACAAACAATTTAAAATCGACTCCATTAAAATAGTTGGTACTGCTAAAATAAATTCAGGCTTTATTAACCGGTACCTCTCCATAAAACCAAAGATGACATACAATGAAGAAATAGTAAAGAGCATTTCTCAAAAAATCAGACAACTACCCTTTATTAATGAGAAACAGACCCAGCGCGTGCAACTCACCGACCGAACAAACAAACTGATTCTGTTTTTAGATAAAAAAAACGCCTCCCAATTTGACGGAATACTTGGCCTACTGCCAGATGCCGACTCAAAAAAAACAATCATTACAGGTGACTTAAAACTGAAAGTGATAAATGGCATATTAAGAAATGGAGAAACATTCGATCTTGAATGGAGACGACTGCGATCACAAACACAAGATTTTAACGGACGTATAATTTATCCCTTTCTACTTGGATCGCCAATTGGTGTGGATTATGCGATAAAAATATATCGAAAGGACACAACGTTTATTGATATCACGAACAACATTGGGCTACAATATTATTTTAAAGGTTTGAATAATATCAAAGTATTCTACAAACAAAGAACAAACAATTTAATCTCCACTAGTGGTTTAACTTACATAACAACACTCCCAGAATACGCAGATATTTCTACTAATGCTTATGGCGCAGGTATTTTTTTAGAAAAACTTGATTACCGTTTTAATCCGCGCAGGGGTGTTGCTCTTACCTTGAATGGCCAAACCGGGACACGCACAATCAAAAAAAACTCAAAGGTAAATGAAGTAGCTTATAATGGACTTCTTTTGCGATCAACCCAATTTCAATTCGATGGAAGTGCGGCAGCGTATATAAATATAAAGGGAAATAGTGTTTTAAAATTTGGGGTTCAGGCTGCTTCAGTGTTTGGTAACTCTACTATTTTTAAAAACGAGTTGTTTAGAATTGGTGGTTTAAAAACCTTAAGAGGATTTGATGAAGAAAGTATTTTTACTTCAACGTATGTTATTCCAACATTGGAATACCGTTTTCTATTTGCTCAAAACTCGAATCTGTTGCTGTTTGTGGAGGGTGCTTGGTATGAAAACAATAGTAATAAACAATATGTTAAAGACACACCTATAAGCGCGGGTGCAGGTGTAAATTTTGAAACAAAAGCCGGAATCTTATCTATTAACTATGCCCTTGGCAATCAATTTGGCAATGGATTCGATTTAAGGAATGGTAAAATCCATTTTGGACTTACCGCTTTGTTCTGATTATTCTCCACCTATCAAATCAGGTAAAAAATTGGGGTAAAATAAACTATATTTGTGTAACTCATCACCATGAAAAAAATTCTATTCCTTGCCCTGTTTTTCTGTACTGTTAATTTACACTCACAGATCTTTCAAAGTTATAACATAAATCTTCTCAGTTTGTCACAACCCAACTTAGGAGATGAAGGCGTTGATAACCGACGTTACTCAGGATGTTGGGGTTGGCACCAGGTTTCTAAAAACAAAGAATACGGCATCTGTGGAGCAAGTAATGGTACATACTTTATTGATGTGTCCTCTCCCACTACACCCACTGTTTCTGGATTTATGCCAGGTGCACAAAAAAGCACCTACCGTGAAATGAAAACTTACCAGCACTACTGCTACATTGTGAGTGATGATGGTCAGAACAAAAACTTTCAAATTGTGGATATGCAATATCTTCCAGATAGTATTCATGTTGTATATAACGACTCCACCCTTTTTCGACGCGGTCATACCATTTGGATCGATAAAGACAAAATGTACATAGGTGCCATGATTCAAACCCTACCCCTTGCTATAACTTCAATGGCAGTTTATAGTTTGGCAAATCCTGAGTCGCCCGTTTTACTACGAAAGCTTGATCAAGATCTCCCCCTTCTATCGTACATACACGATATGTATGTTCGTAACGATACGGTATTTGCCTCAGCTGGATCTCAGGGTTTATATATTTTAAAATTTGATCCCATCATGAATAAGTTTAGTCAGCTAGGCACTTATGTTGATTACCAAAGTCACGGATATAACCATTCTAGTTTTTTGACAAAAGACGGGAAACACCTTATATTTTGTGATGAAGTACCTGAAAGACTTCCTATACATTTTGTTAACGTAGAAAATCTTAGTAACATACAACCCATTAAAGATTGGAATCCCACTGGAGGAAATACAACGCCGCACAACCCATACATAAGAGATAATTTTGCTATTGTATCGTGTTATCAGGATGGATTATTTATCTACGACATTTCTCAACCTTCAAATATAAATACTGTAGGATATTTTGACACACATCCACAAGCCGGACAGAACATCGGTAATTACATGAACGCGCCATATCGTGGTAACTGGGGAGCTTACCCATTTCTTCCAAGTGGTATTATAATCGCGAACGATATGCAAAATGGTATGTTTGTATTAAGCGCAGCCAGTGCTTTTACAACAACAATTAAAAACCCAGTAGGTATAAAGGAAAATACTGCTCAAGAATCAAATCTCATTATTTATCCAAATCCTGCTTCGACGCAAATAGCCCTGCATTATACTACACAAAACCCAAGCACTCTTTACCTAAAAAACATTTTAGGTCAGGTAATTACTGAAAAGGAATTTAACGGTTCCTTAAGTGAATACTTAGATGTGCGCTCGCTTGAAAGTGGGACATATTTTATTTCTATATCAGAAAAAGGAAACATTAAAACCAAAAAACTAATTATAAATCACTAATACTTCAAGAACGGGAAATATTAAAATAGTAGGTTGAAAATCACATAGTAATCATCTTAGTTTAATTAGCTCATTATTTTATTTCATCAAATAAGTAAACACTAATCAATATTAATTTAAAAAAAAATCCCATGAAGCTCAGACACATTTTTTTAATCCTTGTAATATTTTTATCGTTGAAGCAATACGCTCAAACTTACGCTGCTTCAAATTTCACACTTATTGGTCTTAGTAATCCCGAAACTACCTTTAATCCCGATTCACAAAAATATTCAGGCTGCTGGGGATGGTATCAGGCCTCAAAAAATAAAGAATATGCCGTAGCCTGTTCTCACAAAGGTACTTACTGGATAGATATTTCAAACCCGTCCACACCTACTGTATCTGCCTACCGAGCAGGTAAAAAATCTGGTTGTACATGGCGGGAAGCTAAGTCATATAGAAATTACCTTTATGTTATTAGCGATGATTTCGGGAATAACAGTTTTCAAATTTTTGACATGCAGTATTTACCCGATAGTGTACATAAAGTGTATGATGGCCAAACGCTTTTTGCACGAGCACATACACTTTACATTAATCAAGATAAATTATACATTGGTTCTGCAACTCTGGGGAGCAGTTTCTCTAGTATGCGGGTATACAGTTTAGCAAATCCTACTAATCCAACACTAATAAGAAGACTCGAACAGGATTATCCGCTCATTAACCATGTGCACGATATGATGGTGAGAAACGATACCGTTTATGCTTCCTGCGGAAATCAAGGCCTCTATATCTATAAACTTTTGGCCAACAACACGTTTACTCTGCTGGGCTCTTTAACTAATTATCCTTTTGCCGGCTATAATCATAGTAGTGCTTTAACACCAAACGGTCAAACACTCGTGTTTATGGATGAAGTTCCATCAGGACTTCCCATAAAAGTGGCTAACGTTTCAAATTTCTCAAACATACAAGTACTTGCCACCATTAATCAGTTTACCAACACAACACCGCATAACCCGTTCATGGTAAGCAATCAGTATTGTTTTGCAAGTAGTTATCAAGATGGCTTGCAACTGTTTGATATTGCTAATCCTTCTTCACCATTTTTAGCCGGTTATTTTGACACGCATCCACAATCTGGAGGAAATAACAACACATGGCTAACGGGTGATGAGTATAATGGCCAATGGGGCGCTTATCCCTATTTTCCAAGCGGCACAATTTTCGCATTAGACCGTCTCAATGGAGCGTTTTTTCTAAACACAAGTCTTTATCAAACACCACTCGTTTCTGCATCGCTCTCTGCCAAAGACACAGTTTGTGTTGGAGCTACGCTTGATCAAATAAATAATAGTACCGGTGCAAATACGTTTACATGGACCTTTCCTACAGGAGCTGTTGTGAGTCAAACACTAGGTAACGCAAGTATTTCCTTCACAAGTGCTGGAGTTTATACTGTTAATCTAATTGCTTCAAACACATCATTCTCTTCTTCGGTTACTAAAACAATTACCGTAATAAATAATAATTTAAATGCTACCATTAATTCATACAACGCATCGTGCAGCTCATGTAACACTGGTAGTATTATAGTAGTCACTGTTAACGGAAACAGTCCTTTCATTTACAATTGGCATCCACAAGCTCCCAATTCAGCTACAATTTCTAATCTGGCACCCGGCTGTTATACAGTTGATATTGTTGACCGCCTTGGATGCGCCACATCCACCAACGCATGCGTTTCTTTTAATTCAACCGTTGGTTTATCTTCTTTGAAGAATAATTCTGATTTGCTTATTTATCCTAACCCTGCATCTACTTACCTCTATTTTGTTTATCCTAATTCGAAAGAGGTAACATTGGAATTAAAAAATATTTTAGGAGAAATCGTTCTTCAAAAGCGGGTACAAGGAATCGCGCCAAATCAAATTGATATCCGCCATTTAGTGAATGGCAGCTATTTTATTTCTATTTTAGAGAACGAATCTATTCAAAATAAAAAAATAATAATTCAACATTAAAGAGTACCTGTTTATGTTTACAAAAAAGTCAGAGATTGGTGTAATTGGAAGTGGTGCCATGGGAAGCGGAATAGCACAAGTTGCAGCCACAGCTGGTCACCGAGTATTGGTATACGATAATAATAAAAAAGCTTTACAACAATCAGAACTCAATTTAAAAAAAACACTAACTAAGCTTGTTGAGAAACAAAAAATAAACTTAGAACAACAAACAAACGTTCTAGCTAATATTCATTTTGTAAATGAACTTACTCAACTTTCTTCGAGCGATCTTATAATTGAAGCCATTGTTGAAAATCTTGAAATTAAAAAATCAGTTTTCAAAGACTTAGAGAAAACAGTTAAAGGAGAATGTGTGCTAGCATCCAACACTTCATCGCTCTCAATTACCTCCATTGCTTCAGCTTGCGAAAAACCTGAACGCGTAATTGGAATTCATTTTTTTAACCCACCAACTCTTATGCCTCTGGTGGAAATAATTCCCGGTATTGCAACAAACGAAAACATTACTATTGCCTGCAAATCGCTTATCGATACCTGGGGAAAAGTGACGGTTATTGTAAAAGACACCCCAGGATTTATTGTCAACCGCGTTGCAAGACCTTTTTACAGCGAAGCGCTACGAATATTTGAAGAAGGAATTGCTGATATTTCTACCATCGATTGGGCCATGAAAGAAATTGGTGGTTTCAGAATGGGACCTTTTGAATTAATGGATCTCATTGGGCATGATGTAAATTATGTAGTTACTGAAACCGTATGGAAACAATTTTATTATGACCCGAAGTTTAAGCCAGCACTTTCACAAAAACGACTGTTGGAAGCAGGATTTTTAGGGAGAAAAAGTGGAAAAGGCTTTTATAATTATGCAGAAGGTGCAAGTTCTCCAGAACCTACAAAGAATAAAGAACTTGGACAACAAATTTTTACCAGAATTCTTGTTATGTTGATTAATGAAGCTGCCGACACGCTTTATTTAAAAGTAGCCTCAGCAAACGACATTGATTTAGCCATGACAAAAGGAGTTAATTATCCGAAAGGTCTTCTCAAATGGGCCGACGAACTCGGAGTTGACAATGTTGTAAAACAACTTACAGCTTTAAAAGACTTTTATGAAGAAGATCGCTACAGAATTAGCCCTTTGCTAAAGCAGAATTTTGTACTTAAAAAAACTTTTTATCCAAGTTAGTTAGCCTAATTAAGCTTTTTTTAGAGAAATTTGCTCGATCAATACTTTTTGCCTATTTTTGATGTAATAGTTAATTTATGAAAAACTACTTTACCCTTATTGGATTAGTTATTGTTCTTAATGTTACATTTTCCTGCAAGGATAAAAATGACAAAGGTGCGATATCACCTGACTATAGCTCTACCGGCAATCCTTACCCAAATAATCAAACCGTTACGGGTTCTACTACTTTTACAAGTCCAGCGACTCAAAATACAAGCTTTATTGTTGGTGACATTGGATGGAGCAACCCAAGTTGTATTTCCACGTCGAGTACAGGCTTAAGAGCACAAAAAAACAATATTGATGTCATTCTTAGCTTTGCAAGCGCTGCAACAAATGGCACTTATGCAATTTCTAGTAACGTAGGTGCAGGCTCTTGTGTGCTCACAGCATACAACGTGCCAGATCAACCTGCAGGTGTTTATTGGTATGGTAAGGGAGGTTCTGTTATTATAACAACAAACGCTACTTCAATCAGTGCTAAGTTGGTTAATGTTGTTTGCACTCAAAAAGAATTTAACTTTCCTCAAGTTCTTATTTCAGGAGCTATAGGTTGTAGTCAATAAACAACCAAATTTAAAATTTTATAAAAGACAGATTCTATCTGTCTTTTTTTATTTTTACACCACTGTACACACTAACAAAAATAAAACGTTTTTTCGTAACCCATTACGCGCTCGATCTAAGAGCTCTTTCTTTGATGCGTATAGGCATAGCCTTGATTAGTATTGCAGACCTTTTAATTCGTGGCGCTGACTTAACAGCTCATTATACCGATCAAGGAATCTGGCCAATAAATCTTGTTTACAATTTCGGTTGGAACACTGGCTATTGGAGTCTACACACACTAAACGGTTCTTTCAATTTTGAGCTGAGTTTATTTATACTGCATTTCGTTTTTGCGATTTGTCTACTTATTGGTTTTAAAACACGTTTATTTACAATTCTTGTATGGCTGCTCACCATCTCTCTTCATAATAGAAATGTTTATGTATTACAAGCAGGCGATGATCTTTTAAGGCTGATACTTATGTGGGGAATCCTCATACCCTGGCAAGCCTATTACTCAATGGATTCCAAATTAAAACCTTTCAAAACAAAACAAAACATATATAGTAACTTTGGTTATTTGCTGCTTCTTGCCTCGGTTTATTTTTTCTCAACTACTCTGAAAACAAGTAACGAGTGGCATTCTGAAGGTACGGCTATTTATTACGCACTCAGTCTTGAACAAATACGCTTACCAGTTGGTGACTGGTTGTATCAATTTCCAGGTCTATTAAAAGTACTTACGCATTTAGTATTCTATACGGAACTTGCGTTAGTTGTGTTGATTCTGTATCCCCTAAAAAAAGGCACCTCGCGATTTCTTGCTTTTACTTTACTTGTTATAATTCATGTAGGCATTGGTCTAACTCTTTATGTAGGTTTGTTTTTCCTAATTAGTATTGTTTCTGGAATTGGTTTATTACCTGCTTTTGTTATGGATCGTTTTGATGCTCTTTTAAAACTAAAGAAAAAAGTTAGCCTTATCAATCAAGCTAAATCAAATTTTACTAAATGGCTTAATATTGGTTTATGTACATTTCTGATATTTTTCTGTCTTATGACAAATTTAGGGTCTGTCAATTGGTTTCCTTATGAAATGAGAAATGAATTAACAGTTACCACTAACGCTTTAAGACTAAATCAATATTGGGGAATGTTTTCACCTTCAGTTCTTAAAAAGGACGGCTGGTTTGTTTATTATGGTAGAGATTCAATTGGAAGGCAATGGGATCTTAGGCGCAATGAAGATTACGTAGATTTCTCAAAACCAAAACGATTAGTGAGTATGTACAAAAGTGACAGGTGGCGCAAACTTGCTGAGAACCTTCAAAGCGATCGCTATATATTTTTGCGTCCTTTATTTTGCAAGTATATTCTTCATAAATGGAACAAAAAACATTCTAAGAAAAAAATTAGTTCGTTGAGTGTTTATTTTATGGAGAAGGAAAATTTACCAAACTATAGTACTTCAACTCCTGTTAAAACCTTACATTGTTTGTGTTATGACGATTAATATTCATCAAATAAAACATTTCATTGGCCACTTTATTTTAGCAAAAAGAAACGGACATGGAATTCACTCGCCCTTTGCTTACCAATTGTGTGAGGAAGTATTTTATAACCACAATCAATTTTACGACTTTAAATCCCTAAATTCTATTAGAAATGGTTTACTCGCCAATCAAACAAAACTTAGTATTGAAGATTTTGGTGCTGGCTCCAAAACATTTAAAACGAATACAAGAACAATAAAAGATATCGCCTCAAAAGGTATTAGCAGCAGAAAACAATCAGAATTACTCTACAAACTTCTAAATTTCTTAAAGTGTAAAAATGTTATTGAACTAGGAACCGCTCTTGGTTTAAACACCTTGTATCTGGCTCTTGCTAATAAAAAAGCTCAAGTAATCAGTATAGAAGGTAGTTCCGAGCTTTATAATTTCGCACAACAACTTTCAAAAAAAAACAATACAGGTAATATTCATTTCACAAATAATGTTTTTGATAAGGCCTTACCAGAAACCCTTACTAGTTTAAACGAACTCGATTTTTTATATGTAGATGGTAATCATACTTACGAGGCTACTTTAAATTATTTCCATCAGGCGCTCAAAAAAAAACACAACAATTCTGTTTTTATATTTGATGATATCTATTGGAGTAAAGGAATGACAAAGGCTTGGCAAGAAATAAAAAAGCATCCATCTGTACGTTTAAGTATAGATTCCTTCTATTTTGGGATGGTGTTTTTTAAAGAAGAACTAAAAGAAAAAGTAGATCTAAAACTTTTCTTACACTATTAAATCGCTGTTGACAATTCTAAATCAATATGTTACTTCTATCAAGATCAGAAGAATCAATTAAAAAAACTCTTAGTTCCGTTTAAGATTCCCACTACTTTACCTTTTAAGTCTTGCCCGAAAAAAGGTGAATTCCGCGAACGAGAATGATTGGAATCTTCTGTAAAACTTGTATTCTTATCAATCACAAATAAAGTAAGGTTAGCTGTTTCATTCACTTTCACCTCAAACTGGTCTATACCTAGAATTTTTCTTGGGTTGTAGGTTAAAGCGTGAACAATACTTTCAATGTTTTTTTCCTTTAATCCTTCAAGTGCACAATTAAATGCAGTTTGAAGATTAATCATTCCCATGTCAGCATGATCAAATTCTAACTCTTTACTTTCTGCATCTTGAGGAAGATGATCGCTTACAATCACGTCAATAGTGCCATTCTCCACTGCAGTTCTTAATGCTTGCACATCTTTCTTTGTTCTGAGCGGAGGGTCTAATTTATAATTCGTATCAAAGTCTTTTAAAACAGAATCGTCCAGAAATAAATTTACAGCAGCAACGCCACAGGTAACATTCATCCCAGCAGACTTTGCCTTTTTAATAAGTTCTGCACTTCCTTTGGTACTGATGGTTGGAATATGAATGCGGCCGTTCGTATATTCAAGTATTGATAAATTTCGTTGAACCATTAATTCCTCTGCAAGAGCCGGCATTCCTTTTAAACCAAGCGTTGTAGCCACTGCTCCTTCATTCATTTGGCCGGCCATTGAAATACTTTCGTCGTTACAATGAGTTACAACTAATGTTTCAATATTATCGGCATATTGCAGCGCACGCATAACCATACCAGCATCTTTAATTGGGTGCTTATAATCGCTAAAGGCAATGGCCCCAGACATTTTCATATCATACATTTCTGCCATATCCTTACCATTACCACCCACAGTAATAGTTCCAAAAGGCAAAACACTTACGATTTTATTGCGGGTTTTATTAATTAAATATTCAATTTGCGACTTGTTGTCAAGTGCTGGTAAATTATAATTATGTACACAAACAGCAGTAAATCCTCCTGCCGCTGCACATTTAATCATGGTATCTAAATTCTCTTTGTACTCAAACCCTGGATCGCAACTCGCTGTCTGCATGTCTATCCATCCTGCCGAAACATGTAACCCTTTTTCTTCAATAATTTTCACATTTCCTTTAGGAGAAATTGTTTTTTTTATATCAACAATTACTCCTCCTTCAATAAGAATGTCCATCACCTTATTATTTAAAGCTGTGTTGGACGAAATAATTGTAGCCTCCTTAATTAGTATGTTCATGTGATAATTTTATTTTAATAATCGTAATAAAGCTATTTCTGTGGCAATAAATAACAAGGCTAAAATTATAAATAATTTCCATAATTTTTTCCCTTCAACGCCTAACTCAATTTGTTTTGAGATATCGCCACTAGTTTCATTAAAAATAGTAACCGATTTCCAACCCTTTTCTTCAATTGTTTTAGTTAATTCTTCCTTCGAATAACAATTAAGGTTTGACTCCTTTCTTGAATAATTAAAAGCCACAGGTAGCAATGCAGTGCCAATATGGCTAACTTCATAAAATCCTGGAGTATTCACGTGACCTTGCGTATATATAAAAACACTGTTATTTACACTACGGATTTCAGGAATAATATCAATGGTGCTATCTGTTTTAATGATATGTGGTGGCTCTTCCCTTAAACGAGACGTGTTCTTAAGACTCATAACCACATTAGTACCAGACTGGTAAAATAAAGGCACCGACTGCAAACTACTAAAACTAATCTGATAAAAACTTGGCACGAATAAAGCGTGTTTATTAAAATTGGTAGCCCCGTCATTTAGTGCTCCCGAAAACAAATATACCAATGCGTTGTTGAGTCTCGCTCTACCTATAAAAACATCACCGTTTTGTAAAGTGACCAAGGGCTCAAAATCACTTCTGCTAGTTTTTACAAATGTGTAATGCTTATTAACAATCGGCAAATTCATCCGATCTTCTATTTTTTCAAAAACTCCACTATAAAACCCTGAGGCAATTTCGATTTTATCGGTTTTAAGTGCCGCACTATCTAATGAAATAAAAGCAGGTAACTTTAATGCCGCCAAAGCCAAATTATAGGAATCGTAATTTATTTTTAAAGAAGGAATAATAACAAGCGCTCCACCCTTATTTGTAAACTTTACAAGTTCTGAGACGATTCCACTGCTTAATTCTGACAATTCGTTTAATATAATAACATCGCTTGTTTTAAACGAAGTATAATCAATAGTTTGTTCTGAAAAAGAATTAAATTTAAAAAGGCTATCGTTTTTAAATAATGAAGAGAAGGAATTAGTGCCACTTTGATTCTTTCCGTTTATTAAGCTTACCGAAACATTCACCTTTGAATTAAAAGCAAAAAACAATTCATTATCAAACGTAACTGGATAATCTTCAATCTTAATTGAGCCATAGTTAAGTCCGCCTTCCTTGCACTCAAATGTGAATTTAATTTCAGCGTCTGAAAAAGGGTCTAAAGAAAAGGATGCTATTGCAATTTGTTGTTTATTAATAAACAATTTTGCTGAGCTGACATCAATTTTATTGTCTCCATTGTTTGTGATTTTTGCATGCATAATTTGAATAAACCCTTTTTGTTGAATCGGTGTTTCAAACCAACACGTATCAACAAATACGTTGTTTACTTTATTTGCAGTAAGAGGAATTAGAGCTGTTTGAATGGAAGTGTCTGGCCCAATTTTTTCCAAATTAAAAGTAGAACGTTGCGCGTCAGAAAAAACATAAATTTTCTTGTTAGCAAAACTGGAATTATTCAAAAAATCAGCTTGCCTTCTTACCACATCAGAAAGGTTTCGAACGGATGAAGACACTTTAATCTCATCAATTATATTCAGTGCATTTTCTTTTGTATTAAACCGTTGATGCTTACCTTCAAAATCGTTCGTGATTATTTGAAATTTATCTGCATTACTGTACACTTTGAGAACGTTTTTTGCCTGAGATTTTGCCATTTCAAGCAAAGGGCCCTGCTTATTTACATTGACCATACTAAAAGAATTATCAATATAAATACTAATTGCATTAATACCATTATTTTTTGCAGGACTGTTTTCGTTTTGAATAATTGGCTGACTAAAAGCTAAAACAAGGCAAATAATTGCAAAACACCTCGCTATTAAAACAAGGATTTGTTTCAATCGCGATTTTGATTTACTTTCTTGTTGAAGTTCCTTTAAGAATTTAACATTAGTAAAATAGACCTTTGTGTATTTTCTGAAATTAAATAAATGAATGATTATTGGTATAGCGATTGCCGCTAAAGCCCATAAAAACAAGGGAGAAACAAACGTCATAGCTCATAAAAGTACTAATTTGATTTCTGTAAGACAATACTTGTTTAGCATCTTTTAAGAAAGATATTTACGTTCTTTTTAAATTCAAGATTTTGTTTCATTAAACCACAAATCTAAAAATCAATATAATCAGTGTAAAAACACAAAATTAGAAGTTCAGGACAATCTCTTGATTTTTGGCCCTCAATATAGGTCTGATTAATCATTTATTGACCCCCCGGGGCATCCAAACCTTTAAATACTCACGAATAATTTAATACTGCAATAATATTATTCCTATATTTACCTTACTAATACCACATATCATGAACTCTGCAATCGCGGTAATCGGAAAAAATTTAATTTTAATTGGACTCGTATTTCTTTCGACTTTTAATTTTATGTTTGGCTGGTTAAACATAAGGGAATTGCTCGGTGTACAAAGTCTTGTTGGTCTTGCTTACATTTTTTTAAGTTGTTACGAATACCTTAATGCCAGTTATAAGGCTTCCCTACCAGTTCAGCGCTATCCATACTTTACCAGTAAATTTATAATGTTTAGAGCATTAAAAATCGCTGTGTTTATTTCTTTTGCTATTCTTCTATTCGCTTCGCGCACAAGCATAAAATATATTTATCCTATTTGTATAATTATTGCAGGCACGGAAGGAGTTATTCTCTACTTAAAATATAAAAAAGGGCTTTGTTTCGTAAATGTTTATGCGAATTATATTCTCATAATGGAAAGCAGAGTCACTAAACTTTTCGCTTCAGAAATTCTTCTCATAGAATTCCGTCACGGTATTTTTTACTTTGTAAAGAAAAATCGCAAAACAGTGTCCATAAAATTGGAACACATCCGTTACCACGAAGCTTTTGTGCAAGCCATAAACAGTTGGATTAACAGGAACAATATTTTGGTAAGTGCTGAATCTAAAGTTAAAATATCAGAACTTATTGCTTAAATAGAAGTTTTTTTAGCGAAAAACTTAATCCGTTGATTATAAATATCTTAAGCGCTTAAAACGCCTCAATGCAACCCAGTAAAAAACCCCTAAAGAACTAATCTTCAAGGGTTTACAGTAGCGGGAAGGTGAATCGAACACCCGACCTCAGGGTTATGAATCCTGCGCTCTAACCATCTGAGCTACCCCGCCGTTTTCGGGCTGCAAATATAAAACAAACATGAGCATTAGCCAAACATTTTTTTGAAGGATTTAATTTGCTTTGATGTAATTTTTTTATATATTTCACAAAATTTTAGAGAGTATGTCGAAAACGAAAAAGGTTATTAAGAAGACTGCAAAAAAAGGTCCTGTTAAAAAGCCTCTCAAAAAGGCTGCAAAACCTTCCCCAAAAAAGAAAGCGGCCAAAACTCCTTCTAAGCCTATTAAAAAGTCCACCTCAGGTGTGAAAACTAAACCAGTTGTTAAAAAATCGTCCTCAAAAGCTGCTAAACCAGTTGTTGCAAAGAAAAAAGCTCCAGCAAAAGCATCAAAGTCAAAAACTACAGTTAAGATTTCTCCTAAAAGTGTATCAAAAAATACTAAGCCTAAAAAGGTATCTGCTCCAGTTAAATTAAAAAAAGTAGCTCCAGTAAAGAAAAAGGAAGTCAAAAAAACAGTCCCTAAAACTGTCGGCAAAAAACCAATTGCTAAAACTATTAAAAAGGTGGAACCCAAGAAAGAATTGGCGAAACCCATTGCTTCCAAAAAAATTGAGACTAAGGCCGCACCAGCACCAAAAAAAGAAACTGCTGCTCAAATTGAAAAGGCAAGAAAAGCGGAAGAACTTAGTTTAAAAAAACAAGAAGCTGAAAGAAAATCCAACGAGGTACTTGCTATCACTAATACAATTCCTGTGAAGGAAAAAAATGAAATTTCTCTTTCTAAAATCGCATCTATTTCGCACTCCATTACAAATCCCGTTAAGAAAACAGATTCTTATGCGATTAAACCTGAAAAAGAACCAAATGGTAAATTTGAACTCGAATTTGTAGTTCACTCTTCAGCAGAAATGCTTTATGAGTTCTTATCAACGCCGAGTGGGCTTTCAGAGTGGTTTTGTGATGATTTAAATATTCGCAACGGTATTTACACTTTTATTTGGGACGATCAATTGCAACAAGCACGTTTATTGAAGACTGTGGATTTACAATTGGTGCGGTTTCAATGGGTAGATAAAACAGATGGTAGTTATTTTGAATTTAGAATTCAACGTGATGATTTAACCAATGACATTTCTCTTATTATTACAGATTTTGCTGAATCAGTTGGTGACCGTGAATCTGCGAAATTATTATGGCATAGTCAGATTGAAAAATTAATGCATGTAATAGGATCCATTTTCTAATTACAGTATTACTTCACAAAAAAATCCCGGTAAATTATTTACCGGGATTTTTTTATTTAATCAGTTCGCTAAGAAACGCAAGCACTAACCAGTTTTTAGTCATTAAAACTTCAAACTTATTCCACCCAAAAAATTAAGTGGAGCAGATGGGGCAAAATAGTTGTAAGTATAAAGCTTTGCGTCGGTATAGTAACTATATGTATAACCATTCGTTTCATATTTGGTATTAAGCACATTGTAAACACTTAACATAAACCCAATTTCGGGTATTAATTTAGTTTTGATTGTGTAATTTAATCTGACATCTAAAACATTATAAGGCTTTATACTGCGTTTTACATTCGTTGTGTTGTCCAGATATTGCAGCCCCACATTTTTATCAATTAAAGATATTTCCAGGCCTTTAAGCGGTTTAATAGTGAGTACCAAAGAAGAAACGGTATTTGGAGAAAAAGAAATATCTGTGTTTCTATACTCATTTTTGTATTGAGTACTAATAGAATAATCTGCATTGCTGCTGTCGATGTATTCAACAAACTTTGCGATTTTATTTTGTGATACAGCTAAGTTAGCACCTAAGGCCAAGTATTTGTTCAATTTAATATTCACCTCCACTTCAACACCTCGTCTATAACTGCTTGCAACATTAACCCTATTATAAGCACCAACATTGTTAACTTGACCGTTAAGAACCAATTGATTTTTATATTGCATGTTATAAAAATTTGCCGAGAGCGTTATTTTTTTCTTTGTGTAGTGAGCTCCAGCTTCAATATCCATTAATTGCTCATGTTTTGGACGACTTTGAGGACTGCTTTGAACAAAATCGTCGCGATTAGGCTCTTTGTTTGCAAACGCAAGTGAAGCGTAAATATTTAAATTTTTATTAGCGTCATAGCTCAAACCAAACTTAGGATTAAAAAAAGTGTAAGACTGGATTTGTTTTTTTTCTTCTAAAAGATCATTGAATCCAACAAAAGTATAATCAACCTGCCTCGCCTGTAAATCCACAAAAACGTTCAGGTTAGAAAATGGTTTGTAATTTGTTTTTAAATAAGCATTTGCGTCATTCTTATTTGCAACATCCAAATAGTACTGATGATCAATTTCCGCGTTAGAGGCATATTGTGCCCACATCACTCTTCCAAAATGCTTTCCAAAATAAGTATTGTAACCACCACCTAATGTGAACAATAACCGAGAATTGGCAGTATAATTAAAATTACAAATTGCTCCAGCAAAATCATTATCTAACCATAAGCGGCGAATTAAATTTGTTTCTCTTATGGTATCGTCACCAATAATTACATTTTCTAGTCCATACTTTGAAAGTTTTGCCCCTGAGCCTCCTACTAAAGCTTCTTTTGCTGGGTTTTTATATTGTTCGTAATAACCTTTCCCTTTTGTATAGTGGGCTGTAATATTAAAATTCATTCTTGAATTCACTTGGTGAATAAAATGCAATTGAAAATTATTTTGTTTATAATTATCTGTTTCATTTTTGTAATGCTGCAATGCACCAGTAGCATCGTAATATTCACCGCTAGGATTATAGGTGCGATTTCCATTCTTTATAGAATCTTCAGGCACGTAATACCAAGCTTGATAAGTTTTTTCCTGCCCTAGAAAATTAATAAATTTTAAAACTGATTTTTTACCATAATAACCGGCTGCTATATAATACGACTGCAAATTTGATTTAGCTCTATCAATGTAACCGTTGCTCGAAATATTGGATGCTCTCGCGTCTAAAGTAAATTTATTATTTAAGAGTCCGGTGCCAGCCGCAAGTGTATTTCTAAGGGTTCCGTATGAGCCAGCTGTTGAAATCACATTTGCATAAGACTTGTCTTTCAAGTCGTTTGTTTGAAAATTAATAGTTGCCCCAAAAGAACCTGCTCCGTTGCTTGACGCACCTACACCGCGCTGTACTTGAATATTATTGGTGCTTGAAACCAGATCTGGCATGTCAACAAAATAAGAGCCTTGCGATTCAGCATCATTTATTGGTACGCCGTTAATTGTAACATTTATACGTGTTGCGTCGGAACCTCTGATTCTAATACCTGTGTATCCGACAGCGTTTCCTGCATCTGAATTTACTACCACGTTTGATAATTGATTCAACATGTAAGGTGCGTCTTGCCCCGTGTTTTGTTTTTTCAGGGTTTCTGAATCAATATTATTATATGCCATTCCATTGCCTTTGTCTACCCTGGTTGCGTTCACAACAACTTCATCTAAGTTTTTGTTCGAAGCAATTAACACTGGGTTAAACTCAGCGTTTGCAATAATATTTATTGTATCTATCCCGTCTAAATACCCCACACTTTTAGTTGCGAGAATGTAGACATCGTTTTCTAGATTTTTAAATTTAAAGTTACCATCAGCGTCTGCGGTAGCTGCTAATTGCGTGTTTTTTAGTCCTACAATGGCAAAAGGAATTGGTTCTCCGTTATTTGTTTTTACTTGCCCTGAAAGCGATAATTGAGCTTTCACACTCAAAGAGCAAACGAATGCGCCGGCGAAAAAAGCCCTTGCGATTTTTTTGTTTTTCATTTTTTTATTTTCTTTTTAATTAAACATATTGATACAGGGGTGTATCAACTTTTAATTAGTTTTCCCTCCGCACGAATTACCGTGATCAGGTGTTTAACAGCAAATGTTGGTCATTTAACTGTTAACGGGTTTAATCTCAGCCTTATGAAATTAAAAATGTAAAATGAAGAATGTAAAATGAAAGATTATAGTAATTTTTCATTTTCCGACTTTTAATTTTTAATTTCTTAAAGCACCCCTTAAGACGCCGCAAAAGTACATTGTGTAAATGGATTGTGCAAAAAAATATTTTGAGTAACAGAAATAATGCTCAGTTTTGCACCAATGAAAGACAAAAAACGCATTGCCGTTATTGGAAGTACAGGGAGTATTGGAACACAGGCCCTTGAAGTTATTAAAGAACATTCAGAATGCTTTGAAACAGAAGTTTTAGTAGCCCATTCAAATGCAGATCTATTAATTAAACAAGCATTAGAACTTAATCCCAATGCGGTTGTGATAGGTGACGAATCAAAATACGCGCAAGTAAAAGAAGCCTTAATTCCTCACGATATAAAAGTATTTGCTGGTGCAAAAGCTGTTGAACAAATTGTTGAGATGGAAACCATTGATCTTGTGTTAGCCAGTATTGTTGGATATGCGGGGCTTGCAAGTACCATCAATGCCATTAAACATAAAAAACAAATTGCCCTGGCCAATAAAGAAACGATGGTAGTTGCGGGCGAGTTGGTAACAAAACTTGCGCTCGACAATGCCGTAAATATTTATCCCGTTGACAGCGAACATTCGGCTATTTTTCAATGTCTTGCTGGTGAGTGGGAAAATAAAGTAGAAAAAATTTACCTCACAGCTAGCGGTGGTCCGTTTAGAGGTAAAGACAAATCATTTTTAGAGACCGTAAAAAAAGAACAAGCTTTAAAACATCCTAACTGGGTGATGGGCTCTAAAATCACTATCGACTCTGCAAGTCTTATGAATAAAGGACTGGAAGTAATTGAAGCAAAGTGGCTATTTAACTTAGAAGTAAATCAAATTGATGTGATTGTGCATCCCCAAAGCATTGTGCACAGTCTTGTTCAGTTTGAAGATGGTAGCATGAAGGCGCAGATGGGTTTGCCAGATATGAAATTACCAATTCAATATGCCATGGCTTATCCTGAACGTTTAAAAAATAATTTTCCTCGATTCAATTTTCTTAACTATCCGAATCTAACTTTTGAAAAAGCAGATATGGAAGCGTTTCCCAACTTGGGACTTGCCTTTGAAGCCATTAAAAAAGGCGGTAACATGCCCTGTGTTTTAAATGCGGCTAATGAAATTGTTGTGCAGGCCTTTTTGGAGGATAAAATTGGTTTTTTGGAAATGAGTAGTGTTATTGAAAAAACCTTATCAAAAGTGGCTTTTATTAAATCGCCTGGGTATTCGCAATACATAGACAGCGATAGAGAAGCGAGGATTTTGGCGACAGAATTGATCTAAAATCATAATATTCTTTAAAAGAGAAGTAATTCCGTGCAAATCAGTCAAAAAACATTAATTTTACGCTGCTCGTAAATAAAATAAATTGCATTACGACGTCTTTACAATTTAACTTATACTATGTTCATAAAAATAGCTCAGCTTTTTCTCAGTTTAACCATTTTAGTTACGCTTCACGAATTCGGTCATTTTTGGTTTGCAAAACGTTTCAAGTGTCGTGTGGATAAATTCTATTTATTTTTTGACTTTTTGTTTCCATTTGCATCAGTGATGAACTTTGCACTTTGGAAAAAAAAGATTGGTGATACCGAATACGGCTTAGGATGGTTTCCATTTGGTGGCTATGTTCAAATTGCTGGCATGGTGGATGAGCAAATGGATAAAAGTTTAATAGATGCTCCACCACAACCTTGGGAATTGCGTAGTAAGCCAGCTTGGCAACGTTTACTGGTTATGATGGGCGGAATTTTAGTAAATCTTATTCTTGGTGTTTTTATTTTTTGGATGGCACTTATTGCTTACGGGAAAGAAACTCTACCTATCACTAACATTCCACATGGTTTAATGGTTGACAGTGCTGCTTACAATTTAGGTTTACGCAACGGCGATTTTATTACTTCACTTGATGGAAAACCTGTGCGTTCGATAAATCGCATTCCTGTTGAAATTATAATGAATGGAATCAACACCATTGAAGGAATTCATGCAACAGGTGAAAAATTTTCAATTCCAGTTAACAACGACGATCGTGGAAGGATTTTAAAACGGATGAAGAAATCAAACTTTGTTGCCGCTCGTTATATTCCTAGAGTAGATTCGGTTGATAACGCAAGTTTTGCTGCCAATGCAGACATTAAAAAAAATGATAGGATCATTGCAATAAATAATGTTGCTGTTACTTTTATTGATGAATACAAAAAACAAGTAGTTCAAAACAGGGGTAAAAAAATTGAAATCAGTTTATTAAGAGGATCGGACACTATTCGTACAAGCTGTCAAGTAGCTGAGACTGGGATTTTAGGTATCTATCAAGTACCGATGACGGAAATAAAGGTAGATGAACAAAAATTTAGTGTTGCGCAAGCTTTTGTGCAAGGCATTAAAGACGGTACCGAATTAATAGTAATGCAAGCAAAACAGTTTGTGGTTTTATTTACTGTTAAAGATGCTCATCAGCAAGTAGGAGGTTTTTACACTATGGTTCAACAAATGAACTCTGATTGGAACTGGCAGCAATTTTGGATGTTTACCGGCTTCCTGTCTTTAGCACTTGCGTTTATGAATTTCCTTCCTATTCCAATGTTAGATGGAGGTTATATCATGTTCATTTTATGGGAAATGATTACAGGAAAAAAAGTCTCTGATCAAGTTATTTATTATGCTAACAATGTTGGCTTATTTATTGTGTTAGGTCTTATGGTTTATGCCAATACCGACTGGCTCAGAAATTAAATAGGTTAACTTATTCCATTACTGAAAATGAGATGTTCGTGTATTATTTTTAGTTTTCTCGTCTTAACAATTGGCTTAAGCGCGCAAGAGTCTACGATCAGTCAGAAAAAAACAACTGAAAGAGAATCTGTTGCCGCACACAAAGCGATGATCATTCCCTTTTTGCCCAAGTTATATCTTGGAGAAATAGATCGAAACATTAATGCGGAAACTAAATTATCTTCGAAAGAAATTCGTCATAAATTCAGAGATGGATTAAATGAACAATTGTATAAAGCCTTTAAAACAGCCAAATACAATGTTGTGGATTTAATGGACGATACTGTAAAGTATAAAAAAGACCTTACTGGGATATACCAATACTTGAGTTATGAGTATTTAAAAGTTCCTGATCAAACTAATTACAAGGTTCCTAAAAAAGAAAAACAAGAAAAAAAAATTGAAAAGGGACAAGTAATTGTTGAGACTAACAGCGACAAACGTTTTATGGAAACAAGAATTACCAGCCCCAAGGTTGTTCCTGCACTTTATACCAAATACAAAACTGATATTTTTGTTTTTATTAATCAGTTGGACATGTTGGCCAGTGGCTCTAAAGATCCTGTGGAAATGGGATTAGGAAACCCTAACAGAAAAATTGTTGTACACTATACTGTATACACATACAATGGCAACGAAATTAATTCCGGCACGATTGAAGAAGAGTTTGATCCAGCCTTAAATAATCCAAAAAAAATAATTGATAAACATTTTTCAAAAATAGCACTAACCCTTGTGCAACGTGTAAATAAAGGTCTTTTAACTCTTGATCAGAAATAATGCTATTCAAAATTATTTCTACTTTATCACCAACATAAAACTTCTTTAAACAAAAAATCCGTTTACTGTTAAAAACAATAAACGGATCATGTAATTCAGAACTACTCTAAATCATCTCTACACTACGCTTAATAAAATTGGTAAGTTTTTCTCCCTTTAATAAGCCTTGTGATAAGAGTGCAAGGTCAGCTGCTTGTTTGGCTAAGGTTGTTTGTTTTTCCTTATTTGCTTCTGCAAGAATCTTCGTAATTAACGGATGATTTGAATTTACAACAAGGTTGTACATATCAGGCATACTTCCATAAAATCCCATAGAACCACCACCCATTTGATTCATGTCTTTCATTCTACGCATAAACTCTGGACGTGTAATGAGCATTGGAGAATCTTTCTCGCTTAAATTTTCAAACACAACATGAAATTGTTCCTTGTTTACAGCTTGTTCGATGATCGGTTGCAATTCCTTTTGTTGATCTTCTGTAATTTTACTTACCGTATTTTCTTCTTTGTTGATCAACTTGTCAATTGTATCTGAATCTACACGGACAAAAGAAATATCTTTTAATTTTCCTTCTAATTGATTGATGTAGTGTGGGTCAAGCATGGTTTCCATTAACAATACTTCGTATCCTCTACTCTTTGCAGCATCAATATACGCATGTTGCTCATCTACATTAGTTGCATATAAATACACAATCTTTTTGTCTTTATTTGTTTGAAGAGCTTTTACTTTATTTTCAAATTCTTCAAAGGTGTGAAACTTGCCATCGGTTGTTTTAAGCAGTGCAAATTTTATGGCTTTTTCATAAAATTTTTCGTCGCTAATCATTCCATACTGTACAAATATTTTTATGTCATCCCACTTTTTCTCGAAATCAGCGCGTTCCTTTTTAAAAAGTTCTTCTAATTTATCTGCTACCTTTTTAGTAATATGACTCGCGATCTTTTTCACATTGCCATCCGCTTGAAGGTAACTTCTGCTAACATTTAAAGGAATATCCGGACTATCAATAACACCACGTAGTAAAGTAAGAAAGTCTGGTACAATATTCTCAACATTATCTGTTACAAACACCTGATTTGAATAGAGTTGAATTCTATCCTTAGGCATTTCAAGCTTATTGCTAAGTTTAGGGAAGTATAAAATACCCGTAAGATTAAAAGGAAAGTCAACATTTAAATGAATCCAAAAAAGAGGTTCGTCAAATTGCATCGGATACAATTCACGGTAAAAGCTCTTATAATCGTCGTCTGTTAAATCAACTGGTTTTTTTGTCCAAGCTGGTGTTGGATTATTAATAATGTTATCAACCTCTATCTCTTCCTGCTTAACATCTTCTGGTTTTTGCCCTTCTTTTAACTCAGGCGTAACGCGGTCTTTACGTGTGCCAAATTTAATTTCAACTGGTAAAAATTTACAGTATTTGGTAAGTAATTCGTCAATTTTGAATTTCTCAAGATATTCCTCACAATCGTCAGCAATATGAAGTACGATATTTGTTCCTCTATCCTTCCTGTTCTCAATTTCTTCAATTTGATATTCAGGACTTCCATCACATTCCCAACGAACAGCCTTTGATCCCTCCTTATATGAAAGAGAAAAAATTTCAACTTTTTTTGCAACCATAAAGGCTGAATAAAAGCCCAAGCCAAAATGTCCTATAACAACATTTTTGTCAACTTTATCTTTGTACTTATTAACGAATTCTTCAGCCCCACTAAAAGCAATTTGAGTAATGTATTTTTCAACATCCTCTTTTGTCATACCTATACCTTTATCTTTAATGGTAATGGTCTTGTCACTTTTGTCAACTTCAATTTCAATTTTAATATCGCCCAAATCTCCCTGCACCTCACCCATGCTTGCGAGTGCTTTGAGTTTCTGCGTAGCATCTACTGCATTACTTACCAATTCTCTTAAAAAAATCTCATTGTCACTATAAAGAAACTTCTTTATAATTGGGAAAATATTTTCCGTTTGTACATTAATTTTTCCTTTTGTGCTCATGTTTTAAATATTAAGTATCTCTTCTTTTGCAAAAACAATACCAAGAGGCTAAATAATGACAAAATGACAATAAATCAATTAGTTTATATTAAATCATTTTACTTGCAAGTATTAAGAATTTATTTTTTAATTAGTCGAAAACATCCTATTTAATTTACTAGATTTTTTTGATTGCCGAGTGAGTTTTATACATTTTAAAGAATTTAGATAAAAGCCGGATCTTAAAGTCGACGCAAGGTATTAATCGTTTAAATGGAATAGCAATATAATTTTAATTGCCCTTTCTCTTTACAAAGAACTGCAAGGGGTTGGTGTTAATAATTAATAGTTTTTAAACCAAAAAAAAATATAGATTTGTAGTACTCATTAAATTTTTTTTAAACAATGAAAAGCTATATAAATTTACCTTCAGTTTTAGGGCGTTTAACCTACATGAAAAGCAATTTTTGTCTATTTGCATTATTCTTAATGCTCTGCTCTCTAACTTCTTTTTCACAAGTAAACTATACCTTCACGCCTTGTGGTAAAACTGGGCAGACAGGCCCTAGTCAATTGCAGGTGAATACTGCTTATTCAACTACAAATTTAAATGGAAGTGTAACAGTGATAGGTAATGGTGTGCAGCAATGGACAGTACCTGCTACTGGCATGTATGGAATTAGAAGTATAGGAGCGTCGGGTGGTTCACCTATCTCAGGATGTATAACTCCTGGTGGAAAAGGAGCTTACATATATGGTGAGTTTAATTTAACTGTCGGTCAGGTTATTAAAATATTAGTAGGTCAAGCGGGTTCACCTTCCACTTCAAGTGAAGATGGTGGCGGCGGTGGTGGCAGCTATGTAACAACAAGCGCCAGTGTGGCAATGGTTGTTGCTGGTGGTGGTGGTGGTGGCACAAGTAACCTAGGTGGTTGCGTCGGAACCCAAAGGAATGGTCTTAATGCATCTATAACTACAACAGCAACCAACGGCGCAAATGGCATGGGTGCCGGAGGTGTTAACGGAACTGGTGGAACTGGAACTGGTGGTGGCGCTGGTGGTGGCTTTACAACAAATGGCACTGGCGGTTCAACAACTGGTTTTGGATTGGCTTTTATGAATGGCGGTGGCGGCGGTAACTATGGTACTGCTGGTTTAGGTGGATTTGGCGGCGGCGGCGCTGGATTCTGGGAAGGTGGAAATGGCGGCGGTGGCGGCGGTTACTCTGGTGGCGGAACCAACAGCACCAATCCATACGCAGGTGGAGGCGGTGGCGGCTCCTTTAATTCAGGAACTAATCAAACCAATACTATTGTTACAACAACCGGTGATGGTGTTGTTGTGATTACCAAATTGTGTTCAATTGCTGTAAATGGTACCGGAGTTAATGCAAATTCTGCTATTTGTGCGGGTAACTCAGTTACCCTAACGACTAATGCGATAAGTAATTATTCGTGGAGTACAGGTGCAACTAGTTCATCAATAGTGGTTTCTCCAACAATTACAACCATATATACTTTAGGAGCTACAAGCCCTTCACTTTGTTATACAACACAAACATTTACAATAAATGTAAATTCTGCAATACCAACCTTAACAGTTACTAATACTGCTAATAGTGGTGGTATTTGTCCTAATTCAACTGTTAATCTTACAGCAAGCGGCGCTACAACATATACGTGGACAGGTGGAACTACGTCGGTAACAAACGGCATTCCTTTTTCTCCTACCTTAGCAGCCAGTTATTTAGTAACAGGTGGCAATGCTTGTGGAACAACAACCGCAGCAGCTTCTGTTTCTGTGCATCCTTTTCCAACGGTTAATCCTGTTACCAGTACTTCTACATTATGCGCTGGTGGCAGTGTAACACTTACAGCAATTGGTAATGCAACTAATTATGTGTGGTCTGGTGGTATCACTAACGGTGTGGGTTTCACCCCTCCGTTAACGGCAACTTATACGGTTATTGGAACAAGTGCGTTGAGTTGTACTGCGTCGGCTACTATACCTGTTACAGTGTATGCAACACCTGTCAATCCTCCAACTTCAAACCCTTCGATAGTTTGTATTGGGGGTTCTTCTACCCTTTCTGCAACGGGTGCTCTTTCTTACACTTGGTCAAGTACTACGCAAACTGTAAATACAGCCAATTTTATTGTGACGCCAGGTTTAGGAATCACAACATATACCATTACAAAAGCAAATTCTTCGTGTGTTAACACTCAAGTACTTTCTGTGCAAACAAATCCTTTACCAACTGTTTTTGCGATTGTAACTCCTACTGTGGTTTGTGCGCTAACACCTGCAACACTTGCAATTGGTGGTGCGCTAACTTATACATGGACATCTCCCGGACCTCCAACTTATACTTTTACTGGTGCCAGTCCCATTGTTAGTCCTATAGCTCCTTCCGTGTATTCAGTGACTGCTTCTGATGGAACTTGTATTAGTACAACCACGGTGTTTTTAAATGCAAATCCAAATCCAACAATTACGGCTACAGCGAGCACACCTTCATTGTGTGAAGGTCAAACCGTTAACCTTAATGCAAGTGGTGGAATTAATTATACTTGGACTGCTACCGGTGGTGGTATTTTTAACGGAGCTAGTATTGCTGATACTCCAACAACGGCTACTGCTTATAATGTAACAGGTGATAATTCTTTTGGTTGTACTTCTGGTGCTAGTCAGGTTGTTTTAGTTTATGCAAAACCTAACTTAACGGTAACATCAAATAAAGCCTTGATCTGTTCTGGCGGTGCTGCCACTTTAACGGCTCTTGGAGCTAACACTTATAGTTGGGATGCAAATGCCAACAATGTTTTAACTCAGGCAGCTGTTGTAAATCCAATTGCACTTACCTCGAGTGCTGTTATGTATACCGTTGAAGGAACAAACTCTAATACAGGTTGTAAAAACACCCAAACAGTATTGGTAAACGTTTTTGTTCCTACACTTACAATTAATGGTAGCACAAACACTTGTTCTGGCGGACTAATTAATCTAACCGCGGGTAACGGCGTTTTGGGTACATACAACTGGCATACAGGTAGCGGTACTCCAATTACCAATCAAATTCTGCAAATGCCGCTTACTGTAGCATCCGTATTCACTCTTACTGCCAATAGCAATTCTGTTGGTTTAATTTGTCCTGCAACACAAACCATTGCTTTGGGTATTTATTACAATCCTACCATTACTGCGGTTCCTGCAAGAACACTTATTTGCACAAAAGAATCTGTTGGAATTACAGCGGCCGGAGCTACCAGTTACGCCTGGAATAATACGATGACAGGACCAACCATTACGGTATCTCCAACTGGCACTACTGCAAATTATACAGTAACAGGAACAGATGATAACGGTTGTAGCAGTACCGCAACGGTTCAGGTAAAAATATCAAACTGCTCTGGAATAAATGAATTAAGTAGTTTAAATAGCGAAATAAGCATTTATCCAAATCCGAATGATGGTAAGTTTACTATTCAAACGAATGCCGATTTAAAATTGAGTTTAGTAAATGAACTCGGTCAACTCATTAGAGTGATAAATCTGTCTGCAACCAATAATCATGAAGTAAACATCAGTGATCTTGCAAAAGGAATTTATTTTGTGAGTGGACAAAAAGATGGGCTTCAGATTTATCAGAAGATTATAGTAACGAAATAAGTCGCTTTAGAAAGCTAAATAAAAAAACCTCCTAAATCGGAGGTTTTTTTATGGGAACTGTTTTCAGAATGTGTTAATCTGAAGTAATTAAAACAAACGTGAGGCAGAGAATTTTTATCAAAAATCGATGGTCCATTAAAGCAAAATTTAGTAACTTTAGTCATCTTATTGTATTTAAGTCCAAGAAAAAATGTCATGAAAAGAAAAATTTACAAATTATTATCGAGCACAAAACAAGTATTGTTTGCACTTGCATTGACCGTATTTTGGGGTGTGGCACACTCACAAACAACGTACACTTTCAATTACACTGGAGGTCAACAAACCATAGCCCTTCAGGCAGGTACTTACACCATAGAAACATGGGGAGCTGATGGTGGCGATAATTTAGGCAATGGTAGCACTACATATTTTCAAAACGGTGGCAAAGGAGGATATTCCATTGGCATATATACTCTCGCAAGTGCAGCGACTATTTATGTGAATGTAGGCGGTAGAGGAAGTAATTCGACTAGCACACTTAATGTGACTGCTCCAGGCGGGTATAATGGTGGCGGTTATGGAAGTGTAAATACTGCCTCTGGTAAATCCAGCGGTGCAGGTGGCGGTGGAGCTTCACACGTTGCAACGGCAACAGGAACATTAGGTGCTTTAGTGAGTAGCCAATCAGCAGTTCGTATAGTTGCCGGTGGCGGTGGCGGCGCAGGTGAAAGTAACTATATCAGTACCAATACATCATATAATTCAAACGGTGGTAATGGAGGAGGAGTATCTGGTCTTCAAAACGTATCTAGCAGTTATCAAGGGCGACACGGTCAGGGAGGAACACAACTTGCTGGTGGTGGTGGTGGCGATAACGGAAGCGCTGTTGCCGGAGTTCCCTTACAGGGCATTTTTGGAGCAGGTGGATATAACAGTACAGCGAATGGTAATACAACTGGAGGTGGTTCCGGTGCTGGTGGCGGCGGTGGTGGTTGGTATGGTGGTGGTTCAGGATGGGTGGGCAGTACCGGTTATCAAGCAGGCTCTGGCGGCGGCGGTTCAGGTTACATTGGCGGTGTAACTAATGGCACAACTGTTGTGTCAGGTCAAACTGGTTTTGTGACCAATCCAGATCTTATAGGAAATGGTAGGGTACTTATTAAAGAGTTATGTGGCATCTCCCTTTCAAGTTTAACCAGCAGCAGTATCAATGCTATTTGTAATGGTAATTCAGCTACTCTAACAACTAACGCTGTAAGTAATTATTCGTGGAGCACAGGCGCAAGCAGTTCTTCTGTTGTGGTTTCTCCAACAACTACAACTACTTATTCTTTGGGTGCAACCAGTGTTTCAAACTGTGTAGCATATGCTGCCATTACCATAACAGTAAATGGATCTCTTCCTGTTTTAACGGTTGCAAATACAGCCAGTTCAAGTGGAGGTATTTGTCCAACACAAACAGTTATGCTTACAGCAAATGGTGCTTTGGTTCACAATTGGGCTGGTGGAGCTATTCCAGTAACCAATGGTGTTGTATTTTCTCCCACTTCAGCAGTTAGTTATACTGTGAGTGGCGTGAATGGCTGTGGTACAACAACGGCTGTGACTTCAGTTTCAGTTCATCCTTTTCCAACGGTTAATCCTGCAACAAGCACTTCTACTTTATGTGCTGGCGGTAGTGTCACTTTAACTGCAACGGGTAACGCAACCAATTATGTTTGGTCTGGCGGTGCTGGCGGTATCACTAACGGTGTGGGGTTCACCCCCCCGTTAACGGCAACTTATACTGTTATTGGAACAAGTGCTTTAAGTTGTACAGCTTTTGCTACTATGCCGGTTACGGTTTATCCAACACCGATTAATGTACCTACCGCAAATCCCGGTTTAGTTTGTATTGGGGGTTCTTCTACCCTTTCTGCAACGGGTGCTCTTTCTTACACTTGGTCAAGTACTACGCAAACTGTAAATACAGCCAATTTTATTGTCACTCCAGTTTTGGGAACTACAACGTATACAATTACAAAAGCAAATTCTTCGTGTGTTAACACTCAAGTACTTTCACTGCAAACAAATCCTTTACCAACTGTTTTTGCGATTGTAACTCCTACCGTAGTTTGTGCACTAACACCTGCAACGCTTGCCATTGGTGGTGCTCTAACTTATACGTGGACGTCTCCAGGACCTCCAACTTATACCTTTACCGGTTCTAGTCCTATTGTTAGTCCTATTGCGCCTTCAGTTTATTCAGTGTCTGCTTCTGATGGAACTTGTATTAGTACAACCACGGTGTTTTTAAATGCGAATCCAAATCCAACAATTACGGCTACGGCGAGCACACCTTCATTGTGTGAAGGTCAAACCGTTAATCTTAATGCAAGTGGTGGAATTAATTATACTTGGACAGCTACCGGTGGTGGTATTTTTAACGGAGCTAGTATTGCTGATACACCAACAACGGCTACTGCTTATAATGTAACAGGTGATAATTCTTTTGGTTGTACTTCCGGTGCTAGTCAGGTTGTTTTAGTTTATGCAAAACCTAACTTAACGGTAACATCAAATAAAGCCTTGATCTGTTCTGGCGGTGCTGCCACTTTAACGGCTCTTGGAGCTAACACTTACAGTTGGGATGCAAATGCCAACAATGTTTTAACTCAGGCAGCTGTTGTAAATCCAATTGCACTTACTTCGAGTGCTGTTATGTATACCGTTGAAGGAACAAACTCTAATACAGGTTGTAAAAACACCCAAACAGTATTGGTAAACGTTTTTATTCCTACACTTACAATTAATGGTAGCACAAACACTTGTTCTGGCGGACTAATTAATCTAACCGCGGGTAACGGCGTTTTGGGTACATACAACTGGCATACAGGTAGCGGTACTCCAATTACCAATCAAATTCTGCAAATGCCGCTTACTGTAGCATCTGTATTCACTCTTACTGCCAATAGCAATTCTGTTGGTTTAATTTGTCCTGCAACACAAACCATTGCTTTGGGTATTTATTACAATCCTACCATTACTGCTGTTCCTGCAAGAACGCTTATTTGTGTAAAAGAATCTGTTGAAATTACGGCAGCCGGAGGCTCAAGTTATGCTTGGGATAATACCATGACAGGGCCAACCATTACAGTGTCTCCAAACGGCACTGCTGCCAATTATACAGTAACAGGAACAGATGATAACGGTTGTAGTAGTACCGCAACTGTTCAAGTGAAAATATCAAGCTGCGCTGGATTAAATGAATTAAGGCATTTAAATAACGGAATAACCATTTATCCAAACCCTAACGATGGTAAGTTCACGATTCAAAGCACCGCTGATTTAAAATTGAGTTTGGTAAATGAACTTGGTCAATTAATCAGAGTGATTAATTTGTCTGCAACCAATAACCATGAGGTAAATATCAGTGATCTTGCAAAAGGAATTTATTTTGTGAGTGGACAAAAAGATTCAAGTCAGATTTATCAGAAAATTGTGGTGACGAAATAAGTCGCTTTAGAAAGCTAAATAAAAAAACCTCCGATTTAGGAGGTTTTTTTATGGGAACTGTTTTCAGAATATGTTAATCCGAAGTGCTAAGAACAAACCAGAACAAGAAAATTTTTATCAAAAATCAATAGTCTATTAAAGTAAAATGTAATAACTTTAGTCATCTTATTGTATTTAAGTCCAAGAAAAAATATCATGAAAAGAAAAATTTACAAATTATTATCGAGCACAAAACAAGTATTGTTTGCACTTGCATTCACCGTATTTTCGGCTGCGGCCTATTCGCAAGCAACATACACTTTCAATTTTACAGGAAGTACGCAAACCTTAGCCCTTCTGGCAGGTTCTTATTCAATAGAATGCTGGGGAGCAGATGGTGGAGATGGTGGAGATGTAAGTGTATCCATATTTGGCGGTAAAGGTGGTTATAGTAAGGGCGTTTACGCTGTAACTTCACCCACAACACTATACATATATGTTGGAGGAAAAGGTCAAACGACAAATACTGCAGGTGCCGTAGTGGTTACAGCAGCTGGTGGTTGGAATGGCGGCGGGGGTGGTTTTAACGGTTCTTCAAATACCAGTTACAGAGGAGGAGGAGGAGGAGGCTCAGATGTCAGAACTACTCAAAATACTATTTATTCAAATAGAATAATTGTTGCCGGCGGCGGCGGCGGCTGTGGCGGTGCTTATAGTGCAGGTTTTCTTGGAATTGGTGGTAATGGCGGTGCTTTATCAGGTCAAGATGGTATATTAGGAACTTCGCAAGTTAACCACAACGGTAAAGGAGGAACGCAAAGCGCAGGCGGTGCAGGTGGCATATATGCCACCACCAGTATAGGAGTTGCCGGTAGTTTTGGTCTTGGTGGAGATGGAGGGAGTATATCAGGCAACGTTTTTCCTGCCGGCGGCGGTGGCGGCGGCTGGTATGGCGGTGGTGGTGGTGCAACTCAAGGTGGCGGCGGTGGCGGCGGTTCCGGCTACATTGGTGGAGTAACAAGTGCTACAACTATCATGTATGGTCAACCCGGTTTTGTGACCAGACCCAATGTTACAGGAAACGGGATGGTAATTATTAAAGAATTATGCAATATTTCACTTTCAAGTTTAACCAGCAGTAGTATCAATGCAATTTGTAGCGGTAATTCGGCTACCTTAATCACCAATGCAATCAGTAATTATTCGTGGAGCACTGGCGCAAGTACGTCTTCAATTGTTGTTTCTCCTTTGTCTAATACTGTTTATAGTTTAACTGCAACAAGTCCTTCTAATTGTACAAGCTCTGCAGTAATTACAATAACAGTAAACGGATCCATTCCCGTTTTATCAGTAGCTAATACAGCGAGTGCAAGCGGTGGTATTTGTCCTACAAAAACAGTCATGCTTACTGCAAGTGGTGCACTGAATTACTCTTGGTCTGGGGGTTCAATTCCTGTAACAAATGGCGTGGTGTTTTCACCCACTTCAGCAGTGAGTTACACCGTGAGTGGTGTGAATGGTTGTGGAACAACAACGGCTGTGACTTCAGTTTCAGTTCATCCTTTTCCAACGGTTAATCCTGTTACCAGTACTTCTACATTATGTGCGGGCGGTAGTATAACACTTACAGCAACTGGTAATGCAACCAATTACGCGTGGTCTGGTGGCTCTGGCCCTATTACCAATGGCGTTGGCTTTGTGCCCGCTATAACAGCCACTTATACCGTTATTGGAACAAGTGCTTTAAGCTGTACAGCCTTTGCTACGATGCCGGTTACGGTTTATCCAACACCGATTAATGTACCTACCGCAAATCCCGGTTTAGTTTGTATTGGGGGTTCTTCTACCCTTTCTGCAACGGGTGCTCTTTCTTACACTTGGTCAAGTACTACGCAAACTGTAAATACAGCCAATTTTATTGTGACGCCAGGTTTAGGAATCACAACATATACCATTACAAAAGCAAATTCTTCGTGTGTTAACACTCAAGTACTTTCTGTGCAAACAAATCCTTTACCAACTGTTTTTGCGATTGTAACTCCTACTGTGGTTTGTGCGCTAACACCTGCAACACTTGCAATTGGTGGTGCGCTAACTTATATGTGGACCTCTCCTGGACCTCCAACTTATACTTTTACTGGTGCCAGTCCTGTTGTTAGTCCTATTGCGCCTACTGTTTATTCTGTAGCAGCTTCTGATGGAACTTGTATTAGTACAACCACGGTGTTTTTAAATGCAAATCCAAATCCAACAATTACGGCTACAGCGAGCACACCTTCATTGTGTGAAGGTCAAACCGTTAACCTTAATGCAAGTGGTGGAATTAATTATACTTGGACTGCTACCGGTGGTGGTATTTTTAACGGAGCTAGTATTGCTGATACACCAACAACGGCTACTGCTTATAATGTAACAGGTGATAATTCTTTTGGTTGTACTTCTGGTGCTAGTCAGGTTGTTTTAGTTTATGCAAAACCTAACTTAACGGTAACATCAAATAAAGCCTTGATCTGTTCTGGCGGCGCTGCCACTTTAACGGCTCTTGGAGCTAGCACATACAGTTGGGATGCAAATGCCAACAATGTTTTAACTCAGGCAGCTGTTGTAAATCCAATTGCACTTACCTCGAGTGCTGTTATGTATACCGTTGAAGGAACAAACTCTAATACAGGTTGTAAAAACACCCAAACAGTATTGGTAAACGTTTTTGTTCCTACACTTACAATTAATGGTAGCACAAACACTTGTTCTGGCGGACTAATTAATCTAACCGCGGGTAACGGCGTTTTGGGTACATACAACTGGCATACAGGTAGCGGTACTCCAATTACCAATCAAATTTTACAAATACCGCTTACTGTAGCATCTGTATTCACTCTTACTGCCAATAGCAATTCTGTTGGTTTAATTTGTCCTGCAACACAAACCATTGCTTTGGGTATTTATTACAATCCTACCATTACTGCTGTTCCTGCAAGAACACTTATTTGCACAAAAGAATCTGTTGGAATTACAGCGGCCGGAGCTACCAGTTACGCCTGGAACAATACCATGACAGGGCCAACTATTACGGTATCTCCAACTGGCACTACTGCAAACTATACAGTAACAGGAACAGATGATAACGGTTGTAGTAGTACCGCAACTGTTCAAGTAAAAATATCAAACTGCTCTGGATTAAATGAATTAAGTAGTTTAAATAGCGAAATAAGCATTTATCCAAATCCGAATGATGGTAAGTTTACTATTCAAAGTAAGGTTGATTTAAAATTGAGTTTAGTAAATGAACTCGGTCAACTCATTAGAGTGATAAATCTGTCTGCAACCAATAATCATGAAGTAAACATCAGTGATCTTGCAAAAGGAATTTATTTTGTGAGTGGACAAAAAGATGGGCTTCAGATTTATCAGAAGATTATAGTAACGAAATAAGGTTTATTGAAACTTTTATAAAGCCGTAACAAAAATTTGTTACGGCTTTTATTTTTTTAATAAGTTTAAATTACACAATCACAAAAACTAATACCGGTAATGTATTATAACAACAGAGCCATTAAATTAAAAATCAATTGGTATAATAACCAGTTGACCGAAAACTAATCTTATCAAAAAAAACCTAGGAAAAACGCGAATAAAAATATTTAGTGAAATAAGTTATTCAACTAAAAAATAATTGTGTCGCATCAGATGCAAGAAAAGTAGGCGGGTATGCGAGAATCACACAAGGTTGGCAAATCGGGCTATTGTAGCCAGCAGTGGTGGCGCAGGTACAAATACCTCCTATATTGGTGATAATAGATAATAGCGGGGTCTTAACCGGAAGAACTGACACAGACTTTAGTCAAGATCAAATAGACCTTTTCGTGTCGCAAGACTTCTAAGAAATAATATTTGTATAAGACTTACTATTCACTATATTTACTTAGCTAACAACATACAACTATGAAAATAAAAATTTACAAATTATTATCAAGCGCAAAACAGGCATTGTTTGCACTTGTGTTGACCGTATTTTCAGGTACGGCATATTCACAAGCAACGTACACTTTAAATTTTACAGGAAGTGCACAAACACTAACTCTTCCAGTAGGTAATTGGGGTATACAGTGCTGGGGTGCAAATGGTGGATCCATAACTTCAGCAGGTGGCCAAGGTATCGGTGGTTATTCAAGCGGACAGTATAACATAGTAAGCCCCGGGACGGTACTCTATATATATGTGGGAGGTAAAGGTTATCCGGCTACCGGAACCACTTCCTCTGCTGGAGCTGGTGGCTGGAATGGTGGTGGTGGCGGTGCTGCTGTAGGACGTTCAGGTGCCGGCGGCGGCGGCGGTACGGATGTTCGCGTAGGTGGAGCGTTAGCTGGAAATAGAATTATAGTTGCCGGTGCTGGTGGTGGTGCTGCATATTATGGTAGTACTCTTATTACTAATTCTGTAGCCCCAGGAGGTAATGGCGGTGCTCAAATTGGGCAGAGTGGGGCTATTGTTAGCAATGTCGGCCTTGTTACCCCCGGTGGTGGTGGTGCAGGCGCAAACGGCGCAACGCCAGGCTTGGCGACTGTTGGTACCTCAAACGGTACAGCTTCCGGCGCGGGTGGCGGTGGTAATTGCGCTTCTGGTGCGTCAGTTGGGCAACCAGGTAGTGGTGAAAATGGCGGAGCCGCTGGAAACCCTGGAAGTGGAGCTACAGGCAGTGCCGGCGGCGGCGGCGGCGGATATGCAGGCGGAGCAGGAGGAGTACAAACTAGTAATGGGGGTCTAGCTGGTGGTGGTGGTTCAGGCTACATTGGTGGTGTAACGAGTGGTACAACTATCATGTATGGTCAAACCGGTTATATTCCCAATCCAGATCTTACAGGAAACGGAAGAGTAATCATTACTGAGTTATGCAACATCACACTTTTAAGTTTAGCCAGCAGTAGTATCAATGCTATTTGCAATGGTAATTCAGCTACTCTAACAACTAACGCTGTAAGTAATTATTCTTGGAGTACAGGCGCAAGCACTTCTTCAATTGTGGTTTCTCCAACGGCTACCACATTATACTCTCTTACTGCAACCAGCGTTTCTAATTGTATAAGCTCTGCAGCGATTACAATAACAGTAAACGGATCTCTTCCCGTATTAACGGTTGCTAATACAGCCAGTTCAAGTGGTGGAATTTGCCCAACTCAAACCGTAATGCTCACTGCAAATGGTGCGTTGAATTACTCTTGGTCAGGGGGTTCAATTCCTGTAACAAATGGCGTGGTGTTTTCACCCACTTCAGCAGTGAGTTACACCGTGTTCGGTGTTAACGGTTGCGGAACGACATCGGCTGTGACTTCAATTTCCGTGCATCCTTTTCCAACAGTTAACCCAGTTACTAGTTCTCCTACTTTGTGTTCTGGTAATAGTGTCACTTTAACTGCAACGGGTAATGCTACTAATTATGTGTGGTCTGGTGGTACTGGCGGTATCACTAACGGTGTGGGTTTCACCCCTCCGTTAACGGCAACTTATACGGTTATTGGAACAAGTGCGTTGAGTTGTACTGCGTCGGCTACTATACCTGTTACAGTGTATGCAACACCTGTCAATCCTCCAACTTCAAACCCTTCGATAGTTTGTATTGGGGGTTCTTCTACCCTTTCTGCAACGGGTGCTCTTTCTTACACTTGGTCAAGTACTACGCAAACTGTAAATACAGCCAATTTTATTGTGACGCCAGGTTTAGGAATCACAACATATACCATTACAAAAGCAAATTCTTCGTGTGTTAACACTCAAGTACTTTCTGTGCAAACAAATCCTTTACCAACTGTTTTTGCGATTGTAACTCCAACCGTAGTTTGTGCGCTAACACCTGCAACACTTGCAATTGGTGGTGCGCTAACTTATACATGGACATCTCCCGGACCTCCAACTTATACTTTTACTGGTGCCAGTCCCATTGTTAGTCCTATAGCTCCTTCCGTGTATTCAGTGACTGCTTCTGATGGAACTTGTATTAGTACAACCACGGTGTTTTTAAATGCAAATCCAAATCCAACAATTACGGCTACAGCGAGCACACCTTCATTGTGTGAAGGTCAAACCGTTAACCTTAATGCAAGTGGTGGAATTAATTATACTTGGACTGCTACCGGTGGTGGTATTTTTAACGGAGCTAGTATTGCTGATACTCCAACAACGGCTACTGCTTATAATGTAACAGGTGATAATTCTTTTGGTTGTACTTCTGGTGCTAGTCAGGTTGTTTTAGTTTATGCAAAACCTAACTTAACGGTAACATCAAATAAAGCCTTGATCTGTTCTGGCGGTGCTGCCACTTTAACGGCTCTTGGAGCTAGCACATACAGTTGGGATGCAAATGCCAACAATGTTTTAACTCAGGCAGCTGTTGTAAATCCAATTGCACTTACTTCGAGTGCTGTTATGTATACCGTTGAAGGAACAAACTCTAATACAGGTTGTAAAAACACCCAAACAGTATTGGTAAACGTTTTTGTTCCTACACTTACAATTAATGGTAGCACAAACACTTGTTCTGGCGGACTAATTAATCTAACCGCGGGTAACGGAGTTTTGGGTACATACAACTGGCATACAGGTAGCGGTACTCCAATTACCAATCAAATTCTGCAAATGCCGCTTACTGTAGCATCCGTATTCACTCTTACTGCCAATAGCAATTCTATTGGTTTAATTTGTCCTGCAACACAAACCATTGCTTTGGGTATTTATTACAATCCTACCATTACTGCCGTTCCTGCAAGAACACTTATTTGCACAAAAGAATCTGTTGGAATTACAGCGGCCGGAGCTACAAGTTACGCCTGGAACAATACCATGACAGGGCCAACTATTACGGTATCTCCAACTGGCACTACTGCAAACTATACAGTAACAGGAACAGATGATAACGGTTGTAGTAGTACCGCAACTGTTCAAGTAAAAATATCAAACTGCTCTGGATTAAATGAATTAAGTAGTTTAAATAGCGAAATAAGCATTTATCCAAATCCGAATGATGGTAAGTTTACTATTCAAACGAACGCCGATTTAAAATTGAGTTTAGTAAATGAACTCGGCCAATTAATCAGAGTTATTAATTTGTCAGCTAACAATAATTATGAAGTAAACATCAGTGATCTTGCAAAAGGAATTTATTTTGTGAGTGGACAAATAGATGGGCTTCAGATTTATCAGAAGATTGTGGTGACGAAATAAGGTTTTAAAATCTATAAAACAAAAAACCCATTTCTTAACTGAAATGGGTTTTTTTGTTTAAAGTAGAATATCTTAAATTGCGATCGCAAAGTCCTTATGACATCAGATTTAAAAAGCATAAAAGAATTTCTTGATGAAAAATATTTTCATTACAATAATAAATCGTTTATAGAGAATGATCCTATAAGCATTCCTCACCTCTATTCAAAAAAAGAAGACATAGAAATTGCCGGCTTTTTAGCTGCTACAATAGCTTGGGGTAACCGAAAATCAATTATTACAAACTCTCAAAAACTCATGAATTGGATGGATAATTCACCTCATGAGTTTATTATTCATTCCGTAAAAAAAGATCTAAAACCTTTTGAGAAATTTGTACACCGAACATTTAATGGAATAGATTGTGTGTTCTTTATTGACTCTTTAAAAAACATTTACTTAAATCACAAAGGTTTAGAAGCCGCATTTGGCATTAATCCGAAAAAAGACACAGAAGGCTTAAAAAATAACATTGCTAAATTCAGAGAACTATTTTTAGAAATAAATCATTTGAAGCGCACTGAAAAACACATTTCCAATCCGTTACAAAAATCAAGTTCGAAACGTTTATGTATGTTTTTACGCTGGATGGTGAGGCAGGATAAAAAAGGTGTCGATTTTGGAATCTGGAAAAACATCTCACCCTCTCAATTATGTCTTCCTTTAGATGTACATACAGGCAATGTGAGTAGAGCACTTGGATTATTGACACGCAAACAAAATGATTGGCAGGCGGTTGAAGAAATCACCTCTGTTTTAAGAAGCATGGACTCATCAGATCCCATCAAATATGACTTTGCATTATTTGGTGTTGGCGTGGATAAAATTTTAGGTAAATTGACTTAGTACGTATATATAAAACGCAACAAAGTAAAAATCACTTTTTAATGAGGTGTTTTAATTCTCTCACTTACATCATCACCACTAATAAGATCATGCCCTGTTAGTTCAACATATTGAATAGTAGGGCTCATCAAACTACCACCACTAATTTTAATAAATATTTTATCTAAAATAGCAGTTTTACCCTTAATCAAAACCTCTACATGATAGTGATTATCTTCTCCACTTTTTTTGAGATATAATTTTACTTTATCATAGGCAACTAAATGAATTTCATATATTCCATTTTTTTCATCGATCAAATCTGTATTAACCCCATATGCAAACTTTCTTTGAAAAAAAGAAAGCTCACTCTTTGTTCCTCCGTCTTCAAAATTTATCCAATATACTTTTACAGGTTCTTTGTAATTCAAATCTGCACTTAAATCATAATTGAGTTCATAAATCAGCGTGTTTCGATTAACAGTCCTCTGCAAATAAAATAACATCTTCTTATTTGGCGTAGGTTCAGGAAAAGGCCCATAAAAAGGTTTGATCCTTTGACTAAAAAGAGAAAAACTGAATACAATTATAAAAAGAAATAAAATCTTCTTCATCTTAGAACAAAATACAAAAATTAGCTCGTCTTTTTATAATTAATAATTGCCCAAGTATTTAAAACAAGTGCAAATATAGCAACTACACCTAAGTTGGGTAAAACATCGCGCAGACCACTCCCTTTTAAAACAACCATGCGCATCACATCAATAAGATAACTTACCGGGTTTAGACGTGAAATTAATTTAGCCCAATCAGGCATACTATCAATAGATGTAAACAGTCCACCCATTAAAATAAAAATCATCATAAAGAAAAACATAATAAACATTGCCTGTTGTTGGGTATCACAAAAAGTTGAAAGCAATAATCCAAAACCCAGAATTGCTAATAAAAACACTCCAATAAATCCATACAACAAAGCAATATTTCCTAAAGGAACTATTCCATATACCAACCAGGAAACTATCATTCCAACAGTAAAAACAACATTTCCAAGTACCCAAAAAGGAATAAGTTTTCCCAAAATAAAATGATGCTTTTTAATTGGCGTTACATTGATTTGTTCAATTGTTCCAACTTCCTTTTCCTTAACAATATTCAAGGCGGAAAGAAAGCCTCCTATCATAGTAACTAGAATGGCCAAAATACCTGGAACCATATATACTTTATAATTTAGTGTGCCATTATACCAATTAGATGAGGCAATTTCAATGCTAGGGTAATAATTTATTTTTGATGGGCCACTCAATTGTAATTGAATTTCTGTATTATAATTGCGAATTACGTTTGCCAAATAAGCTCCGCCAAGATTTGCTTTTGTTCCATTAATGGCATTTACAGCAATAAATAACTTTTGACCGTTTTCTCTAATAAGATTTTTTTCAAAATTATGAGGGACTTCTAAAATAAGATCTGCCTTATCTGATTCAATTAATTTAAATGATTCCTTAAAAGAAGAGTTATAATTCACCAATCTAAAATATCCAGAAGAAGTAATAGAAGAAATTAATTTTTGTGAGTACGGCGACCTGTCATTATCTATCACCGCTAAATTAATATTCTTCACTTCATA